>DATMKR010000013.1:0-60620 GCA_035571115.1 Candidatus Acidiferrum sp. | reverse complement strand
TCTCGATCTTCTCACCGAGACCGCTGCAGGCCGGGCACGCCCCGTAAGGCGAGTTAAACGAAAACAGCCTCGGCGCCAGCTCTTCGAACGAGAGCCCGCAGTAGACGCAGGCGAAGGCTTCGCTGAAGGTCAGCTCTTTCTCATCCATTAAGACGGTGACGATGCCGCTGGAAAGGCGCAGCGTGGTTTCGACCGAGTCGGCGAGCCGTTTGCGGACGTCGGGCTTGCGAACGAGCCGGTCGACGACCACTTCGATCGTGTGCTTGCGTTTTTTGTCGAGAACGATTTTCGAAGAAAGCTCCTTCGTCTCGCCGTCGACGCGAACGCGCGTGAAACCCTCTTTCGCAATCTCCTCAAAGAGCTTGGTATACTCGCCCTTGCGACCGCGAACGAGCGGCGCCAGCAGCACCATGCGGGTGCCTTCCGGCAGCTCCATGATCGAATCGACGATCTGCTCGCTGGATTGCGTACTGATCTCGCGACCGCATTGATAACAGTGCGGCGTTCCGACGCGCGCGTAGAGCAGCCGTAGGTAGTCGTAGATCTCCGTCACCGTGCCGACGGTGGAGCGCGGGTTGCGCGAGGTGGATTTCTGATCGATCGAGATCGCCGGGGAGAGTCCCTCGATGTAATCCACATCGGGCTTTTCCATCTGTCCGAGAAACTGACGTGCGTACGACGAGAGCGACTCGACGTAGCGGCGCTGCCCTTCGGCGTAGATCGTGTCGAAGGCCAATGAGGATTTGCCCGAGCCCGAGAGGCCGGTTATCACGATCAGCCGGTTTCTGGGCAGCACGAGATCCACGTTCTTGAGATTGTGCTCGCGCGCACCCTTGATGACGATGGAATCCAGGGACACGGTATCTAGGAGACACCGATCGGCGTAAGAAGTATGCGGCCGACGTCGGCAATCGAGCTGCAGGTTGCGTCGGGAGGGGGTGAGCCGGGCGGCAGCTCCTCGGCACGCACGTTGAGCCAGACGGTGAAGAGTCCGGCCTCGAGGGCTCCCTTGATATCGCGGTCGTAGCGGTCCCCAACCATCGCGGCGCGCGCCGGCGCGCCGTCAAGCGTCCGGCACGCGTGCGCGAAGAGTAACGGGTTCGGTTTGATCATGCCGACCTCGTCGGCGAGGAAAATGGCATCGAAGAACTCACTGATGCGCAAGAGCGCGATCTTTTCACGGTGAGTTTCGGAGAGCCCGTTGGTGACCAAACCCAACTTCATGCCGCGCCCTTTGAGCGACCGCAAGAGATCGAGCGCCCCGGGGAAGAGCGTGTAGTACTTGGAGCGATAGGCGTTATAACGATCCGCGCTTCGCTCGGCCAGCTCGGGATCTCCGACCCCAACGCTCTCGAGGGCGGCCTGCCACATGCTCGCGCGAACGCGCGAGAGCTTGACCTTCAGATCGTCGGCCGAAAGGCGATGCCAAAAGCCCTCGGCTTCCGCAACGTAGGCGGCCTTGAGCGCCAGCGCGTCGATGCCGTGCTCCGCTGCGACCTCCCGCGCCACTTCCTCGGCCGCGCTCTGATAGGCATACGTATCGTCGTGCAACGTATCGTCGAGGTCGAAGAGCACGAGATCGAGGCGGCGCAACGAGCGTATCTCGCTATTGGTTCGGCATCAGGCGCATACCGGCGATCTTTCCCTGCCCATCGACGGCGACGAGAAAGTTGAGCGTCGTGCGATCGATCCTGCCGGGCTGCGTCACGGTCGCGTTGCCCCCCGGGGGTACCGCGGCGATCGTAGCGGCGTGGAGTCCCAGTACCACAAGCATGTTGCGAATCATGTGAACTCCTTTCAAAGGATCGCTATCGAATCTCGTGCATCCGGTGCGTGAAGTAGCTCCAACCGTCCGACGAGATCGTCACCGAACCGGAGAACGGCGTGGCAAACTCGTAGACGACACAGAAGAGTATTGCGATCAAGCCGACCAGAATCGCGGTCATCAGAAGCTGCGCGGGCCGGTTCTCGACGCCGAAGATGTAGCAGAAGGCGACCATCGAGAGCGCCCCCATAACGAGCGCGAACCAGAGCACGACCGGTACGGATGGTGCCGCATGGATCAGTCGCTCGCGCCGGGCGTCGAAAAGCCGTTGCTGGTCCTGCAGCGCCGCCTGCTGCACGTTGCCTTGCCGGATATCGACCGGCGCAAAAGTATCGATGCTATACGAGATCGCTTCGAGCAGGTTCGCTCCCGTATCCGGCACGTCTCGATTGGCGGCCATTGCCGGCCATTCAGCGTCATTGACGGCCCTCGCATAGCCGGCAAGCTTACCCCGAATGGCGTCTCGAGACTGGGCCGGGAAACCGTCGACCACATGATACAGGTCCGCCGCCGCATCGACCTCGGTTTCGACGTTGGAGACGGTCGCATCGTACTTCTGCCACACCACCACCACGGAGAAGCCTAGGAGCACCGCGTAGAGAACGCCGACCGCCGAAAAGAGGTACCCGGCGACGTCGTTGTGCCGCCGCAGCACGTCGGTCTTGAAGCGGCGCTGCAGCACGGCGTGCAACGCGACGAAACCGGCCACGACGGCGATAATCACGACGAGCTCGCCCAACGCCTCGGGCACGTTGAGGAGCGTGCGGGTAAGAACGGTCACGACGCCGATTTAGTTACTGACCAGCTCGGCCAAGGCCTTGTCGAAAATCTTTGGCGCTCTCCCGCCAAAGAGAACGCTTTCGTTGCCGCCCATCTGGTTACGCAGCTCGATAAGCTCGTCGCGCAGCGCCGCGGCCTTCTCGAACTCCAGACTTGCGGCCGCTTCGCGCATCTTGCGCTCCAAATCGCGGGACATCTTGAGCGCGACGTCACGCGGGAGCTTGTCGAATTTGAACTTCGCAGCGCGCTCGTCGCCGCCGCCGATCATGCTCAGGATGTCGTGAATTTCTTTGCGGATCGATCTCGGCTCGATGCCGTGCTCGAGATTGTACTGCACCTGCCGTTCGCGACGACGGCGCGTCTCGCCGATGGCGCGGGCCATCGATTCGGTCACGACGTCGGCGTACATGATGACCTTGCCTTCCACGTTGCGCGAGGCGCGCCCGATCGTTTGAATCAGCGAGGTTCCGCTTCGCAGATATCCCTCTTTGTCGGCATCGAGAATGCCCACCAGCGAGACTTCGGGAAGGTCGAGCCCCTCGCGAAGGAGATTGATGCCGACCAAAACATCGAAGACGCCGGCCCGCAGGTCGCGCAGAATCGCAACGCGCTCGAGCGTATCGACTTCGCTGTGCAGATAGCGGACGCGCAGACCGTTCTCGATCAGGTAATCGGTGAGATCTTCGGCCATCTTCTTGGTGAGCGTCGTGACCAGCACGCGCTCCTTGCGGTCGGCACGCTGACGGATCTCTTCCATCAGGTCGTCGACTTGATTGCGCGTCGGGCGAACCTCGACTTCCGGATCGACCAGTCCGGTCGGTCGAATGATCATCTCGACGACCTGGCTGCTGCGGCCCGTTTCGTACGTTCCCGGCGTCGCCGAAACGTAGACCGCCTGCACGATATGATCGTCGAACTCGTCGTAGGTCAGGGGCCGGTTATCCAACGCGCTGGGAAGACGAAAGCCGTGCTCGACCAGGACCTGCTTGCGCGAACGGTCGCCCGCGAACATTCCGTGCACTTGGGGGAGCGTCACGTGCGATTCGTCAACGAAGAGCAGCCAGTCTTTGGGGAAAAAGTCGATCAGGCACCATGGCGTCGAGCCCGGCTCTCGGCCCGTAAGATGGCGAGAGTAGTTCTCGATCCCGTTGCAATAGCCGACCTCGCGCAGCATATCGAGGTCGTAACGCGTGCGCATCTCCAGGCGCTGTGCTTCCAACAGCTTTCCGTGCCCCTTGAAATACGCGAGCCGCTCCTCCAGCTCGGCCTCGATCGAGACGATCGCGCGCTGGAGCTTCTCCTCGGGCGTGATGAAATGCTTGGCGGGAAAGATCGTCACCTCGCGCTTGCTCTCGACGTATTCGCCGGTGAGCAGGTTGACGACGTTGATCGCTTCGATCGTGTCGCCGAAAAAACTAATGCGATGGACGAGCTCTTCCTCCACACCGACGAACTCCAGCGTATCGCCCCGCACGCGGAAGGTTCCGCGCACCAAGTTGAGGTCGTTGCGCCGGTACTGCATGTCGACCAGTTTGCGCAGGAAAACGTCGCGGTCGAACTCCTCGCCCACGCGAACGCGCGCCGACATCTCCATGTAATCGGAGGGCGAGCCGAGACCGAAGATGCAGGAAACCGAGGCGACGATCAGCGTGTCGCGGCGCGTCAACAGCGATTGCGTCGCCGAATGGCGCAGGCGCTCGATCTCGTCGTTGATCGAGCTGTCCTTTTCGATATAGGTGTCGGTCGACGGGACGTATGCCTCGGGCTGGTAGTAGTCGAAGTAGGAGACGAAGTATTCAACCGCGTTCTTCGGGAAAAACTCGCGGAACTCGGCGCAAAGCTGGGCCGCGAGCGTCTTGTTGTGACAGAGCACGAGCGTCGGCCTTTGCACGAGCTCGATCGTACGCGCCATCGCCATCGTCTTGCCGCTCCCGGTCACCCCGAGCAGCGTCTGCGCGCGGTCGCCGCGTAGGACTCCGCGCGCCAAGGCGTCGGTCGCCTTTGGCTGATCGCCGGCCAGCGCAAAGGGCGAGACCAGCGTGAACTCTTGAGCCACGCTTCTTAAAACAGCCTTCGAGGGCCGAACGATTCAGCCAGCGAACGCCCCCCCCGTGCAAAGCCCGCTGCTCTTCTGCGGAAACTCCAATCCGCAGCTGACCGAAGAGATCGCCAAGCGCCTGCGACTGCATGTCGGCAAGGCGCTGGTTGGCGAGTTTAGAAATGAAGAGACGCGGGTGGAGATCGGCGAGAACGTTCGCGGCTCCGAGGTCTTCGTCGTCCAGTCGATCTGCAAGACGCCCAACGGCAAGGGCGTCAACGATGCGGTGATGGAGTTGCTGCTGATGATCGACGCATTGCGGCGCGCCTCGGCGGCCCGAATCACCGCCGTGATTCCCTATTACGGCTATGCCAAGCAAGACAAGAAGACCAAGGGGCGCGAGCCGATCTCGGCCAAGGTGATCGCCAATTTGCTAAAGGTGACGGGCGCCCGGCGCATCGTCACCATGGATCTGCACGCGGCGCAGATTCAAGGCTTCTTCGACATTCCGGTCGACAACCTGATGGCGATGCCCGTGCTCTGCAACTACCTAAAGAAGGAAGGCCTCTGCGACGACAAAATCGTCGTCGTCTCACCCGATGCCGGCGGCGTGCACCGTGCCGAACTCTTCGCGAAGCGGCTGAATAGCACGCTCGCCATCGTCTTTAAACGCCGTCCCGAGCCCGACGTCTCCGAGGTTACCGACATCGTCGGTGACGTTGCCGGAAAAGTCGCAGTCGTCGTGGACGACATGATTTCGACCGGCGGCACGCTGGCCAAAGCGGCTGGAGCGATCAAGGCGCGGGGAGCAACCAAAGTTTACACGGTCGCGTCGCACGGGATCTTTGCCGGTGAAGCCGTCGAGGTGCTCGAACAGTCAGAGATCGAAAAGGTGCTCGTTACCAACACCATTCCGTTCGAGGATCGCGACAACCATCCAAAATTCGTACAGCTTTCGATCGCGCAGGTCTTTGCCGACGCGATCAACCGCATCGTCACCAATCGTTCGGTCTCGGAGCTCTTTGCAGGCGACGAATCCGAAAATGGTCAAACCCCTACAAGCTCCTAGAAAAGGAATATCGTGGCTAGCAAAGAGTTGAAACTCTCAATCGAACACCGCACCAAACTCGGAACCACCGGTTCGCAAGCCTTGCGCGCGCAAGGGAAGATCCCGGCGGTCGTCTTTGGGCACGGAACGGTTCCCGATCATATCGCCGTGAACGCGCACGACTTCAAGGAGCTGCTGCACCGCGCAGGGCGCAACGCCGTCGTCACGCTGACCGACGGCGGAAAGAAACCGCAGACGGCCTTGGTCCGCGAGGTCCAGACGCACCCCGTTACGCGGCGCATCGTCCATGCCGATCTGCAGCGCATCTCCGCCGACGAAACGATCAGCGCCCGACTCGCAATCGTGACGGTCGGCGTTGCCATGGGTGTCAAGGAGATGGGCGCCGTGATGGACATGGTCGCCCACGAGATCGAAGTCGAGGGACCCGCAAATCAGATTCCCGAGCATCTGGAAGTGGACGTAACGGCGCTGGGCATTCACGATCACGTGACCGCCGGCGACATCGCGCTGCCTGCGGGCTTTAAGCTGCTCTCGCCCCCCGAAACGCTCGTCGTGACGATCGAACCGCCGCGGACGCACGAGGAAGAGACCGCTTCGGCCGAAGGGACCGCCGAGCCACAGCTGGTCGGCGCCGAACCGGCCACGCCCGAGGCGGGCTAGCCGGCGGAGTCAGGCGCCCCGAGACTCGTCGTCGGGCTCGGCAATCCGGGCCCGCAATACGCGGCGACTCGCCACAATGTGGGCTTCATGGTGGTCGACGAGGTGGCACGCCGCTTCGGCATCCTGAGCTGGAAGAAGAAAGACGCCGCGCAGCAAGCCTTCGATTCCACGCGCCGCATCGGCTTCGTGAAGCCGGCCTCGTTCATGAATCTCAGTGGGACGCCCGTGCGTTTGATTTCGGCATGGTATCGAACGCCGCCGGCCGGCGTGCTCGTTATAAGCGACGATATGGATCTCCCCTTTGGAAAGTTGCGAATGCGGCCGAGCGGCGGTCACGGCGGGCACAACGGCCTGCGCTCGGTCATCGCGACGATCGGCGAGGAGTTCCCGCGCCTTCGCGTTGGCCTCGGGCGTCCCGAGTTCGACAGCGTGGACCACGTGCTCAGTCAGTTCAACGACGAGGAGCGCCACGCGCTCCCGGAAATCATTTCGGCGGCCGCCGAGGGCGTAACGCTCTGGATCGACGAGGGGCTCGAAGCGGCGATGCGCTTCGTCAATATGTGGGCCCCTACGGACACTCCGACGGAACGTGATTGATCGCGGCAACGCGGGCTCCCGTTCCCGGCGAAGTGTAAAGGAAGAGCACCGCGCTCAGCTCGGGACAGACTTCTTCCATGCGCTGGTCGCTGTCCCGCACGAGCGCGCGCACCGCGTCGGCCGGATCGCCGGTCAGCGCTATCGCATATCGATCGGCGGAGAAATCGTAAGAGCGCAGCGCCGCGCTCCGAGCCGGAACGGCCGCGATATACACCACGGCCAACAGCGCGGCGACGATCGCAAGACGCGAGAGTGGATCGTCGTCACGGCGAAACGTAATGCGATCCGCCAGCACGACCGCGAGCGCGGAGAAGAGAATGACGATGCCGCCTTCGATTAACGCGATGGAGAGCAGGTCGCGGTGCACGACGTGGCCGAGCTCGACGGCGACGTCGTACGCGAGTTCGGGGGGCGTGTCTCCGGCGATCAGCGTATCGCTCAAGAGAATCTGGCGCGACGATCCGATTCCAATGACCGCAGCCTCGCCGATAGGTGTATTGCGCACGCCCTCGACCTGTACGCGTAGCTCGCCGAAACCCGCCCGCGCGAGCACGTCGTGCATCTCCGCGTCGAGGCGCCCGTTGAGCGGATGGATCGTCCGTCCGAGAAGCGTCAGGTACGGGCTCGCGTACGTCCAAATGACGCAGCCGGCGAGAATGGCGAGGATCGTGTAAGCGTACCATTGATGAGTTCGTTGCGCCCACCCGAGAACGATCGCGGCGACGAGTCCCGCAACGATCATCCCGAGCAACGTATGGAACGCCCAGGAGAGCGCCCACCAGCGCGTTAGCTCGACGGAGAGCTGCATCGTCTTGTCGACTCGATAAAGATAGAAGGCCGGAAGAAACGATGCGACCCGCGCGACCAGCCCAAGTGCCGCACCGAACGCAAAACGCAGAATCCAATCGGAACGGATTCGCCGGCGCAGCCAATCGCGCAACCTCGCCGCTCCCCCCGAGCTCCACAGATAAAAGAGCGCAATCGCCTCGCAGAGTTGGATCAGCACCCAGCCGGGCAGCGTCAAGTGTGCGCGGCGCAGTGCCGCGGCTTGGCGAGCATGGTCGACGAGCACCGTCGCGGGCTGATGGAGCAGCGCGCTTTGTGAGAACGCGTCCACGCGGCGATCGAGCGCATTTGGCCGATCGATTGACGCCGCTTGCGCGGCGTGGAACGTTAGCAGAAACGCGGCCGTAAAGAGCACGCCGCGGAGAATGCGCACGGCTACTTCTTTGGAAGGGGCCGAGCCGGATTGCCCGCGACGCGCTCGCCGCTGGGCACGTCCTTTGTGACGACGGAGCCGGCGCCCGTCAACGCGCCGTCGCCGACGCTGACCGGCGCGACGAGCGACGTGTTCGAACCGATCGCGACGTTGCGTCCCACGATCGTTGGATGCTTCCGTTCACCGTCGAAGTTGCACGTAATCGTTCCGGCGCCTACGTTCGTCTCTTCGCCGATCGTCGCATCGCCGAGGTAGGAGAGGTGGCTGACCTTGACCCGACGATCCAAATTCGATTTCTTGATCTCGACGAAGTTACCGACGTGGACTTTATCGCCCAGCCGAGTCTCCCCGCGCAGATGCGCGAACGGCCCGATCCAAACGTCGTCGCCGATCGTCGTGTCGGTGATGACGCTCTCGCGAACGGTCACCCGATCGCCGAGCTTCGCGTTCGACAGACGGCTGTTGGGTCCCACCACGCAGTTCCGGCCGATGCTCGAAAGACGCGCGATCGTCGTATTCGGATAGAGCACGGTATCGCCCCCGATTTCCAGCTCGGGCTCCAAATAGGTCGTATCCGGGTCGACGATCGTAACGCCCTCGCGCATGTGCGCCGCGCACAAGCGCGCGTTCATCTCTTTGCGCGCCTGGGCGAGCTCGACGCGATCGTTGATGCCCAGCACGTGAAGGTGGTCGGTCGCGACCACCGGGCGGACGCCTCTTCCGTCGCGCACGAACTCCGCAACGGTGTCGGTGAGGTAGTACTCTCCTTGCGCGTTATCCGGGCGGAGGCGCGCTACGGCATCGCGCAACGCGCCCTCGTCGAAGGCATAGATGCCCGCATTCATCTCGTCGATTGCGAGCTGCTCGGGCGTAGCGTCGCGCACTTCGACGATCCGTTCGACGCGCCGTCCACTGCGGACGATGCGTCCGAAGCTCGAAGGCAACGGCATCTTGACGGTAACCAGCGCCATCACGGGCGCGACGCCGTCATCGGCATCGAGCGAACCGGCCATTCCCCGCAGCAGCTCGCCGGTCACCAGCGGCATGTCGCCGCAGACGACGACGAGGCGTCCCGATCTCGGCTCGAGGTGTTCGAGCGCAACCCGAACCGCATGACCCGTGCCGAGCTGTTCTTCTTGCACGACGCTCTCCACATCGAAGCGTTCGATCTCGTCGCGCAGCTCCGGGTTGATGACGACGATGATCTCGCCGATGCCGGCGCGGCGCAGCGCCCGTACGACATACCAAAGCATCGGGCGCCCGCAGATCTCGTGCAGCACCTTGGAGCGCGCGCTCTTCATCCGGGTGCCTTTGCCGGCGGCCAGGACGATCGCTCGGATCACACTGCTACCTCGTCGCTTTGCAGGAGCGTCTCCCACTCTTGCAGCTCGCGCTTGCTCGGCGCACCCAAAAGGTCGATCGCGTTGCGCAGCCGCTCGCGAACGAGATCCCGTCCGAGCAATTCCATCGAATCGTACAGCGGGATCGAGGTGGCACTGCCGGTGATCGCAACGTAGAAGGGGCGTGCGATGTCGCGCGCTTTTTTGTCGAGAGCAGCGGCAATACGCCCGATCACCCGCTCGATTGTAACGGCGTTCCATGCCGCGAGTTTATCGAACTCCGCCACGCTCAAGCTGAGAGCGCGACGAATCGAAAGCGCGTCGAGTTTCGTGCTTTCAAACGAGTGCGTCGTCAGTGCTAGCCGGCCGGAGAAAAGGAAGGCCAGCAGCGGGCCCAGATCGCTCAAGCGTTCGATGCGGGGCGCTGCGAGCTGCGCCACCCGCGTCAACCGCTCCGGTGAGACGGCCCATTCCTGCACGCGTTGCACGAAGCTCGCGGGATCGAGGCGCTCGCGAATATATCGTCCGTTGAGCCAATCGAGCTTCGCCAAGTCGAAGACGGGGCCGCCGATCGGCACGCGCTGGGGATCGAAGCGCCGCACGATTGCCGGCAGATCCAGCATTTCGTCCTCGCCCTCTCGCGCCGGGTCCGCGAGCAGCGCCAAGAAGTTTACCAGCGCCTCGGGGAGATAACCCATCGCCCGAAAGAAGAGAATTCCCGTGGGATTCTTGCGTTTGCTCAACTTGCTCTTATCGGGATTGCGCAGCAGCGGCAGATGGAGCAGCTCGGGCGGTTGCCAGCCGAAATATGAGTAGAGCAGCAGGTGCTTGGGGGCACTGGAAACCCATTCTTCGCCTCGAAAGACGTGCGTGATCTCCATCAAATGATCGTCGACGACGTTGGCGAGATGATAGGTCGGCATGCCGTCGGATTTGATCAAGACCTGCATGTCGACGCTCGCGTATTCGAACTCGATCGGCCCCCGCCGCAGATCGTTGACGACGCAGACGCCTTCGTCCGGAACGCGCAAGCGCACGACGTATGGCTCGCCCGCCGCTTCGCGCCGCGAGATCTCTTGCGCCGAATACGTTAGGCAGCGACCGTCATAGCGCGGCGCCTTGCCGGCCGCACGTTGCGCGACGCGCATCTCTTCCAGACGTTCCGGCGTGCAAAAGCATTTGAAGGCATCACCCGAAGCGAGCAGTTTTTCCGCATAGGAGGCGTAGATGCTCGAGCGCTCGCTCTGACGGTACGGGCCGAAGGGTCCGCCGACGTCGGGGCCTTCATCCCACGCGAGGCCGCACCACCGCAGCGCGGCCAGGATGATGCGTTCGCTCTCGGCCGAACTACGCGCTCGGTCGGTATCCTCGATTCGCAGGACGAACTCGCCACCGTGCTGGCGCGCAAAGCAGTAGTTGACCAGCGCGACGTACGCCGTACCGACGTGCGGATCGCCGGTCGGAGACGGCGCGACGCGCGTGCGGACTCGCGTCAGATTCAAAACGTATTAAGCCGCCGGCTCCGGCGTTCTTCGCTTACCGCACTCGCGTCTTACGAAGTCCACGATCGTCTGCAGCGGCGCGCCGGGCGTAAAGATCTCGCGAACGCCGAGATCTTTGAGCCGTTTTGCGTCTTCGGGCGGGATCGTTCCACCGCCGAAAAAGACGATGTCTCCCGCTTCCTGCGCCCGCAGCTGCTCGACGACGAGCGGAAAGAGCGTCATGTGCGCGCCGGAGAGGATTGAAAGACCGATGCCATCCGCGTCCTCTTGCACGGCCGTCTGCACGATCTGCTCGGGCGCCTGAAAGAGTCCGGTATAGATGACCTCCATGCCGGCGTCGCGCAGCGCTCGCGCGATGACCTTCGCTCCGCGGTCGTGACCGTCGAGGCCGGCTTTAGCGATGACGACGCGCAGCGGCCGATCGTTCATCTCGCATCTCATCCTGACGGCGGCTCAAGTGGAGCGCCTCCTCGAGCTTTTGCTTCACCTGTGCGAGCGTGCGTCGCACCCGATAGACCTCGAGATTGTTATCGCGCATCTCTCCCTCCGTCATAGCACCGCTCGTTCCGTATAGCGCCCGTAAACGCTCGCCATCGCTTCGACGATCTCGCCTTCGGTAGCGTAGGCGTTGGCACAATCGATCAAGTGCGGCATCAGATTGTCCTTCGGATCCCGGCAGGCGGCCTGGAGACGTTCGAGGCAGCGCCGCACGGCGGCGCCGTCGCGTTTCGAGCGCAACTTCTCCACCGAGGCGGCCTGTCCGCGCTCGGTCTCCTCCGTGATCTTGAGCAAATCGATGTTTGCGGGCTCGTCCTCCTTGACGAACGCGTTGACGCCGACGATGACGCGGTCCCGCGTCTCGATCGAGCGTTGATAACGATAGCTGGCCTCGGCGATCTCTCGCTGGAAGAATCCGGCTTCGATCGCTTCGATCACGCCGCCGTACTCGGCGATCTGTGCGAAATAACTCTCTGCTTGGAGCTCCATCTCCTGGGTCAGCGCTTCGACGTAGTACGAGCCGCCCAACGGGTCGACGACGTTGGTAACATTGGTCTCGTAGGCCAAGACTTGCTGCGTACGAAGCGCGATTTCGACCGATTTTTCCGTCGGCAGCGCCATGACTTCGTCCATAGAGTTCGTGTGCAGCGATTGCGTGCCGCCGAGAACGGCCGCCATCGCCTCGAACGCGACGCGCACGATGTTGTTCTCCGGCTGTTGCGCCGTCGCGCTACAGCCGGCGGTCTGGGTGTGAAAGCGCAGTTGCCACGATCGCGGATCCTTCGCCCCGTACTTCTCCCGCATGTGGCGCGCATAGATACGGCGCGCGGCGCGGAACTTGGCGATCTCCTCGAAGAAATCGATGTGCGAGTTGAAGAAGAACGAAAGGCGCCCCGCAAACGAATCGACGTCCATTCCGGCGCCCACGCAGGCTTCCACGTACGCAAAGCCGTCGGCCAGCGTAAAAGCCAGCTCTTGCGCCGCGGTCGAGCCCGCCTCGCGAATGTGATAGCCCGAGATCGAGATCGTATTCCACTTCGGCATCTCGCGCGTGCAGAACTCGATCATGTCCACGATGATGCGCATGTGCGGACGCGGCGGAAAGATCCACTCTTTCTGCGCGATATACTCTTTGAGAATATCGGCTTGGAGCGTTCCTCCCAGCTTCGCGCGCGGAATTCCCTTCTTCTCGGCAGCGGCGACGTATTGCGCCAATGCGATACAGGCGGGGCCGTTGATCGTCATTGAGGTTGTGATATCGCCCATGTCGATGCCGTCGAAGAGCACCTCCATATCGGCGAGCGAATCGATCGCGACGCCGCACTTTCCCACTTCGCCGCGCGCTTGCGGCGCATCGGAGTCGTAACCCATCAGCGTCGGCATATCGAAGGCGACCGAAAGGCCGTGCTGGCCATGCTCGAGCAAAAAGTGATAGCGCTCGTTGGTTTGGGCAGCCGTACCGAATCCGGCAAACTGACGCATCGTCCAGAGGCGATCTCGATACCCGTTGGGATGGATGCCACGCGTATACGGGAACTCGCCTGGCCACGCGAGATCTTCGGCGAGGTCGAGGCCGGCGACATCCTGCGGAGCGTAGATGACTTTGAGCGGAACGTCGGAGATCGTGCGGTCGACGGCCCCCGAGCCCGGGTCCTTTCGCGACCGCCCTTTTGCTGAGGCCGCTTCCCAGCGCCGTCGTTGCTCCTCGAATGCCGGAGTAGGCTGCGCGCCCAGGCCACTGGGGCGATCCAAAGTTGTCATCCTGGGCGAGCCTGAGCTTGGCGAAGGCGAGTCGAAGGGCATAGCGGCCGAGCTTTTCGACGCAAACGCTCGATTCTCCCCAAGCAACCCTTCGACTCGTCGCTGCCCTCCTCGCTCAGGGCTGCGCTCGCGCGCAGGCGGTAAGGTGTGTCATCCTGACCCTTCGACTCGGCCCCTTCGACAAGCTCAGGAGCCGGCTCAGGACTGCGCTCGCGCGCAGGCGGTAAGGTGTGTCATCCTGAGCCTGTCGAAGGATTATGAAGCTTGGACCCAAGCTTGGGAATGACGCGATCGGCGGCCTCGTACGGATCGATCCCGCTGAAGTTTTCGCTTTCGAGCAGATGGTCGAGACGCCGCTCCGTGCGTCCCAACGCCAATTGCCGCACTTGGTGCAGGAAGGCTTCCCGTCGGCGGCCCTCGATCTCGCCCGTCTCGTTGAGGTAGGCCATGTGCCGCTCGATGGCAGCCCAGAGTTGCTCGATTCCCTCACCGGAAAGTGCCTGCGTCGCGACGAGCTCGGGGATCCAACCTTTCCACTCCAGCATCTCCATCGCCGAGCGAATCTCGCGGCGTAGCTGATCCGCCATCGGGTGATCGGCTTTGTTGACGACAAACACGTCCGCTATCTCCATGATTCCCGCTTTGAGCACCTGAATCGAATCGCCGCTCCCGGGCTGCAAGGCGACGAGCGTCGTTTGCGCGAGCTCGGCAATTGCAATCTCGCTCTGACCGACGCCGACCGTTTCGATCAAGACGACGTCGAAGCCGAAGGCGTCCATCAGTGAGACCGCGTCGGCGGTAGCGCCGGCCAGCCCGCCAAGGTGACCACGGCTCGCCATCGAGCGAATGAAGACCGCTTCGTCGGTGAAATGCTCCGCAAGGCGGATACGATCGCCGAGCAGCGCCCCGTGCGAGAACGGCGAGCTCGGATCGACGGAGATCACGCCGACGCTCTTACTTAGTCCGCGCGCTTTGCGGACGAGCGCCGACGCCAGCGTCGATTTCCCGACGCCCGGAGGTCCGGTAAGTCCGATCGTAACGGCACGGCCCGTTTTCGAATAGAGCGCACGGACGATATCGCGGCCCCGACCCGATTCCGCGCACGAAATCGCCCGCGCGAGCGCGCGCGGCTTGTGCATTTCGAAATCGCGCAACAATGCGTCGTCCGTCACCGTCGAAGGCTGTTTGCGGCTCCCGGCAAGAACGGACCTTCCTTGCGCGAAGCCATCAACTCCATAGTGCGGTCCCTCGTTGCACGGTCACTCGCAATCCTCTGCGCGATCGCCGCCCTCTCGTATCTACCCCCCGAGCGGATCGCCGGGCAAACGCTCGTCCTTCCAATGACCGGCCGGCGCGCCCGCGACATTCAGACCGCGCAGCTTTTTCACACGCTGTTCCACGACTTCTTCCTCGAGGACGACGCGACGACGTACGTGCAGACCGGGGACATTCCGGCGATGTGGCTGCGCGACTCGTCCGCCCAGACGATTCCCTACATTCGCTATCAAGCCGCCTACCCGGTGCTGCGAGCCCGGTTCGCGGGCGTTATCGAGCGTGACGCGCGCAACGTGCTGACCGATCCCTATGCCAACGCGCTCGACGCCGACTATCACGTCTGGGAGCGTAAATGGGAAGTGGACTCGCCGGCATGGCCGGTGATTCTGACTTGGATCTACTGGCACTTGACTGCGGATCGGACTGTTTTTACGCCCGACTTGCACCGCGCGCTGCAAACCATCGTTGCCACCTACCGTTGCGAGGAGCGGCACCGAACCTGCAGCCGGTATCGCTATCCCTATCGCGTTTATACCAATGACGCGTACAGCGCCGGCACCGGCCTGATTTGGGGCGCCTTTCGTCCGTCGGACGATCCGGTGCAATACCGTTTCAACATTCCGCAAAACGCGATGGCCGTGGTCGCGCTACGCGACGTCGCGCGACTCGCCCTCGACGGCTATGGCGATGCGAGCCTCGCCAATCAAGCCGGAGCGCTGGGAGCGCGCGTCCAAATCGGCGTCGAGCGGTACGGGCGCTACTTTGACACGCGCCGTCACGATTGGATGTACGCCTACGAAACCGACGGCTACGGACGCTATAACCTCATGGACGATGCCAACATCCCGAATCTCACGACGTTGCCGTACATCGATTGGTGCTCGGCATTCGATCCTATCTATCTGGCCACGCGAAGGTTTACGCTCAGCAAGGACAATCCGTTCTTCTACTCGGGGCGGTACGCAGCCGGACTCGGCAGCCCGCACACGCCCTACGGATATGTGTGGCCCCTGGGCATAATCGGTCGCGCTCTCACCGCGACCTCTTCGGCAGAAGTGGCCGCCGCGATCACGACGCTGGCCGAAACCGACGGGGAAAACGGCTTGATTCACGAGAGTTTTTATTCCGACGGCTATTGGCGCTACACGCGTCCCGAATTCGGTTGGGCGAACGCGCTGGGCGCCGAACTCCTCTTTCGCAGCCTAGCAGGCGATTCCGCGACCCAGTTCGCATGGACCGGACCGATCGAACCCTTCGAACGCCGCTCGCGCACGCCGACCTTGGTCCCCACGCTCGTGCAAATTGAAAATGCGGCCGAACTGAACGCGACGCTCGGCCAGCTCTTACACGTGACCGGCGGAGCCATTCCGCATGCCCCGAAATAAGGGGAGCCTGATACCCTGTCGCCAAGCTTCTCCCTTATGAATCAGGGCTACTACCGCTATCCATCGATAGCAGGCGACCGCATCGTGTGCGTCTGCGAGGACGACGTGTGGAGCGCCTCGGCGCAAGGCGGTGACGCCGTTCGGCTCACGGTGAGTTTTGGTACGTGTTCGTTTCCTCGCATCTCGCCCGACGGCGAGTGGATTGCGTTCGTTTCGACGGACGAAGGGAATCCCGAGCTGTACGTTATGCCGGCGCGCGGCGGGGAACCTCGCCGTCTGACCTTCCTCGGAGCGACGATGCTCTCGACCATCGGGTGGAGCGACGATGGAACGGAAATATTCTTCGTCGGTAACCCGACGACGTGGTACGAAGGTGAGACTCGGCCGTTTCGAATCGTGCGCGACGGCGGCGACCCGCGCGAGTTCGGCCTCGGGCACGGGCGCGTCGTTTCATATGGTCCGGACGGACGGCTCGCCATCGGCCGCAACGCGGCCGATCCGGCGCGCTGGAAGCGATATCGCGGCGGCACCGCGGGCGAGATCTGGGTGCAAGCGCGGGACTCCGATCAGTTCGTGCGCCTGCCGTTACCGGACGGGAATCCCTGCTGGCCGATGTGGATCGGCGATCGCATCTATTTCTTGGCCGATCACGAAGGCATCGGCAACATCTATTCGTGCGCGCTCGACGGAAGCGGCGTACGACGTCACACGAACGAGAGCGAGTACTACGCGCGCTTCCCGGCTACCGACGGCCGGCGCATCGTCTATGCCGCGGGCGGCGATATCAAGCTGTACGATATCGAAAGCGACAGTGTCTCGCGGGTTGAGATCGAGACGCACTCCACGGCCCCGCAGCTCGCCCGCCGCTTCGAGAACGCGGCCGAATCACTCGAGCAGTTCAGGCCCAATCCCGAGGGGACGCAAGTGGCCTTCGACGCACGCGGTCAATCGTTCACGATGCCGTTCTTCGAGGGGGCCGTCATTCGCCACGGCGTAGGGAGCAAGGCGCGTAGCCGCTTAACGCGGTGGCTGCACGACGGCGAGCGGCTCGCTTCGATCACCGACATCAACGGCTACGAACAGATCGCGCTGTACCCCGCCGATGCGTCGACGCCGCCGCGTTTGGTCACCGGCGGAGACATCGGCCGGGTGACGGACATGGTCTGTTCGCCCACCAACGACGTCGTCGCTTTTGCGAATCATCGTCACGAGCTGTGCGTCGCTGACCTCGAAGACGGAAAGGTCAGAATACTCGATACCTGCCCGTCCCATCGCATCGAAGGCCTCGCCTTCGCGCCCGACGGGCGCTACTTGGCCTACGTTTGGTCGCCGGCGCAGGGCACGTCGATCATTCGCATCGTAAAGGTTCGCTCGGGAAAGATCCACGACGTTACCTCGCCGCTGCGGGCCGATCAGTCGCCGGTCTGGGATCCGGACGGCTCGTATCTCTATTTCATCTCGACGCGCGATTTCAATCCGGTCTACGATGCACTGCAGTTCGACCTGAGCTTCCCGCAGGCAAGCCGGCCGTTCGTCGTGACGCTGCGCAACGACGTTCCGTCGCCGTTCGTGCCGAAGCCGAAGCCGATTCATCACGATCGCGATCACGATCACGGACGCGCGAAGAACGGAAAGCCGCAGAAGGCGACCGACGTCGAGATCGACTTCGACGGAATTCAAGGACGCGTGCTCGGCTTTCCGGTCGACGAGGGGGATTACCAACAAATTGTCGCGGCTCCGCAACGCGTGCTGTTCACGCTTTTTCCCGTCAAAGGAATTAAACCGGCTCGGCGGGAGGAGCTCGACAAGGACGATCACGGAACGCTGCTTGCCTACGATTTCGAGCATCAGCGCCAGGCGACGATGGCCAACGAGTGTGACGAGATTCAGCTTGGCGCCGATGGTCGAACGCTGATCTATCGCTCCAGCGATCGCTTGCGAGCGATCGACGCGCTCGGCGACTTGCCCGAGGACGGCGAAGAGCAGAAGCCGCCGGCCGAGCCGGGGCGCAGAAGTGGCTGGATCGACGTCGATCGTGCCAGCGTCGAAATCGTTCCGCGCGACGAGTGGGCGCAGATGTATCGCGAAGCGTGGCGGCTTCAGACCGAACAGTTCTGGGTCGAGGATATGAGCGACATCGACTGGGACCGCGTCTTCGATCGCTATGCCGCCGTGCTGCCGCGGGTGCGCACGCGCACCGAGCTATCCGACCTCATTTGGGAGATGCAGGGCGAGCTCGGTACGTCGCATGCCTACGAATGGGGTGGCGACTATCGCGAGCCGCCACAATATCAACGCGGCTTCTTGGGAGCAGATCTGCGCTGGGACGAGGATCGAGGCGGCTACTGCATCGAGCGCATCTATCGCGGCGACTCGTGGAACCGCGAGCACGATTCGCCGCTCGCCGAGCCGGGCTTGGACGTTCACGAAGGGGATTGCATCGTCGCGATCGGTGCAAAACGCCTCTCGCGGGACGTTACTCCGGGCCAGTTACTCGTCAATGCATCCGGTCGCGAGACTTCCGTGACGCTGCGTTCGCGCAAAGGCGAAGAACGGACGGTGCTCGTCAAGGCGCTCGCGAGCGAGGCGGCCCTGCGCTATCGCGCGTGGGTGGATGAGAACCGGCGGCTCGTGCACGAACGAACCGGCGAACGCGTCGGCTACCTTCACATTCCCGATATGGGGCCATGGGGATTCTCCGAGTTTCATCGTGGCTACTTGAGCGAGTTCGATCGAAAAGGCTTGATCGTGGACGTGCGCTACAATCGCGGCGGCCACGTTTCGCCGTTGCTGCTCGAGAAGCTCGCCCGTAAGCGCGTCGGCTACGATATCCCGCGGTACGGTGCGCCGCAACCCTATCCTCCGGAATCGGTGGCCGGCCCAATGGTCGCGCTGACCAACCAGTTTGCAGGCTCGGACGGCGACATCTTCAGCCACTGCTTCAAGCTCTATCAGCTCGGCCCGCTTGTGGGCAAACGCACGTGGGGCGGGGTCATCGGGATCGACCCCTACCATCACCTCGTCGACGGCACGCTCACGACGCAGCCGGAGTTTTCCTTCTGGTTCGTCGACGTCGGCTGGAGCGTCGAGAATCGTGGAGCCGATCCCGATTTCGACGTCGACATCGCGCCACACGATTTTCACGACGGAAAGGATCCGCAGCTCGATCTCGCGCTCGCGCTCATGGACGACGCTCTGGCGGGATATCAAGAGGTGCGGCCCGATCTCTCGACGCGTCCGTCACTGCCGCTTCCCACGCTGGCGTGAACCGGCCGCGGCTCGCGGCGCGACTGGCGGCTCTGCCGCCTGTCGCGGCCTTTGCGATTCCGGCAGCTGCGTACATCGCCAGCGCGTCGATCGAGCCGGGATCGTGGGACACCGCCGAGCTTCAAGGCGTGCCGTATATGTTAGGCATCGCGCATCCTACCGGATTTCCGCTCTACACCCTGGTGGGATATGCCTGGTCGCACGTCGTCGCAATCGGTTCGGTCGCGTTTCGCATGAATGCGATGAGCGGCGTTGCGATTGCGATAACTGCGCTGGCCGCATACGCGGTCGCGCGAGAGATCGGCGCGGGCCGATGGGTCGCGCTCTTTGCCACGCTCTGGTTTGCGTTCACGCAGGACGTCTGGGCGCACGCAGCACGCGCGGAGGCGCAGGATCTCGCCGTCGCGTGTGAAGCGATCGCGATCTATGCCTTCCTGCGCTGGATGCGCACCGGAGAGGCGCGTTGGTTTGCCGGCGCCTTCGCGCTCTGCGGGCTCGCGATGGCCGCGCATCCCAACGCCCTCTGGCTGCTACCGGGGTTGCTGATCGGCACGCTGGTCGCAGCGCGCAAGCCGTCGTTGCGGCTCGCCGCCATTTCGGCCGCGCTGACGCTGGGAGGATTGGCGCTCTACCTCTATTTGCCGTTGCGCTCGACGTACGTCGTTGCTCATGGCCTGGATCCAACGGCCGGACTGCAAGGCGTCAACGGCGGCATCTTCTGGAACTACAACGACCCGCGCACGCTGCACGGGCTCGCATTGGAGTTGACCGGCAGTCAGTTTCACACGCCCGGTTATTTCGCGGAGGCATTCAATCCGCTGCGCATCGGAGATGCGCTCTGGGCGTTCGTGACCGGTACGCAGGCCCAGTACGGTACGTTTGCGACCTTCGTGGTTTTGGCCGGAGTCGCGGCGGCCTGGCGACGGAACTGGCGCACGACGCTCGTGCTCTGCATTAGCTGCACAGCAGCATTGCTTTTCTCCATCGTCTATCCGAACGAGAGCGACGTTGGCCGCTATCGTCTCCTGGCGTCGTGGCTGGCGGTTCCATTATTCGGCGCGGTCTTGCCGGAATCGGAGGCCTCCGGGGTGCCGATCTTACGTTACGCGCTCATGCTCTTTCTTGCGATCGGCGCCGGTACCGCCTTTGCAAATCAGCGTGCCTTCTTTCATCGTGCCCCGGGCGAAGGCGGCCGCTGGGTGATCGACGCCGTCCGTCTTAGCGTGCCGGAGCCGAGCATTGTCGTCACGCCCTGGCTGGACGCCACCTCGCTCGCCTACGGCGCCTACGTGGACGGTTCGCTTCCGGGACTCACCATCGTTTCGGACAACGAGCTGCGCCTCGCGCTCTACCGGCGCTGGGCGGTGCATCGTCGCGTCTTCGTGCTCGTCAATCCCAACGATGTGAACGGGCTAGCCGGTGCGCGAGATTACGCAACGCTCGATGACTATCACGAGCTCTACCGGGTGATGCCGTAAGTGAACGTCGTTCGGCTCGATCGGACGGCCGCGATCGCTGCGTTAGCGACCTTCGTGCTGCATGTCGTCGCCAATCCGCATTACGGTTTCTTCCGCGACGAGCTCTACTTTATCATCTGCGGATTTCATCCGGCGTGGGGGTATGTCGATCAGCCGCCGCTCGTTCCGCTCCTTGCCGCGGGTTCGCAGCTCTTCGGACATTCGCTCGTGCTCTTGCGCGCGCTGCCCGCAGCCTTCGCGGCGGGCGGCGTCTACGTGACGTGCCGGCTCGTCGCCGAGCTTGGCGGGCGCACGTTCGCGGCCGTGCTCGCCACCCTCGCGTTCCTCGCAGCGGGCGTCTTGGAGAGTTTCGGAACGAAGGTCGGCCCCGACATGGTTGGCCTCTGGCTTTGGCCGCTCGCCGCACTCTACGTGTTGCGAATCGTCAAGGGCGCCGACCCGCGCTGGTGGCTGGGCGCCGGTGCGTGCCTCGGAGTCGCGCTCGAGAGCAAGTACAGCGTGATCTTCTTCGCGCTCGCGCTGGTCGCGGGTTTGTTGCTGACACCGCAGCGGCGCGTTCTGTTTTCGCGATGGTTTCTCGGCGGCGCCGCAGTGGCAATCGCCATCGCATTGCCGAACTTCGTGTGGCAAGCGCTCCACGGTTTTCCAATGTGGGAGCTGCTGCGCAACGGGCAAAACGGCAAGAACGTCGTTGCGCCGCCGGCCCTCTTTCTCTTTCAGCAGGTGCTGCTAACCAATATCTTTGTTGCGCCGATTTGGATCGTCGGATTGTTCCGGTTGTTCTTCAACAAGACCGAGCGGTTTCTGTGCTACGCCTACGTCTTGTTGATCGCAATGATGATCGCGCTGCACGCGAAGCACTACTATCCGGCCGACGTCTATCCGATTCTGATGGCCGCGGGCGGCGTCGCATTCGAGCGAGCGACGCGGCGCGCGATCGTCTTGCGGCCGCTCCTGATCGCGGCGGTCGTGACCGCGGGACTCTTCTTCTTGCCTTTCTCGCTGCCGGTGCTGTCCGAGCCCGCGATGCTCGACTATTCCGGCGTCGTTTCGCGCACCTTACACATCGCGAGATCGACGATGGC
Organism: Candidatus Acidiferrum sp.; assembly: GCA_035571115.1. Lineage (GTDB taxonomy): Bacteria > Vulcanimicrobiota > Vulcanimicrobiia > Vulcanimicrobiales > Vulcanimicrobiaceae > Cybelea. The sequence continues at coordinate 38,841 of DATMKR010000013.1, read as the reverse complement.
GACCGAACGCTCGCGGACGTCCGCGTTGCCGGAAGATTGGGCGGACATGCACGGCTGGCCCGAACTGGCCGCGGCGGTTGCAAGGATTTACGACGGCCTGCCGCCGGCGCAACGGGCGCAAGCGGCCATCGTCACGAGCAACTACGGCGAGGCGGGCGCGATCGATTTTTTCGGCGGCCCTTACGGCTTGCCGCCGGCGATCTCGGGCCACAACAATTACTGGCTCTGGGGAACGCACGGCTACAGCGGAAACGTCGTGATCGATGTCAACGGCGACTGCGGACGGACGGATTTTCCGGGGCTCTTTCGCAGCGCTCGGCTCGTTACGCGCTTCAACCCGCCCTGGGTGATCTCGTACGAACAGGATATCCCGATCTCACTCTGCACCGGGATTACGGAACCCCTCAACGTTCTCTGGCCGAAACTGCGGCGCTATATCTAGCGGATGTTCCCGAACATCGAGCCCTTCGAAACCGGGATGCTCGCCGTGGGCGATTCCCAGGAGATCTATTGGGAATGCTCCGGTAATCCTAACGGTCGTCCGGCCGTGTACCTTCATGGTGGGCCCGGCGCTGGAAGCGCTCCACAAAACCGGCGGTATTTTGACCCAGCGATCTACAAAATCGTCTTGACCGACCAACGAGGGTGCGGGCGCAGTCGGCCGCACGTCGGCGAGATCAGCGACCTCAAAGTCAATACGACCGCTCACCTCATTGGGGATCTGGAGCGTTTGCGCGAGCATCTCCGGATAGAGCGTTGGACCGTCGTCGGCGGTTCTTGGGGAACGACGCTAGGGCTAGCCTATGCCCAGGCGTTTCCGGATCGCGTGGCCGCGATGGTCTTAGCATGCGTGACTACGACGTCGCGTCGCGAGGTGCAATGGATAACGCACGACATGGGCCGGATTTTCCCGGAGCAATGGGAACGCTTTGCCTCAGTTGGCGCTTACGATCGAAGTCGCGGGGTAGACCTAGTGGATAGTTACGCCGCGCTGGCTTTCAGCGCGGATGCTGCGGTGCGGGAGCGAGCCGCTCGTGAATGGTGCGCATGGGAAGATACTCACGTTTCGTTGACTCCCGGATACGCCCCGAGCCGCCGCTTTGACGATCCGGAGTTCCGATTACTCTTTACGCGTCTCGTCACGCACTACTGGAGCCATGCCGCATTTTTGCCTGAGGGCCAGCTTATTAGTAACGTCTCCGTGCTCAACGATATTCCTGGCGTTCTTCTCCATGGACGCTACGACATCAGCAGCCCTCTTGAAACGGCATCGCGACTGCACAAGGCTTGGCGAGGCAGCGTATTGCAACTCATTGATGACGCAGGGCACGGTGGTGGGGCCATGCCGGCGAGCGTTGCCGCGGCGGTGAACCGCATTGCACTTCGGGACTAATGAAGCTCCCTCGGGATACAATGACAGCAGCACGGACTTTTCAAATGCTCGTGCTCGCCGCGTCTCTTGTCGTCACAGGCGCGAACGGAGCCGTCGCTTCTAGTCGTCAGCAGATTCAAGCAACGGTCGACGCCGCAGTGGGCCCGGTAATGAAGAGAGACGCTATCCCTGGCCTAAGTGTCGGCCTGATCGTCCATGGGAAGGCCTATCTATTCAATTACGGTCTGGCGTCCATCGATCCTAACTTGCCGGTCACGGACGATACGTTGTTCGAGATAGGATCCGTCAGCAAGACGCTTACCGCGACCCTCGCTTCCCTCGCACAGACCGACGGACACCTACGGTTATCGGATCCGGTGAGCAAGAATTTACCCTCGCTTCAGGGCAGTCCATTTGGAAACGTGACTCTTCTCAACCTGGGCACCCACACGCCGGGAGGCTTGCCGCTTCAGGTTCCGGACGACGTTCGGAACAACGCTCAGCTGATCGAGTATCTCAAGACGTGGCGTCCGACATACGCGCGCGGCACATACCGAACCTACTCTAACGTCGGCATAGGCCTTCTAGGCTTGGTAACTTCCAATAGCTTCGGCGAAAACTTCGATGCGCTGATGGAGCGCGATATTTTTCGCGCTCTTGGTATGAACCACACCTACATCAACGTACCTTCATCTCGGATTGCGCATTATGCAGAAGGTTATCGTCAAGGGACGCCGATTCGGATGACACTGGGTATGTTATGGTCTGAAGCCTATGGCGTGAGGACGACCGCCTCTGATCTGCTGCGGTTCGTTGAGGCAAACATGAACACGATCGCGGTCGACCCTGTACTCCAGAAGGCAATCACGGAAACGCATACCGGCTATTTCACGGCGGGCCCTCTGACGCAGGACCTAATTTGGGAACAATATCCGTATCCGGTTGCGCTAAAGACACTCCTGGAAGGCAACTCGTACGCGATGATTTTCAATCCAACGGCCGCGAGTGCTTTGTCGCCGCCGGAAAGGCCGCGCGCAGATGTTTGGATTAACAAGACGGGGTCGACAAACGGCTTCGGAACGTACGTCGCCTTCATACCGGAGGAGCGTTGCGGCATCGCGATCCTCGCTAACGAGAGTTATCCGATACCGGATCGCGTCGCGCTCGCGTATGCGATCCTTTCATCGCTATGCGGAACTAAAGGAGCAAACCAACCATGAGGAGTCGAGGATCCGCAAAGTTTCGGGCAGCAACTTCACCCAACGGCGCTCGCACTTGATGCGTCGTTTTCCCTCGAAAAGGAGCCCGACGGATGCCGGGCCCCTTTTTCTGAGGTTGGCTGTTTTAGGCTGGCGAGCAGCTACGGGGAGAGAGCGATCCCGAGGTATATGATGCTGCCGCTGCCGTCCGCACATTCCTTTTTCGAGTGCCCAATACAATAGACGTCGGTGAATTTTACGTTGCCCGCGGTCTTGGGGGCCTTGCCCTTATAGTCGATGTACTGTTCGGTCGGGTCACCGGGGTCGGGCGAGAAGTAATCGTGGAACTTCTTGTCGAGATCGCCGTTCTTGTTACTGTCGATGTACCCTACGTTGTACAGCGGCACGGTGCCATCCGAACTCGAGGCGTAGGGCCCTTTGTCGCCGGGGATGACATAGAAGCAGAAGGCGTACTCGCTGTAGTTACATCCTGGGCCCGTCAGGGGCCTGACCCCCGGCATAAGGCGTACCACCACTAGGTGGCCATGACTCATCACCAGGGCTTGCCCGCCCGACGAGGGCACGGCCGACGACGAGCCGGTACCCGCGGAGCACGCCGAGAGCGCTAGGCCTGCGGCGAGGGCGGCGCCAGCACCGAGAAGGCGTAAACGCATGTTTGGAACTCCTTCCGTAGCGAATTCTTTAAAGCGCGCCCCTCATACGGAGGGCCGCCCCTTAGCGATACGAGCCCCTGCTTGCATTTTCCTCCTGGAGACGAGAACGCGGCTGTATCGGCGCCTCGGCTCAAGCCTGCTCCGCCCGGCCAGGGCGATGCAAGGGCAAGGGCTTTACTTCTCCGGTGCGATGCCGAGCTGGTGGTCGACCGTTAGCGTATCCCAAAAGATCCGCAGCAGCTTTATCCTGCGGTCGGTTCCGTACACCATGTACATCGCGCCGGGGTGATCAAAGCCCCGTCCATTCGGCTGCGCCGTCCTACCGGTAGTCGGGCTCGTATAAGGCCCGCGCCAATGTCCCGTGACGCGCTCGATCGTGACAGCCTTCCAGCCGTCGAGTACCGCATCTTCGACGCTAATGTGAAAATCCGGATAAGCCGTGAAGATCATTTCGAAGAAAGTCTTGATCCCAGCGGCATTCAGAGGCTTCGGATTGCTCGGCTGGTCAACGACGGCATCGGCGCTGAATAGCGCGGCGACCTTGCTGATCTGGTGACTGTTCCACGCGCTGCTCCAGCGACTGATGTCGGCGGAACTCACACCACCTTGCGCTGCGGGAACGGAAGCGGGTAGCAACAAGAAGGCAATTATAGTGGCGAGCAGGGAGGGGCGACTCAGTTTCATCGACGCTGCTCCTATCGTTGAGATGCCTTTAGGCCTCTCGGCTTCTGTGTGGAGTCACCTTAGGCCCGGCTGCGCTGAGTCCGGCTTCGCGCTCGCGAGGCCGCGCCGCGTTAGGGCCGTGCATCCAAGGGGCGGACGCGCGTAGTTTGGTGACGCAAAGGAGATATCAGTGGATCAGATGGAGCAGAACGAGGATTTACGCGAGGCGCGCTTGCGCTACTTTGAAACGTATCCATTTCCGCTGTTCAGTCACATCGATCTGCGGGTTAGCAACGCAGATGCCGTGCGTCCGTTCTACGATGCCCTCATGGCGCTCTTCGGCACCGAGCCAACGACGCCACGTGTCGTGCGCTACGGATATACTCGGCGCTACGGCAGCATCCGGGCCGATTTCTTCAACATTTTTGCCGACCCCCACGCGTGCCCAACAGCTACGCGTATTGCCTTCGCCGCCCCAAGCACTGCCTTCGTCGACGAAGTCGCGGCCGTCGTGCGAACGCACGGTGGTCAGAATATTGAAGGTCCCCAATACTTCGACCAGCACCACCCAACGTTCTACGCAGTTTTCTTCGAAGACCCCTTAGGCAATCGCTTCGAAGTTTGTCATCACCGCATGGATAAATAGTCGCTAACCTAGCTCATTCTACCCTCTGGGGTTGCTAAGGGATCCGGCAGCGACGGAAATCGGCGTCCGATGAGTTGGCTGCGCGCCGGTCACAAAAAGCGTAGATAACTCCAGCCCCGCGCGTCTGCCACTATGCGCGGCGCCGGATTTCCTTTCGTATTCTTCGATCGCTCAGTTCCGTCATTCCGAGCAAAGGGCCAAATTGTTCGCGAGCCACGGCGTAGCACTCGCAGGCTGCGGCTTCAAGGCCGGGCCGGTCGAGGATCTTGATCTGTCCATGCGAGTAGCTGATGTACCCTTCGAATTGGAGGGCTGCTGCCGCAGCCGTGACGCCTGAGCGTCGGGCACCTAACATCATGGAAAGGTATTCATGCGTTAGTAAAATCGTGTCGGAATTCACTCGGTCGTGCGTCAACAAAAGCCACCGCGCACACCGTTCGTATACACCGTGTCTGCCATTGCAAGCTGCCAGCTGGCCAAGCATATTCACATAGGCCTGAAGAAACCTATTCAGGACAATACGAAATTCTGCGTTACCGGCCCTCAGCAGCCGCTGAAAGTGATCGCTGCTAATGACGACGGCTCGGCCTGGGACTTGACAATAGCTCTCGTTAGCGGACGTCTCGGCTCCCAGTAGCAGCGGAATTGCCGAGACACCCTCCCGCCCGACGGTCCCCACCTCAATGGAGGCACCATCGTTCATGTGGGTTACAACCGATAGGACGGCATCTATCGGGAAATAGACCTCGCGTATTTGGCATCCAGCCGCATAGATCGGATTTGGCGTCGCGAGAATTACGACCCGGCCTCGTTCCATAACGTCGGCTGTCCATTCGCGCCCCAGGCCGGCCAATACAGCATTTTGCCTCAGGTCGGCTTCTGTCGGCCGTATTACTCGCTTAATTGACATCAAAAGAGGCCCTCTAAGACGATTATCGGCCTGTTTCCCCGGTTTTTGAATTCTGGCGATGCCGGCCGACAACGTTTCAATATTGCCCAGAATACGCGTCGCCGGCAGGGCACGAACCCGGGGATTCCTACTCGCCCTTACGGCTAGTTCTGGCCAGACCGGGCTTAAAGTTGTAGGCCTAGGACGCCCTGAATCCCCGAAACGTCTCGCGTCGGGGATTCAGGTTCGAAATCGCCGCTTGTGTGCGGTAACGCTATCTCTTAGTGTAGAAAACGAAGTCCCTATCGTCGATCAAGGTTATGCCGCCGGTCTCCGCTAACAGCCGACCTCTTACTACAACCCCGCTGCTGACTGAGATCGAGTCCGCGGCCATTATCGTTCCTCGGAACTTTGCTCCCATATTGAGTGTTGCCGAGCTGCCAACTTGCCAAAACACGTTGCAGGCGTTGGCCTTATTGATCAGCTTAACCCTGCTGAGGACCGCCGTTGTAAGCGTAGAGGGAACCTGGAAAACAAAGATACTGTTCGGCTTGCTCCGACCATCCAGCGTGAGCGTTCCGCTAATCCCGAGGCTCGTCGCAGCGTTATATATTCCGGGTTCGATTGTCATTCCGCCAATCTCAGGAGGCACCGCTGTCGGATTTTGGAGTCCAGCAGCATAGTTGTATCCGATAGCCAAGTCCGCTTGTGCCTGCCCGGCGACGGACCCGCCGGCATAGATCTGTCCGTGCTTGACCACGCCTGGACCGAAACCGGTTATGCTCGTTCCCGGAGAAACCCCGAGATTGCCATCCAAAATCGTCAATCCCGTGCTCGTGACCGTAGAACCGCCAAGAACTGCGAATGACGCGGCAGACGCGAGGGGCACGTCGCCCTTCACGATCGGGCATACCGGTTGTTGAATTAGTGGGCGCGCGGATGTTGCGGACGCCAGGGTGGGGGTAAAACCTGAACTGCTGCCTGCATTACTAGCGCCGCTGCATCCCGCAAGAAGTACGAAGATTGCGCCGATGCTTAACGCATGGGCAAAAGGAGTCGAAGTGCGCATTTTGTTTACTTTCTCATGAGTTTTGAAAGACCCATCGAGAGCCAAACTCATGCACGTAGCATACTCTGTAGCAGAGTTACCGTCTGTACGATAGCGCTCGAATGTCCCGCCCCAGCAGCAACGGCGTCACGAAAACTGCCACCTCCACAAAACCATTTGCGCTCTATCGTACAGATATTTAGCGATAGATAGCGTACGCTCCAATTCTGAGTCGGGCACCTCGGCCCATTCCAAAACTCTAGAAAGAACCCTATGCGTACTTCAACTCTTTTCGGTTCTGCCTTTAGCGCAGGCGCGATCCTCGCATTACTTGCTGGATGCGCCGGCGCTGGAAGTGGCGGTAGTTCAGCTTTCGCGCCACTTACACAAACCTCAAGCCCACAGCGTCAGTCAATGGTTAAACTCGGATCGCAATCGTGTCCCGCGTACAATGCGAATCGTCTTAACGTTCAACTTAAGACATCCGACACGTTTGCGGTTCTTGGCGGTTCTACGGTCACGAGCACGGGCCTAACGGTGCTAAACGGCGACCTCGGGCTATCCCCGGGCACCAGCATCACCGGATTTCCCCCGGGAGTCGTAAACGGAAGCACCGATGCGGGCACGCCCGTTGCGGCGCAAGCCCAGATGGACATGGCCAGCGCGTACAATCATATAGTTGCAATGAAAAACCCGACGCTGTTGCCTGCCGATATCGGCGGAACGACAATCGTACCGGGGTTGTACGACGCCCCAGTGTCGCTCGGCATCACGGGCACTGTCACGCTCGACGGTCAGAATCATTCGGACAGCTACTTCGTGTTTCAGATACCTTCAACCCTAACGACGTCCGTCAACAGCAGCGTGACGCTAACAAATGGAGCGAATGCGTGTAATATCTTTTGGCAGGTTGGCAGTTCGGCCACCCTAAATACCGCTTCCGTTTTCAACGGAACCATTTTGGCCACAGCGTCAATCTCGGTCGGCACTGGAAGCGCCGTGACGGGGCGGCTCTTGACGGGATCGGGCGCCGTAACCTTACTCGACGACGCGGTGTCGACGCCTCAGAGCGGCGAAGTCAGCTCTGCGCGCCGTTCCAAGCCAAAAAACTAAGTAGATCTCGAGTAACAAAGTGCGCCGGCTCGGCGATTTCGTACACATTTGAGCGATAAAAGTAGGGCCGGCGACACCAATGAAATCTGAAGCAACTGGTCCAGGCAAAATACGCTGGACCAGTTTTGCGTTAGCGTCTATGCCTTTTCTTGGACGCTTAACTCGATCATTCCAAGCAGAGGGGCAAGCTGCTCGCGCGCCACGGCATAGCACTCGCAGGTAGCGGCTTCAAGACCCGCTCTGTCGAGAATGCCGATGTGTCCTCGCGAATAACTGGGCACATCGTTCGTAGACGCTGTGCCGGCCGTTAGCAATCTCTGAGAATGTTCGCTGCTAATGACGACGGCCCGCCGTCTCTAAAGTTCCTGTCGTCGCAGTCGTGACAGAGCCGATAGTTGCCGGTCCCGTTGCGATCGTCGCTCTTCATTTTAATGTCACGGCCTTGTCGGCAAGTACTGTTGTTATGGAACACGCCCGCATCGACGGACTTACGCGCTTCACGGCGGGAGTAAAAGGCTTGAATTCTGGGCATGGTGCATCTCAATATTTTCGGGTTGTGGTAAGGAAAGCAGTACACGTCATGAGGGATTCTCTTTTTTCATCGTAGCCGTGAAAAAGTTAACGGCTCGACGGAATGGAGCTTCGACTCCTACGCAGTCTATGGCAAAAATCGGGGCCCGTCTGTTCCAAATCGTACAATCTACAAGGCGCTGCCATCAGACGCTGGAATCCGGCCTGGACGGAAAGGGAGCCTAGTGAGCTCCTAACCACGTCTCGATTGCCGCAAAGAGCGCGGAATCGAGGTACGAGGGTGTGAAATATTCGCCGCCGGTCGACGGCTCGTCCGCCGGCAACTTAATGAAGAGATGATCGTCGTCTTGCAGCATGACGACCGTAACGTCGCGATGCGCGTTTTGCGCGGCCTGCACGAGTCGCGGCGTGTCGGCAGGCAGAACCTGGATGTCTTTCGTTCCTTGAAGGATCAGAATCGGACACGGAACGCGCGCAATGAGCGCCACCGGATCGACTCCAAATGAGCTTCGCAGCCATCGGTTAGTTGCGCTTGGCTTCTTGCCCGACTCGATCGCGTCGAGCTCCGCCTGAACTTGCTTCTCCACCGCCGCGCGATCCGCGCTCGAAACCTTGCGAAGCAGTTGTTGTTTTAGAATCTGCTCGAGCGGAAGCGCCGGCGGCGCGAGCAGGACGATCCCGCGCAAACGTCCGTCTGCGATCGCGATGCTCGGCGCGAGCTCGCCGCCTTCACTGTGTCCGAGGACGTAGATTCGTTTTGGATCGATCCCGGGTTGCGAGCGCAGGAAGGCGATCGCATCGCGAGCGTCGGCGATCAAACGGTCGCGCACCGGAAACTTACCGCCGCTCTTACCGCACGAACGCTTGTCGTAACGCAGCACCGCGTAACCGTCGTTCGAGAGCCGGTTCGCTAGCTGCGCAAAGATCTTGTTCGGCCCGATCGTTTCGTCACGATCGTTGCAGCCGCTTCCGTGAACCAGCACGAAACCCGGCAGCGGCGTCGGCGCCGAGTTCGGGATCGTCAATGTTCCGGCGAGCGTTACGCCGTCGTCCGTCGGGATCGAAGCGTCGCGGGAGGTATAGCGCGGCGACGGCAACGGCAGCGGCGCGGGCGTTGCCGGCTTGGGCAACGGCGTCACCGCCGAATCGTAAGAAGCGAGCACGATCGTCAGGTCTTGCGCGGGCAGCTCGAAGCGATCGAGCACGTACGTCTGACGATGAAACCAGAGCGTCGCCGTCTGGCCCTCGACCTCGACCGAGAGGCCTTCCTCGCCGGGCGCAACGCCCTGCGGGGGTGGCGTCGGCTGGCCGGTAACCGTCACGGGCACCGCGACGAACGCGCCGCAGAGGCAAGCCAAGGTCAACTGCTTCACGCCCGTCGCTGCGAGCGTGGCAGGCATGAGCGCGAAGCCCGCGGTCATGTTGTCGCTAACAAGAAATGGGGCGCCGGCCGGCGCGGCGATCGTCGCTCGCTGCTCCCCGCCGGTAAGCGTCGCGTCGTTTCCGGCAAATGTTAGAACGAAATGCTTGCCGTTCGCATCGGCGACGTAGGAAAGGTTGGCGAAGTTCCCCTCGCGGATCTTGCGATCGCTGATCAGCGTACGTCCGACAAGCGATCCGCTCTCGCCGACATCGAGTAAGCCGCGGCTGCGGGTAATGCGTATGGTGCTGCTCCCGACGCTATGTCCGCCGATGCTCGTGTCGTAGCGGTACGTGCCGCTGGGAAGGAGCGTCGCCGCCATCAGGAGCGGCGCGATCATCGCCACGCACAATCCAAGAGATGATCGTTGACCATTCCGACGGCCTGCATGAACGCATAGCAGATCGTCGGGCCGACGAAGCGAAATCCGCGCTTGCGCAGGTCGCTGCTCATCGCTTCGGATTGCGGCGTTGAGGCCGGGACTTCCTCGAGCCGGCGCCAACGGTTACGGACCTGCTTGCCGCCGACGAATCGCCAAACGTACTCGTCGAACGTGTCGAACTCCTGACGGACCAAGAGAAGGGCGCGGGCGTTTGAGACCGCCGACTCGATCTTCGCGCGGTTGCGAACGATTCCGGGGTCGAGCATCATCCGTTTGATACGCGCCGGCGTGACGTTCGCAACGAAGGCCGGATCGAAGCCGCCGAAGAGCTGCCGATAGCGGTCGCGTTTGCGTAGAATCGTTTCCCAGCTCAGCCCGGCCTGCGCGCCTTCGAGTACCAAGAACTCGAAGAGCACGGTGTCGTCGTGCGACGGCTTGCCCCACTCCGCGTCGTGGTAAGCGATCAAGGCGGGCGTGCTCGCCCACGGACAACGTTTCATAATGTCTGACCGCTTTCGCGACTTGGGCATTGCAGGCTCCGCCGGAATGGCTTATGAGTAGGGCTATGCGCGCGAGGCTCGCCAGAAGGATTCCGTTCGTCGCCGCGCTGGCGACGCTGGCCGTCCATCTTATTGGTAATCCCCATTATGGCTTCTTCCGAGACGAGCTGTATTTTATCATTTGCGGTTTCCATCCGGCCTGGGGATATGTCGACCAGCCGCCGGTCGTGCCCCTCTTGGCTGCCGCTACGCAGTTCTTCGGTCACTCGCTCTTTGCGGTCCGGGCGCTCTGCGCATTCTTCGCCGCGGCATCGGTCTACACGACGTGCCTGCTGGTCGTCGAGCTCGGGGGCGGCGCGTTCGCCGAAATCTTTGGAGCGCTGGTTGCAGCGCTCACGCCCATCCTCATGGCTTTCGGAACGAAACTCTCGACCGATACCGTCGGGCTCTGGCTCTGGCCGCTCGCGGCGCTCTACGTTCTGCGCATCGTTAAGGGGGCCGATCCTCGCTGGTGGCTGGCAGTCGGCGCGATCGTCGGCGTTGCGATCGAGAGCAAATACACGATCGTCCTTTTCGCCGCGGCGGTCGTCGCCGCGCTGGTGGCACTTCCGCAACGGCGCGCGCTTCTCACGCCCTGGTTTGTGGCCGGCGGGTTGGTCGCGGGAGCGATCGCGCTGCCGAACGTCCTCTGGCAGGCCGCACATGGATTCCCAATGTGGACGGTGCTGCACGAAGCCGGCGAGTATCGAAACGTCGCCCTGACGCCGGCACAGTACGTGCTGACGCAACTGCTGGTCACGCACCCGCTCCTCGCGCCGGTGTGGCTGATCGGTCTGGCGTTGCTGCTGCACCGCTCCTCAACGCGATTCCTCGGCGTCGCCTATCTGCTCTTGATTGCTGCGATGTGCGTTTTTCACGGCAAGAACTATTACGCCGGCGACGTCTACCCCATTCCGATCGCCGCCGGCGCCGTTGCAATTGAAGCGTGGACGGCGCGCGCGACCGCGTGGCGTCCGGCGCTGGTACTCTACGCGCTGGTTGCCGGCATCGCGCTCGTTCCGCTGCTAATGCCGGTTTTGCCGGAAACTACGATGTCGTCCTACGACCGGCTCGCCGAGGATCTTATCGCGCGAAACATCGATCTCGCGCGCAGCGAGCGCACTCAAATCGGAGACTTACCGCCGGATTGGGCAGATATGCACGGTTGGCAAGAACTGGCAATGACCGTGGCGCGTCTCTACCATTCGTTGCCTCCGTCGCAACGCACACGGGCAGCGATTCTAGCCAGCAACTATGGAGAGGCGGGCGCGATCGACTTCTACGGACCGCAGTACGGCCTTCCGCCGGTGCTCTCCGGAAACAATCAGTTCTGGATGTGGGGAACGCACGGCTACACCGGAGACGTTCTCATCGACGTCCACGGCGACTGCCAAGCCAACGCGCACTTATTCCGGCGGCGGCAGATCGTCACGCGGTTTTACAATCCTTGGGGCCGGCCGTTCGAAAACGGTTTTCCGATCTGGCTATGCGAAGGAATTACGGAACCGCTGGCCGTCTACTGGCCGCGACTACGGAACTATATTTAGAATCGCGCCGACAGACTGTCTAAGGGATCGATTGCGTTCACGAGTCTCGGATGAACGCGATCTGCGAGTCGCCACGGTCGCAACGGAGAGACGATGTCGTGCGATAAGGGCAGTCCGGTAAGAACGGCGAGCTCGACGCTGTCGGGACGATGACGATGCCAGCGCCGGTAAAGCCGGCGAACCGCGTGGTTGTTGACGGCGACCTCCGCGGCGTTGGTGACGATCGTCACGTGCTGCGCGCCCGGAGAAGTCGTCAGAGCCTCGTCGAGAAGCGAACGCGCGATCCGATAGGAGTGCGCGATTGCGTGAGTCGTATAGCGCGGATAGCCGCATGCCGCGATGTGACGATCGCGCAGGATCGGGTTCCACCAAAGAAATCGATTCGGTACGCGCAGCAAACGTTCGGCGACGGTGTTCATCAAACGATTCGGTATCAGCGCGATCCCAAAGAACGGAGCGATGGGCACGCAGCGATCCACTTCGAAATGCTGGCCGATCCACGCGGCAAGCAGGCCGCCCAATGAAAAACCGGCGACCGTTACGCGCTCGCCCAACTCGCGCGCGACCGTGACGTATTCATCGACCGCTCGGTAAAGATCTTCGGGGCGTAAACGCTCGAGCGCAGTCGAAAGCCGATCCGCATGTCCGTGTCGCGGCAAGCGCGGCACGACCACGTTATGCCCCCGATCGAAAAGGTCGGCCGCGACCCGTTCGAACTGTGCGGGACTCGCGCTCATTCCGTGCAGCAAAACGACCGCTCGCGGACGCCGCTCGCCGTGGACGTACGCACGCGTGCGGCCGCTGAGGGAGACGCCGGGATGGTCCCGAGCGACGAGTCGCTCGAGCCGATCGAAGCAGGTAGCCAAGGGCGTGTCCTTAAGACGAGAGAGGTGCATCTCCTCTCGGAGCAAGCGCGAGAGTTCATCGCGCGCGAAGAGCGCTACGGCGCACATAACTACGCCCCGCTGGACCTGGTGGTCGAGCGGGCGCAGGGCGTTTGGCTATGGGACGTTAGCGGCAAGCGTTATCTCGACTGCGTCAGCGCATACTCGGCACTCAACCAAGGCCATTGTCACCCGCGCATTTACGCGGCGCTCGTCGACCAAGCTCGCCGGCTCACGCTGACTTCGCGCGCGATGCGCAACGATCGGATGCCGGGATTTCTCGAAAAACTCACACGCCTCTGCGGCTACGACAAGGCGCTGATGATGAACACCGGCGTCGAGGCCGTCGAAACGGCGATTAAACTCGCGCGGCGATGGGGGTACGCACACAAGGGTATCGCGCCCGATGAAGCGACGATCGTCGTCTTCTCGAACAACTTTCACGGGCGAACCATGGCCGCCGTCAGCGCCAGCACGACGGAGGAATATCGCGCCGGTTTCGGGCCGTTTCTGCCCGGTTTTGTCGTCGTTCCGTTCGGCGACGCGGATGCGCTCGAGCGGGCCCTGACGCCGCAGACCGCTGCCGTTCTCATCGAGCCGATTCAAGGCGAAGCCGGGGTCATCGTACCGCCCGCCGGCTATCTCAAGCGCGTGTGGGCGCTCTGCCGCGAGCACGAGATATTGCTGCTCGCCGACGAGGTACAGACCGGATTTGGGCGGACGGGGGATCTTTTCGCCTGCGATTACGACGCGGTAAAGCCCGACGTCCTAATCGTCGGGAAGGCGCTCGGCGGCGGATTCTATCCGGTCTCCGCAGCGCTGGCGAGCGACGAGTTGATGAATCTCTTCCAGCCCGGCGACCACGGCAGCACCTTCGGCGGAAATCCCCTCGCCTGTGCCGTAGCCGACGCCGCGCTCGACGTCATCGTCGCCGAAAATCTCGCAGCCCGCGCGCGCTACGCCGGCGCTGCCATCATGCAAGGGCTGCGGGCGCTTGCATCGCCTTTGATCGCCGAGATTCGTGGGCGCGGGCTGCTGTTGGGCGTCCAGCTCGCCGTCCCGGCAAGCCGGCTCGCCGAGGCTTTGCTCGAGCGCGGCATCGCTGCCAAGGATACGCGCGACTACGTCTTGCGCATCGCGCCGCCACTGGTCATCGACGATGAGGCAATCGCCTATCTTCTCGACGGCTTCGCCGGCGCGATAGGCTCGCTGCGCGCTCGCCCTTGACACTCCCCTGGCCCGGCGTGATATGGTTGGCGGGCCGAAGCAGCGGGTCGCTCCGCTCACCGGATGCCTACGGGCGATCCGGTCTTCACCCGAGGAACTTACGGCTGGTTCCGCAGTGGGGTTGCTCCGGCAGCGCCTTTTTTATTTGGAGATGAGCTCATAGCAAGACCCCTGCGAGTTAACGATCAGATTCGCATTCGTGCGGTCCGGGTGATCGACGAAAACGGCGAGCAACTCGGAATTCTGCCAACCGAAGAAGCGTTAGCGCGGGCACGACTCGCGGGACTCGATTTAATCGAGGTTTCGCCGACGGCTCAACCGCCGGTCTGCAAGATCGCCGATTTCGGGCGTTTGAAATACGAACAGTCGAAAAAAGACAAGGACGCACGTAAGAAGCAGCGCCACTTCGAACTCAAGGAAGTAAAGCTGCGGCCAAAGATCGAGACGCATGACTATGAAACGAAAGCAAGAATGGCGGAGCGGCTGCTGCTCGACGGGAGCAAGATCAAAGTGACGATCATGTTTCGCGGTCGAGAGATCACCTACACCTCGTTCGGACGCCGCCTGCTCGATCGGATGGCCGAAGACATGGCGCCTCTGGCAACTGTGGAGCGAGAGGCGCGGCTCGAGGGCAAGAACATGTTCATGATTCTAGCGCCGCGGGTTACGCCGACCGGTCCACCAAAGTTTTCAGTCACTCGCGAAAAAGAGCAAAAGCCAACCGCCACCGCGACCGTCGCCGAGGAGCAAGCCAGTGCCTAAGATTCGAACCCATCGAGGAACCGCCAAGCGCGTGAAGGTCACCGGGACCGGGAAACTGCTTCACCGCCATCAATTCGACGGCTGCGGTCATATTCTGAGCAAGAAAAGCCGCAAACGTAAGCGCAAGTTCCGCAAGGATCAGCCGACTTTCAAGGGCGATCTGAAGCGTTTGGCGCCGACGATTCCCTATCTGTTCTAACGAGGAGAGCGTAGAGAATGGCACGTGTTAAACGCGCGGTTGGAGGTCTCAAACATCGCCGCAAGGTGATGAAGCTGGTCAAGGGCTTTCGCGCGGCTCGCCGCCGCAACTATCGCGTTGCAAACGAAGCACTGCTCAAGTCGCTGGCCTACGCGTTTCGCGACCGCCGCGTCAGAAAGCGGGATTTCCGCTCGCTTTGGATCAGCCGAATCAATGCGGCGGTCCGGCGGGAAGGCCTCTCCTATTCGGTTTTCATGCACGGCCTCAAGAAGTCCGGGGTGACGCTGAACCGCAAGGCGCTTGCCGAGCTCGCCATTTCGGATCAACGAGCATTTGGCGCGCTGCTGAATCTCGCCCGGCAGGCGGCGCAAAAATGAAGTGGGACGTCTAAGCTCCGTCTTTGCGACGGCGGTAACGCTCTGCGTTCTGGCGCAGGCCGGGATGCCGGCCAGGGCCGATACCGGAGTTGCGTTAACACCAGTTCTTTCCGCCCGCATCGACCAGATGGCGAAGGCGCAGATCCATGCAGGGCGCACGCCCGGTCTCGCCATCGGGATCGTCGAGGACGGCCGGATCGTCTACGCGCGTGGTTTTGGATTCGCCGACCTCAACAAACACGTACCGATGACGGCGGACTCGCAGTTCTACGCCGGCGGCCTCACCAGACAGTTTACCGCCGCGGCCATTTTGCTGCTTGCGCAAGACGGGAAGCTCGCGCTCGGCGACCACATCACCAAGTACATTCCAGAGTTTCGCTCCGGCGACGGGATCACGATCGCCCAGCTGCTTACGCAAACCTCCGGACTTCCGCCCTCCTCGAAGATTCCGGGCCTTTCCGCCGATCGGACGCAACCGATCAAAATCGCGAATCTCCTGACGTCGCTCGATCAAATGAAGCCCGCCGTCGGGCCCGGCACCGTCTACGCAAGCGACCCAATCAATTACCTATTGGCTGGGTTGATCGTCGAACGCGCCAGCGGCGTTCCTCTCTCCGATTATCTCGAGCAGCACATCTTTATCCCGCTGATCATGGATCAGACGTTTCTTGCCGGCGACAGCGGCATCTCTCCACAGCATGCGATCGGGTACACGCGCGGTTCCCACGGATTCGATCGCGCACCGGTCTTGGATCCCTCGTGGCTCGGCGGCGATGCAGGCTTGGTCACGACGCTCTACGATCTTGCAAAATGGGATATCGCGATGCCGATTTTGCTGCGCGTCGACGCCGTGCGAACGATGTTCGCCCCGGGCGCCGATAGTGGGCCGACGCGCTACGGAATGGGCTGGGTCATCGATCGGCGCGGTGGCAAGGATTTCGTCTGGTCCGACGGAGATATCGCCGGCTACCGAGCGACGAACGCCCTCTTGCCCGAGCAACACGTCGGCGTCATCGTCTTTTCCAACGCCGACTCGATGCACGCGCCGACGACGATCCCCGAAGAGCTCGCGGCGCACATCCTCGATTTGATCGTGCCTCCGACGATGGCGCATCTGGACAATGCGATAATCGAGCGGGCGAAGGAGTGGCTAACTCTGTTGGCTTCGGGTCACGTGCGCCGCGACGAGTTGACGCCGGCGTTCAGTGCTTACTTAACCGACGACCTCGTCGCGAGCCAAAACTTCGCCGCATTAGGACAATTGCAATCCATCATACCGCTTTCGAGCACCGCCGATTCAAACGGCGAGACCTCGTACGAGTTTCTCGTGCGCTATCCGCACGCGCAGTATCATTACGACTTCAAGTTAACGGGTCAGGGAAAGGTCGACGGAATCCGACTGACCGCCTAAGCGTTAGGATAGCTCAGATTTTGTTCAGGGAGCTATCCTTAGTCGTCGCCGTCGGCGAGGCGGCGGCCGGTAGCCTCAACGACCTTACCCAACATCGTTACTGCTTCGGCGCGCGTCGCGTTGCTGAACATAAAGCGAAGGCGCTCGTCGGCATCCTCGACGATCAAGACCGAGCGGCGCCCAAGCCGAACCGACGCGATGAGCGAGCTCAAATACGCTTCGTCTTCAGGGGCCAGCACCGATTCTTCCGGACCGACGCAGGGCGGCTCCAGTAGTCGTTTGATCACGGCATCAATGTCGCTGGGTATTTCCACCATCAACCTCCAAAACCGAATCAGAATCCACCGTGTCGAATAGCAACGGTCGGCGACACAGAATGTCTCCTACATACAACTATCGACTGACGCGACGCGCAATTTTACCTCTCCCGCCCTCCAGCCAGAATAAAGCTAGTACCGTCTTCGCGTCGGCCGCACCGTTAACGACCAGGCGCCATGCCGCCTGCTGTGTAAATCGACCCACCTCGATTCGCTCGTCTTCATCGAAGTCGGTGATGCCCTGCACTAGCTCGTCGGCGTGGAAAAAATGCATGACTTCCGAGCAGAATCCGGGCGTCGTCCAAAACGAACCGATCTTCGTTAACCGTCCGGCGCGAAAGCCGGTCTCTTCCCGAAGCTCTCGGCCCGCTCCGTCAAGCAAGGTCTCGCCGGGTTCGCATGTGCCCGCCGGAATCTCCCAGAGCGAGGTCCGGGCCGGGTGACGATATTGGCGCACCAAAACCAGCTCATCGCTCGCCGGCGTCGCAACGATCGCGACGGACGCGCCGTGTTCGACGACATCGACACGATGCGCGCTCCCGTCGTCGTACTCGACTTCATCGATGCGAACCGAGAACACGCGGCCTTTGAAAACCTCGCGCGATTCGATAATGCCCGGCACTCGATCCATCCGCGTGACTTAGCGGAACGGGCCGGCCGCGCCTCGTAGCTAAGAAACTCAATGCCGCAACCGCCGTCGTCCGTCTCGACGGAAATCGCCTGGCTCGGCTTTTTCCTTATCATTTTCGTCGCCGCGGTCTATCTGCTGGTGCGAACGCTCGTTCCACATCATTTCAACGAAATAGTCGCGATCATGCTCGCTGCGATCGCTGCCGGACTTATCATGATCGGCGTTCGCGCGTGGTTCGCGTCGCGCACGCGCAGCGGCTAAACCTTGGCAACGCGACTCGGAGTTCATGCCGAACGCCTAAAGAGCGTTGCGGCTCTGCAATCCCGCAAGGAGCGGCGGGAATCGAAACGCTTCGCCTTCGAGGGCCCGACGCTGCTCGAAGAGGCGCATGCCGGTGCGTTTCCGATTGAGGAAATATATGTAACCCAGAACGCGTACGATCAGACACCGTTGGTGCGCGAGCTCGATCGCACCGGTACGCCGACCTTCCTGGTCGAGCCGGCCAGCGCCGCGCAAATTTCCGATCTCGCAACCCCAACCGGAATCGTCGCCGTCGCGGCGGTGCGCTTTAGCACCCTCGAGGAGATTTTTGCCGGGGGCGAGCCGGCCATCGTGCTGGCGGACGTCGGCGACCCGGCGAACGCCGGGACTCTTCTGCGATCGGCCGACGCCTTTGGTTGCTCGGGAGCCGTCTGCGGATCTCTGGGGGTGGACCCGTATCATCCCAAGGTCGTCCGTGGTTCGATGGGCGCGGCGTTTCGGCTGAGACTCGCCATCAGCGACCCAGCCGCCTTGGCGAATGGGGCCGCCTCCGCCGGCGTACGAGTCTTGGGACTGACTGCGAAGGGCGAACCGCTCGGGGACGAGCGATGGGATCGTCCTACCGCACTGGTGGTAGGGCACGAACGGCACGGGTTGGGGCGTTGGGAAGCCTGTTGCGAGAGCCTGTTGGGCATCCCAATGGCAGGCCCGGCGGAGAGCCTCAGCGCCGCCGTGGCGGGCTCGATCGCCCTTTACGAGGCAACCCGCCGGGGGCCCGGCCGGTAAAGCCCAGGTTTTGTCAAGAGAGTACTGCGGGCTCGAAAAGTCAAGACTACCGGGGGTAAAACTCGCATGGTATACTCAGCGCATTCCGCGACCGTAAGCCGCCCCGGAGCAGACGGCTCAGAAGGAGACTTCAAAGCGCTATGGCAACGTCCAATCTCTTCTGGAGGCTTTTCGTCCATACGGGTTCCATCGACGCTTATCTGGCTTATCGAAGGCTTCACGCGTCACCAACCGCGACGTAAACGACCCTCGGCCACCGGGGCCGAACGAGAAGTCAAAGCCGAGTTTCGAAGCGCCTGGTAGCAAAGAACACGCCGGGCGTTTTGCTTTGGAAGAGCTATGACGGAACTTGCAAGCCGACTCGACGACGTTGCCCAACGATTTGCCGCCGCGATCGAGCGCGCGAACGACGAGCAGGCGCTCGAGAGCGTGCGAGTCGCATACCTAGGCCGAAACGGCGAAGTAACCACGGTGCGACGCGCGATCGGAACGCTTCCGCCGAACGAGCGCCCAGAGGCCGGCAAGGTCATCAACGACGCGGTGGCAGCGATGGAGCGGCGCCTGCAGGCAGCGTACGACGAGCTCGAGGCTCGCAGCTTCGACGCCGACTTGGCGACGTCGATCGACGTCACGTTTCCCGCGATCCGCCGACCGGTCGGCTCGATTCACCCCGTCCGGCGAATTATTGATGAGAGCTGCGGCTATTTCATGCGCCATGGATTCGCGGTGGTCACCGGGCCGGAGGTCGAACCGGACTACTACAACTTCGATGCACTCAACATTCCAAGCGATCACCCGGCACGCGAAGGCTTCGATTCATTTTGGATTAGCGATACGTTGCTGCTTCGCCCGCACACGTCGCCGATGCAGATTCGAACGATGCAAGAACACCGGCCGCCGATCGCGATCGTCGCTCCAGGGAAATGTTTTCGCAGAGATGCCGTCGACGCGCGCCACCTCTTTCAATTTCACCAAGTCGAAGGATTGCTCGTGGCCGAAGGCATCCATTTCGGCCATTTAAAAGGCATGCTCACGGGGTTGTGTCGCGAGCTCTTCGGGGAGCACCAGAACGTGCGATTTAGGCCCTCGTTCTTTCCATTTACCGAACCGAGCGCCGAAGTGGACACGACGTGCCCAAAATGCAAAGGCACCGGCACGCTCGAGTCAAGCCCGGTGGCCTGCAATATGTGCGGCGGTTCTGGTTGGATCGAACTCGGCGGCTCTGGAATGGTGCATCCCAACGTCCTTCGCGAGGTCGGCTACGACCCCGACCGTTATTCCGGTTGGGCCTTCGGTTTCGGCGTGGAGCGCCTGGGCTTAGCGCGCTATGAAGTCGACGACATCCGTCGTTTCAGCAGGAGCGACCCCGACTTTCTCGCGCAGCTGAGTTGACGAGGGAAGCACCGTGCGCGTCCCCGTAAGTTGGCTGCGCGAGTTCGTGACGCTGCCGCCCGATGCGCAAGCGATCGCAGACCGGCTGGCGATGTTGGGCTTTCCGGTCGCCGAGATCGAACGGCGACCGACGATCGCCGGCGTCATTACCGGCCGCATCGCAGACTTACAAAAGCATCCAAATGCGGACCGCCTGCAAGTCGCACAGGTTGACGTCGGCGACGGCGCCTCGCTGACGATCGCCACGGCTGCTACGAACGTGGCCGCCGGTCAAACGATCGCCGTCGCCACGATCGGCGCCCAGCTTCCGGGCCTAACGATCGCGCCGCGCACGATGCGAGGCGTCGCGTCGCAGGGCATGATGATCTCGGCAGAAGAGCTCGCGCTGCCCGGCGACTGGTTTGAAGACGGCATCATGCAGCTCGAGTCGAGTTGCACTTTAGGCGCCGACGTCGTCGCCCTCTTCGGGCTCGACACCGCAGTGCTCGACGTGGAGATTACGACGAATCGTCCCGATGCTATGTCGATCATCGGGCTTGCGCGAGAACTCGCCGCTTCCTACGGCACCGGCCTGCGTTTGCCGGAGATCGTCAACCCCGGCCGCGGCGCAGAACCGCCGGGCGAAGAGCCCGACGTTTTGATCGAATCATCCGACTGTTATCGCTTCGTCTGCCAACGCATCGACGGCGTGCGCGTCGCCCCGGCGCCCGCCTGGATGCGCGTTCGCCTTGCGCTGTCGGGCCAGCGCCCGCTCAATAATCTCGTCGACGTCTCGAACTACGTCATGCTGGAAACGGGCCAGCCGTTGCATTTTTACGATGCAGCAACGATTCACGGAGGGCGCTTGGTCGTACGCAGCGCGCGCGACGGCGAAAAAATGGTTACGCTCGACGGCGTCACGCGAACTCTATCCACTGCGGCGCTCGTCATCGCCGACGACGAGCGACCGCTCTGCCTTGCGGGGCTAATGGGCGGCGCCGTAAGCGAGGTCGGCCCCGCGACGACCGCGATCGTCGTCGAAGCGGCAAACTTCAACGGCGCCCGCGTCCGGCGCATGAGCAGTGCGCTGGGGTTACGCACGGAGGCTTCGGCCCGTCATGAAAAGTCACTCGCGCCGGCTCTGACCGATCTCGGTGCCGCGCGCGCCGCCGCGCTCCTGCGCGATCTTGGAGCGACGCTCTACCAGCCTCACGCTTTCGGCGCGCCGGTCTCGCGGGCCGCAGCAATCGCACTAAAGGTTGCCGACGTGCAACGCCTTCTCGGCCTATCGCTGGACGCTCAACAGATCGAGCGTCACCTCGCCGCACTGGGTTGCGAGGTCGATCGCGTCGAGCCGGAAATCTTGGCCGTCATTCCGCCGGCGTGGCGTCGCGACTTGGCCATTGCGGCCGACTTGATCGAAGAAGTCGCACGGATCGAAGGGTACGAGCGGATACCCCTCGTCGTTCCGTCGGTCGCTCCGCACGAAATTTCGAGCGCCGCGTTCGCGTTGGAGGGCCGCATCGCGCGGGCCCTGGAAGGCCTGGGGTACCGCGAGATTATCACCCAATCGCTGCGCGGTGCCGGTTCCGTCGAGGTTCGAAATCCGCTCTCCGACGAACAACGTTTTCTGCGCGACTCGCTCGTTCCCGGGATCATCGAGTATCTTGCGGAGAACGCGTCGCCGGCCCGTATTTTCGAAACCGGGGAAGTCTTTAACGACGAGCAAAGCGGCCTCGTCGAGCAGTCGCTATTAACCTTCGGCTTTTCGGCCGATCCGCCCGACGAACCGGCGTGGCGCGATTCCCATTTTCTCGCCCTCAAGGGCGATTGCGAACAGCTACTGCGCAAAATTACCGGGCGCGACGTCGAGGCGAAGCGCGGCACGCGGTCCGGTTTCCATCCGGGTAAGACGGCGCTCGTCACCCTCGACGAGCGCGAGGTCGGCTATCTTGGACGCATCGACCCGCGCTTGGCGAAGACCTCCGATTTACGGCGCCCCGCGTATCTCTGCGTCATCCAGATCGCATCGCTGCCGGCGTACGAAACGCCCCATTATCGAGTGCCTTCGAAGTATCCCTCGACGTATCGCGACGTCGCCTTGGTCGTCGATGTCGACGTCGCCGCTCGAGACGTCGAGCGTGCGATTGTTGCTGCCCTCGGCAGCCTGTGTACCGGCGCCGCCGTTTTCGACGAATATCGCGGCCCCCAAATCGGACAAGCGCGCAAGAGCCTCGCGGCGCGAGTAACGCTGCAGCGTTCCGATGCGACGATCACCGACGAAGAAGCCGATCGGGCAGTTTCGCGATTGCTCGACGCGCTGCGAAAAGAGTTCGGAGCGGAGATTCGAACGTGATCGCGGGCGTCGCCTGGCCCGACGTCGTTATCGTCGTCATCCTGAGCATCGCGACGCTCAAGGGCTACTCGCGCGGCTTCGTTTCGGAGCTGGGCGGAGCCGTGGCAGTAACCGGCGCCTTGGTCACGCCGTGGTTTTACAACGGAAGCTTGGACGCGACGATCGAGCAGCTGACGAAACTTGGTCCCGGATCGGCCCACGTCGTCGGAATGTTCGGCACGGGACTGCTTACGTACGTGGTTATTCTCATTGTGGCGCGTCTGCTGGGCACCATCGCCAAACTTCCGGTGCTGGGCCTGGGCAACGCGCTCGGCGGTGCGCTCATCGGCTTGCTGAAGGGTGCGATCCTGTTATGGCTCGTGCTCTTCGTGGCGCTCTTCTTTCCGCTCTCACCGGACATACGCGCCGATCTGCATCAATCGCGCTTGGCGCCCTATCTCGTAACCTACGACGCGCCGCTGGATGACGCAATCCTTTCGACGATCCCCTGGTTCGCGCGCCCGTTCGTGCTGCCGTACTTTAAGCGACACCACTTGTAAGCGCTCGAAGCGTCGTCTCGATCGCAGTGAAGGCCGTTTGGAAATCGCTCTCGTCGACGTCTCCCATCGTGCCGAAGCGCACGATCTTTCCCGCAAGCTCGGCCTGACCCCCGGAGAGCACGATGCCGTGCTCTTCGCGAAGCGCTTGCAGCAGCGGGTTAGGGTCAACGCCGGGCGGCGGATAGGCCGCGACGATCGTGTCGGAATGCGCGCCGGGCCGCGAAAGGAGCGTGAACCCCAAACGTTGCAGCGACCCGCGCACGGCATTCGCATAGCGCGTATGCCTCTCGAAGGCAGCCTGCATCCCGGCGCCATGATAGCGAGCTAACGCGGCGTCGAGCGCGTAAAGGATGGAAATCGGCGGCGTCCACGGGGTCTGGCCCGAGTGCGAAAACTCAAGCGCGCGTCGCAGATCGAAGTAAAAACGCGCGAGCGCGGGCTCCCCGAGACGCTGGCGCGCGCGCGAACTGACCGCGACGATGGCCACGCCGGGCGGCGCCGCAAAGGCTTTCTGCGAAGCGGTCGCCACCGCATCGTAACCCCAATCGTCCATGCGAAACTCGCTCGCGCCCAGGCCGCTGACGGAGTCGACGAGCGTGATCGCGCCGTGGCCGCGCAGCATCGGCGCAAGCGCTGCCATGTCATTGGCGACGCCGGTTGAGGTCTCGTTATGCGTCAGCAAAACGCCGGCGATGCTCTTCTCCGCATCCGCTCGGAGGCGCGCCTGGAGCGCGGCGGGATCGACCGCTGCGCCGAGCGGTGTCTCCAAGGTCTCAACGATGCAGCCATAGGCGCCTGCGATCCCCGCGAATCGCTTTCCAAAAGAGCCGACCGGGCATGAGAGCAACCGATCCCCAGGAGCAAAAAGGTTGGCAACAAGCGCTTCCATCGCGCCGGTTCCCGAGCTTCCAAGGATAGCGATCTCGCCGCGCGTCCCGAAGACCGGGCGTAAAGCGGCCGTGATCCGCTCCAGCATCTCCGCGAACTCCGGCCCCCGGTGATCGATCAGCGGACGGTCCATCGCGCGCAGGACCGGCGGCGCCACCATCACCGGTCCGGGAAGGAATAGCAGTTGCCTCGACATCGAATACTGTTTCTATGAACGTCGAGAGCATCCGCTTAACCGAACTCTCTGCGTGCGCCGGCTGCGCCGCGAAACTCGGCGCGGCCGAGCTCCGCAGCGTGATGGAACGCGTTTCGCCCGCGACGAACGCGAGCGTGCTCGTCGGATACGGCGATAGCGACGACGCCGGCGTTTATCTTTTGCGCGACGACGTGGGATTGGTCCACACGGTAGATTTCTTCACGCCGATCGTCGACGATCCGTTCGACTTTGGACGCATCGCGGCGACCAACGCACTCTCCGACGTTTACGCGATGGGCGGGCGCCCTTTGAGTGCGCTCAATATCGTCGCCTTTCCCGAAGATCTGGACCTCGCGATCTTGGCGCAGATTCTCGAAGGCGGGGCGAGCGTCGCGCGCAACGCGGGCGTCGCGATTCTTGGCGGTCACACGATCAAAGACGCGGAGCCGAAGTACGGCATGGCGGTTACGGGGATCGTCGATCCGCAGCGGATCGTCACCAACGCCGATGCGCGGATCGGCGACGCGCTCGTGCTAACCAAGCCGTTGGGGACCGGCATCCTAACGACGGCCCGCAAACGCGGTGCGATCGCGGCGGGAGATCTCGATGAAGCGGTTGCTGCGATGACGACTCTCAACGACCGCGCGGCCGAGGCGATGCTCGCGGCGGGCGCGCACGCGGCAACGGATATCACCGGTTTCGGGCTGCTCGGGCACGCGGAAAACATGGCGCGCGCCTCGCACGTCCGGCTGATCTTCGATTCGACGGCGGTGCCCTTTATGAAACGCGCTCTCGAGTTGATCGCGGCCGGCGTCGTGCCCGGCGGCA
This sequence comes from Candidatus Acidiferrum sp., assembly GCA_035571115.1. GTDB lineage: Bacteria > Vulcanimicrobiota > Vulcanimicrobiia > Vulcanimicrobiales > Vulcanimicrobiaceae > Cybelea. The sequence continues at coordinate 13,785 of DATMKR010000013.1, read as the reverse complement.
CGCGGCACAACGCGCAGACGCATGCGACGTTTACCGATTTCGCGCCCTCCGTTTCGGAGGCAGTTCGCATCGGTCTCTCCGATGCTCAAACCTCGGGCGGATTGCTCATCAGCATCGCACGCGAGAATCTTGCACTGCTCGTTCGCGAATTAAGCGACCGCAGCACGATGGCTGCGGTCGTTGGTGAAGTCCGCTCCGGGAGCGGAATCGAGGTTATCGCTTAACGCGGCGCTTGCGCTCCGGAGCGCGTTTGACCGCGCCGTTTCGCCGTTTAGCGTGCCCGGTCCGAAGTCGAAGGGGAACGACGTTACTCACCCGTTCGTGGTCCGAGCCCAGCGGCACCGGCGAGATCAGCCGCTTCCCTAACGCGTGATGGAGGACTTCGGAGAGCTCGTCCACCGGAACGAACGTCATGCTCTCGCGCACCTCTTTGGGGATATCGTCCAGATCCATCTCGTTGCGCCGCGGCAACAGGATCTTCGTGATGCCTGAGCGCTTTGCGCCGAGAACCTTTTCCTTGAGCCCGCCGATCGGCAGCACTTGTCCCGTCAGCGTGATCTCGCCGGTCATGGCCAAGTTCGCATCGACTTTGATGCCGGTCAGCATCGAAGCGATGGAGGTCGCCAGCGCGATTCCGGCCGATGGACCGTCCTTGGGCGTAGCGCCGGCGGGAAGGTGAATGTGAATGTCGTGCTTGGCAAAGTAATCGTCCGGTAAGCCCAACTCCCCCGATCGAGAACGCATGAACGAGACGGCGGCCTGCGCACTCTCCTTCATGACGTCGCCCAGCTGTCCGGTCAGCACGAGCTTCCCCGTTCCCGGCATCGCCTGCGTCTCGATGAAGAGAATGTCGCCGCCCACCGGCGTCCAAGCCATGCCCGTCGCGACGCCGACCGAGGCGACGCGTTTGCGCACCTCGTTGAAGAATCGCGGCCTGCCGAGGTATTCGACGAGGCTCTCCGGCTTGACGCGCGCCTTGTAACGAGCGTTCTCCGCGATCTTGCGCGCGATCTTGCGAAAGACCGTTCCGATCTCTCGCTCGAGGTTTCGTACGCCGGCTTCGCGCGTGTAATCGTTGATGATCGCGCGAATCGCCTGGTCGCTGATCTGGGCTTGCGAATCGCGCACACCGTTGTTCTTGCGCTGCTTCTTGAGCAGATATCGCTTGGCTATCTGGAGCTTTTCGAGCTCGGTGTAGCCGTGAAGCGTGATGATCTCCATGCGATCCCGCAACGGCGGCGAGATCGTATCGAGCGCGTTTGCGGTGCAGATAAACAGCACTTGCGAAAGGTCGAACGGCAGATCGAGATAATGATCGCGGAAGTTGTTATTCTGCTCGGGATCGAGCACTTCCAGCAGTGCCGATTGCGGGTCCCCGCGAAAATCCGCGCCCACTTTGTCGATCTCGTCGATCATCAACACGGGGTTGCGCGTTCCCGCGTCGCGAATCGCGCGAACGATCGTGCCTGGCATCGCGCCGATGTACGTGCGCCGATGGCCGCGAATCTCGGCCTCGTCACGAACGCCGCCCACTGAAAGGCGAACGAACTTCCGTCCCATCGCGCGAGCGATCGACTGACCGAGCGAGGTTTTTCCTACGCCCGGCGGTCCCACAAAGCAGAGGATCGGTCCGGTTAACTTCTTCTTGAGTTTTCCGACGGCTAAGTACTCGACGATCCGGTCCTTGATCTTTTCAAGGTCGTAATGATCCTCGTCGAGCACGGCGCGCGCCGTCGCTATCTCGATGTGATCGGGCGTCTCCTCTTTCCACGGTAACGTAACGAGCCAATCGAGGTACGTGCGAATGACGCTGTACTCGGGACTGGCCTGCGGAACTTTCGAGAGCCGGTCGAGCTCGCGATCGGCCGCCTTTTTCACGTCGGGCGGCATCGCCGCACCGTCGATTTTGCTCCGCAGCTCGTTGTTCTCGGCCTGCTGCGGATCGACTTCGCCAAGCTCTTCCTGGATTGCGCGCAATTGTTGGCGGAGATAGAACTCGCGTTGATTCTTTTCCATCTCGCGTTGGATGTCGCTCTGAATCTTATGGCCGAGCTCGACGACCTCTAGCTCCTTGGTGAGAAGCATCGTCAGCTTGCGCATGCGCTTAGCCGTGTCGCGTTCCTCGAGGAGCGCCTGGCGATCGGCGGTCTCCAAACGCATCGTCGAGGCGACGAAGTAGGTCAGCACCACCGGATCGGTGATGTTGGCGACTTCCATCTCCATCTCGCGCGGCGCTTGCGGTAGATACGAAAGCAGCTTTTGGAAGAGTCCCGCCAGGTTGCGCTGCATCGCGACGAGCTCTTCGTTCTCGACCGTCGAGTCCGGCAACTCGGTGTAAGCGGCGACCATATAGGGTGCCACCTGCGTGAACTGTTCGATGCGGAAGACCTGCTGACCGGCAACGATGCAACGCAGCGTGCCGTCGGGAACCTTCAGCATCTTTTGTATAACGCCGATCGTGCCGACGCGCTGCACGTCTTCGGGCCCGGGGTCCTCGATCTCGCGATCGCGCAGAACGGTCAGACCGATCGGCTTTCCTTCGCGCAACGCTTCCTCGACGAGTTGAATGCCGGATTTCTTGACGACCGCCAGCGGAATGACGGTATGCGGGTAAAGCACCGCCTCTTGGAGCGGCAGAATGCCGATCAAATTGGCGGGAACGATGTTTTGACTAGATTTCGAAGCCATGTATTTAGGAATGCGTCCTTTTTACCAATATGTGGAGTTCGGTCCGGGCCGTCGGCTGATAGGCCGTCGCCGCAATCGGTGCGACGACGATCAAGAAACCGTCCTCGTACGTCGCTGCGATACGATCGTATTCCACCGCGACCGGCAGCGCGATTCGTTTGACGAACTCGCCGTGCGCGATCTCTTTCTGTACGAACGAGCCGTTGCGCAGCCGAGCGGCCTCGCGGCGGCGTCCGCCGATGATGAAGAACCGCTCGTCGACGACGACCCGCAGACTCTCGGGATCGGCTCCGGCCACTTCTACGACCACGACGACGCGCCGCTGATCCTCGTCGACGAAGACGTCAGCGTTCGGCGCGAAAGCCCCCAAGCGGGCTCGAACCACGAACTCCATCAGGGCCAATAACCCGTCACCTTAGCACTCGGATGCGCTGTCTGCCAGCCTGTCCTGAGCCCCTGTCATCCTGAGCCCTGTCATCCCGAGCCCTGTCATCCTAAGCCCTGTCATCCTGAGCCCTGTCATCCTGAGCCCTGTCATCCTGAGCCCTGTCATCCTGAGCCCCTGTCATCCTGAGCCCTGTCATCCTGAGCCCTGTCATCCTGAGCCCCTGTCATCCTGAGCTTGTCGAAGGACGAAGGACGAAGGACGAAGGGCTACATCGTGGGATCGGGAAGCGGGCGCGTGCTCGGCCAGCGGACGCAGGGTATGAGCTCGATTCGCAAGGCGGCCAGGGCGGCGGGCGGTATTTGGACTCTGAAGAATTGGGGGTACCCCGTCGGCTCACCATAGCGGCTCTGCGGAGGAAATTCGTCCTTCGCGACGCCTGCGGCGTGGGTTGCGGCCAAGACTGTGTTGATCGAGGTGGCATTAGCCGCGGACATGTAGAGCCCGGTTCGCTCGCCGAGCCACGTGCCGCCGTCCCCCGTCGTATACAAGAAGCCGATGGTCTGGTTGGCCGTCATCGTCGCGGTCGAGACGACCGCATCGATGCCGACCAACTGCATGGCGCGCGAAACCGGCTTCATAAGCACGCTTGGGACCGCGCGGGGCGAATCGAGGCATGAGCCGCTTTCGAGCGGCGGCTGCGAAAGAGGGGGCGGCGGCCCCGGAGGAGGCATCTGAGCTACGGTGACACCGAGCACGGCGAGGACGAACGTTGCAATTGCGAACATGACGCGCCTCTTCGCTGGAATGTGGACATTCCCCCGATGAGCGCGCCGGTACCAAAACTCGTCCGTCTCCTCGGAGGCCGGGATGCCGCACTCATCGTGATGGGGGGCATCATCGGCTCGGGCATCTTTATGAACCCATCGGTCGTCGCCCGCTTTGTCGGCAGCGGATTTCTGGTGATGGCGGTATGGGTCGCGGGTGGCCTGATCGCGCTCCTCGGCGCGGGCATCTTCGCCGAGCTGGCAGCGCGTCGCCCCGCGGACGGCGGCCTCTACGCGTACCTGCGGGACGCGTTTCATCCGGCGCTCGCATTCATCTTTGGATGGACGTTGCTCCTCGTGTCGCAAAGCGGCGGGATGGCTGCCGCCGCGGTCACGTTCGCCAATTACTTTGCTACGTTAACGAGTTGGAACGCTTCGACTGCAGCCGTCGCCGTCGTCGCAATCGCGACGTTTACAGCGATCAATGCGCTTGGCGTTCGCACGGGCACGACGACGCAGAACGCGTTCATGGTGCTCAAGGTCCTCGCCATCGCGGCATTTGCCGCTATCGGTCTCTTTGCGGTTCACGCCGCGCGCGGGGCGGTAGCGATGCCTGCGCATTCGCCGCCCGGAGGAACGCTCGCCGTGATCGGGCTGGCAATGGTACCGGTACTCTTCGCCTACAGCGGCTGGCAAACGTCGAGCTTTATGACCGCCGAGCTACACCAGCCGCAGAAAACGCTGCCTCGCGGCCTGATCGCCGGCGTCGGGGTTGTCGTCCTCCTCTATCTGGCAGTGAATGCAGCGTGTCTACGCGCGCTCGGCATCGGCGGTTTGGTGGCGACGAATACGCCGGCCTCGCAAGTGGCGGGAATCGCCTTCGGTCCAATCGGTTTGCAGATCATGGCCGCCGTGATCGCACTTTCCACCCTCGGCTTTCTGAGCAACCAGATTCTTACGTCGCCCAGGGTCTACTTTCAGATGGCCGCCGACGGCACGTTTTTCAAACAGCTCGCTTGGGTAAGCGCCCGCACTCACGCACCCGTGCTCGCAATCCTAATGCAAGGAGCGATCGCAATCGTTATCGCCCTCTCCGGCAGCTACGACCAGATTCTCAACTACGTGACCTGCAACGATTACATCTTCTTCGGGCTTGCTGCGATCGCGCTAATCGTCTTCCGCAATCGCGACGCGCGCGATCCCCGGGCGCCCAAGCCCGTCTTCAGCATGCCGGGACACCCGGTAACGACGCTGCTCTTTCTCGCCGCCGCGTGGTATATCGTCGGAGATACCGTCCTGAAATCGCCCCACGATACGGGCATCGGCATCGCGATTCTGCTCTCGGGGTTGCCCGTCTACGCACTGTTCACGCGCAAGCGCGCGGCCGGCGCAGGTTAACGTGCGTTACGGCGCGCGCGTCGCATTTATAACGATCTTGGCGCTGTTCGAGATCGCGGCAGCCGCCGTCTCGATCGGCTCCTTTCAAAAACCCATCGGCACCTACGGATTCTTGCTGAGCAAAGACGTGACGTTTGCCGAGATCGACCCGACGTCGCTGACGGCGCGCGCCGGCATCGTCACCGGCGACCGGTTACTCTACGAGACGCTGCCGTTGCGCGGGCGCCGCTATGCCATTCTCAACGAAGAGGTCCCCGGCGGGGCGCCGATCGCTTTTGCCATCGTGCACGGCGGCAGGCCCCGCTGGGTCACCGTGCGCGCCACCGATCTTCTCGCAATCGGGCAGACGGAATCGTTGACGTACGCGATCGCCGGGCTGGCAATGGGAATCGTTGGGCTGCTCCTCGTACTGCTGCGGCCGAGTCGAATGACCTGGGCGTTTGCCCTAATCGCTCCGGCGCTGGTGCTGCCGTTTCCGTGGCTCTTCTGGGCGCAGCAGTCGGGCGGGGTCGCCGCGACGCTGTTCGACGTCCTCGTTGCGGTGATATATGCGATGCAACCGGCCGCGATCATGATCTTTGCGAGCCGCTTTCCCAGCGACCGGCCGACGGGAGCAGCACGTCTCGTCGACCGTCTCGCGTTGCCGGCCGGGGTCGCCATCGCCGGTCTCTATCTCTATGCGTACCTCGAGGTGCGCTATTCGCATGCCCCGCCGGTCCATCTGTTCTCGCTCTACGATCTCTCCGTCGTCATCCCGGGGCTCGCCGCGCTGCTCGCACTCATATCCACGTACGTCACCACGCGTGGTGCGGCACGCAGTCGCCTCGTGCCGGTCATCGGAAGTTTCGTGCTGCTCATTTTGGCCGACGTGCTCGAGCAACTTGTCGGCCAGCATACGACCAACAACACCGTGAGCTTCACGCTCGCCTTACTCTTCTCGCTCGCGCCGGCACTCATTGCGGCAACCGTCGCGTACGGAATCATCCGCCACCGCGTGATGGATATCAGCTTCATCATCAGCCGCACGCTGGTTTACACGACTCTGACCCTTGGAGCGGTGTCGCTCTTTACTTTGATCGAGTACGTCTTCGGGCGCGTGCTGGAGCATCAGGGCGTCGCGACGATCCTTAACATCTTGGCCGCAGTCGGTTTGGGTGTGTCGTTCAATCTCTTGCACGGCCGCCTCGACGACTGGATCGATCGCTTCCTCTTCAAGCAGCGGCATCTCGCCGAGCAACGTTTGGCCGCCGTCGCTCGCGCGCTGCCGCACGCATCGACTGCCGCCGCGATCGAGGCCGCGCTGGTCGACGAACCGGTAGCCGCGTTGGGACTCGCGTCGGCGGCCGTCTTCCGTCACGAAAAAGGAGCGTATCGCCGCGTTCGGGCGCACGCGTGGACGGACGACGAAGCGGCCGAACTCGATGCCGACGACGCGCTGGCACTGCGATTGCGCGCCGATCTCGTCGCCATCGATCCGAGCGATCTACGCTGGCCGCGCAACGATCTGCCGGGCGGCGACCGGCAAGTGATCTACGCCGTTCCGATCATCGTCGGTCACCATCTCGAAGCCATCGCCCTCTACGGTGGCCATGGCACAGGTGAGGATCTCGACCCGGACGAGCGCAGCACGCTGCGCAAGCTCGCGGCCGCCGCATCGGCGGGATACGATCACATCGCTGCGGTCGAACTTCGCACGCGGCTGCGCGACGCCGAGAGCGAGAACGCGACGTTGCGCGGCGTCGAGCGCAAGCTCACCGAGCTGCTCGCGAAACGCCTACAACCCTAACTCGATGACGTGGACGCGATCGCGCGCATGCGGAAGTTCGTAGGCCAGGCGATCGCGCCGGCCGGCGACGGGTTTATAACTCCCGCCAGCGGCAGCGAGCCTCCCGTCCCGCGCGCCTTTCGCTGGAGCGGTCGAACGTTCGAGGTCTCTGCGGTTCTGCGATCGTGGCGTACGACCGGGACCGACCGCGGCGATGTTTATCTCAAGCGTCACTGGTTCGAGCTTGAGATCGCGTCTGGCGAGAAGCTCGAAGTCTATTTCGACCGCGAAGCGCGTCGCGGCACGCCGCGATGGTGGCTTTACACGCTAACGTCTTGAGAGAGCGTTTCGACAATCCGCGGCAGCACGTCGGCGGCGGATTCTCGCAGCGTACAAGCAACTCGGTTGCTTATCGGAGTTGCCTCCGGATTGATTTCGGCAACGAAGGCCGTGCGATTATAGTTGGTCGCGAGTGCTGCCGCCGGATAGACGACCGCACTCGTTCCGACGACCAAGATGACGTCGGCGCGAGCCGCGGCTTGTCGTGCTCTTTGCCAAACATCGCGAGGCAGCGATTCGCCAAACCAGACGATATCAGGACGCCAGCGCCCGCCGCAGGCGTGCTCGATTTCGTCGAGCGGAAGGCCCGCAGCACCGAATGGGCGGCCTGCATGGCAGTTGGTGCAACGCGCTTCGCGCAGGCTGCCGTGCAGCTCGAGTACGTTGCGCGAGCCGGCGCGCAGATGGAGCGAATCCACGTTCTGCGTGGCGAGCGTGAAATCGCCAAGCGTATCTTCTAGTTGAGCGAGCGCGAGGTGGCCGGCATTGGGTTGGGCTCGCTCGTGCGCGGCCCTGCGCTCGTTATACCAGGTCCAAACTAAAACCGGGTCGCGAGCGAATCCCTCGGGCGAAGCCAGCTCTTCGACGCGATGCGTTCGCCAAAGACCGCCAACGCCGCGAAACGTCGGCAGGCCGCTCTCCGCCGAAACTCCCGACCCGGTCAGCACGAAAACGGATTTTCCACCGCGCAGCGCCGCTATGAGTTCGTTCATCGACAGCCCTTCGACTTCGCTCGTTACGCTCCGGGTGACGAGAGATCGGGGATTAGGGTGAGGATTTTACCTTCGCCAGGAAACTGTAGAACTGTCCCCCGATCGTGGCGGTCCCGGAGATTTCGCCGTTTCCCGCGAGAGTACCGCGCACGGTAAATCCGCCTGGAGCCTGAAAGTTGAGCGTAATCTGCCCCTGGCTGACGCCACCGCTCACGGGGATCGTACGGCCGTAAAGTGGATCGGGACGAACGGATTCTGAAACGTACGTGCCGCTGACGATTCCGTGATCGAACTTGAGCTTCAGAATGCCTGAGCGGGGAACGCCCTGGCGGCCAAACGTCGGCTGGTAGGCCGCGACGTAGGTTGCCTGCCAGACGCGACCGTGTTCGACGACCGCAAGTGCCGGGCGGGCCGTCAGCGTAAGCAGAAGGGCTGCGAGCACGATGCCCGCCCGCCATCTCATTTCACGGGCCCCGTTGCCGGCTCCATGAGTCTCCGCCACTCCTCGCGTGCAATTCGCAGCGACTCTTCGCCGAGTTGCGCCAAAGGCTGCTTCACCAGGTGCTCGCGCGCGCAGAGATCCTGCTGCGTCGTGTCGACGTAGAGCAGTCCGGTAACGAACTCGCCGCGCGCTCGCGTCTCGTGAATCACACGCAACGCGCTGATTCCGTCGGTTGGATCGTATTCGACGTCGAGTTTACGGAGCAGCACGTGCGAACCGTCGTCGAGGGTAACGTCCTGCACCGTACCGGGTTCGTAATCGACCGTGATCTCGCGACCTCCGGCGATATAGTCGGCCGTGTGCAGTACGATGTCGTGCTCTTTGACGTAGGCATAACTCTTGGTCGAGCCTTCGTGATCGTTGAACGTGACGCACGGGCTGATGACGTCGAGGATGGCGGTGCCGCGATGCGAAAAGGCGGCCTGCAGCAACGGCACGAGCTGCTTACCATCTCCCGAAAACGAGCGCGCCACGAACGTGGCGCCCAGCTCGATGGCGAGTCCGCAGATATCGATCGTTGCGTACTCGTTGGTCTTTCCGCCTTTTTGTTTCGAGCCGACGTCGGCGGTGGCCGAAAACTGCCCCTTCGTCAAACCGTAGCAGCCGTTGTTCTCGACGATGTACGTGCAGTCCAGGTTGCGGCGAATCATGTGACAATACTGTCCGAGTCCGATGCTCGCGGTGTCGCCATCGCCGCTGATGCCCAGAACGAGCAACTCGCTGTTGGCCAGCTTCGCTCCCGTCGCAGCCGACGGCATGCGTCCGTGTAACCCGTTGAAGCCGTGCGCCTGTTCGACGAAGTAGGCCGGGGTCTTCGACGAACAGCCGATACCGCTCATTTTTGCCAGCTTGTGCGGCTCGACGCCATACTCGTAGAGCGCCTTGATCAAATGATTGGTGATCGAGTTGTGTCCGCAGCCCGCGCAGAGCGTGGTCGGAAGCCCCTTGTAGACCTCGCGAGTGAGGCCGACGATATTTACGGTCATGCTGTCATCCTATTCCGCGACCACCGCCGGCGCGCGCTCCGCGTCGAGCAGGGGATCGATAATTGCGTGGGCATCGATCGGCACGCCGTTGTAATGCCGGATCGATTCCAGGCGGCCGATTAGGTGAGTCGGGAGCTCCGTTCGTAGAATGCCGTAGAGCTGTCCGTCGCGATTCTGCTCGACGACGTAAACGCGATCGTGACGCTTTACGAAGGTCGCGACGTCGGGCGAGAGCGGCAGCGCGCGCACGCGCATGTAGTTGAGTTCTATCCCGGACTCGCGCAAGAAATCGAGAGCCTCCACAACGGCGTGGTGGGTCGTTCCGTACGCCAGGATCGCGATCTTCGTAGTGGTTTTTTCGGCAACGACCGGCGCGGGCACGGCCGTCCTGGCCGTTTCGGTCTTTCGGTTAAGGCGATCGAGATTGCGCTGCCAAACCTCGGGGAGTTCCGAATAACGCGCTTCTTCGTCGTGACCGGTGCCGCGGGTGAAGAACCCGGCCCCGGGATGATCGGTCCCGGGCAGCGTGCGATAGCCGATCCCGTCCTTGTCGACGTCGCGGTACCGTCCCCACGACTTCATCGAGCTCATGTCGTCGGCGCCAAGCACCTTTCCGCGGTCGAAGGGCTTCTCCGGATACTGTAGCGGCGGCGTCAGCCACGCGTTCATTCCCAGGTCGAGATCGCTGAGCACAAAGACCGGGGTTTGAAAGCGCTCCGCCAGGTCGAACGCCTCCATTGAAAGCTCGTACGCTTCGGCCACCGTAGCGGGCAAGAGCACGAGATGTTTGGTATCGCCGTGCGAGAGCGTGTACGCAAACGACACGTCACCTTGCATCGTTCGCGTCGGCAGTCCGGTCGACGGGCCGGCGCGCTGTACGTCGAAGATCACGCCCGGAACTTCGGCGAAATACCCATAGCCCGCATATTCGGCCATCAACGAGATCCCCGGTCCTGAGGTCGACGTCATCGCTCGCGCGCCCGCCCAGCCCGCGCCAAAAACGATCCCCGCCGCCGCGAGCTCATCCTCGGCCTGAACGATGGCAACGCTCCGTTCGCCGGTCTCTTTATCGATGCGATAGCGGTCGCAATACTGAATGAAGTATTCACACAGCGAGGAAGACGGCGTGATCGGATACCAGGCGGCAACGGTGCAGCCGCCCATGACGCAGCCTAGCGCCGCGGCGCGATTGCCTTCCATGAACATTAGACCCTCGGTCTTCCCGCTCATCGGGACGAGGCGCCAAGGGTCGTGCTTCTCGAGATGCTGCCGCGCGTACTCGATGCCGACGCGGACGGCGGAAAGGTTGAGCTCGACGGCCGACGCCTTGCTGCGAAACTGCGAGCGTAAGCTTTCTTCGAGGGAGGTCTCCGGAATATCGAGGAGCTGCGCCAATACGCCTACGTAGATCATATTCATCAGGTATTTTCGCAGGTCACCTTTATCGGCGAAGTGCTCTTTCGCCAGCGCCGTAAATGGAACGGCGTAGTAGCTGAGATCCTCGCGCAGCGTGTCGCCTTTACAAGGAAAGCTGTCCTCGTGCACAACCGCACCGCCGGGCTTGACGCCGGCAACGTCTTGTTGCCACGTCGCCGCGTTGAGTGCTACGAGCACGTCGAAGTCGCGCGCGCGGCATTGATATCCCAGCGCCGAAACCCGCACGTCGAACCACGTGGGCAAGCCCTCGATGTTCGAGGGAAAAACGTTCTTCGGAGCGACGGGAATTCCGAGGCTTGCGATGGCGTTGGTTAGCACCAGATTGGAGGATTGACTTCCCGAACCGTTGACCGTTGCCACGCGAATCGTAAAATCGTTGATGGCGCGCACTGACATGATTGGTGAAGTTATCCGTCGTGTCGGTGCGGCCTGCTCACGCCAAGGCGAGCGGCCGCTCCGGCGAATGGAGTCGGCGGCCGAAGGCCGAAAGACCTCGCCCATGCTCGCGCTCGCTCATATCGTTCTACATGCCGGCTTCTGCGGCGCGATCGCGCGCGCGCCGGCCGGAACGAGCATCGCGCTGCGCGTCCGGGTGACCGACCGAATCGGACGGCAGCAGGTCGACAAAGTCTTTCGCTTCGAGCGCGGCGACGATCAGGAGGCGATCGTCGAGTTCGACAACGCTTTCGGGCTCTATCGCCTCGATCTCACGGCTCCCAAGTATCGCTGCTCGGCCACGGATTATCTCTACTTCATCTCGGGACTCGATCGCAACATAACCGAGAAACTCAGCGACGCGCCCGCCCCTGCGCCTCCCATGCCGCTGCTGCTCTCGGGTACGGCGCCTCAATCCTTCCTCTACGTGCAGCCGACCTTCGTCCTCTTCGACAAGAGCGCGGCGACCTGCGGGAAGCCGCTTCCGCAGCCGCTGCCAACGCGCGTCGTGGTCGAGAACGATCAGGACTCGTATTACGCCTGGCTCTATTCCGACGCGTCCGGCAGCAATAGCCCGCAACAACTCACGCTGCGCCTGCGAACCCCGACGCATCAGTATCATTACGTGCGAATACCGATGTCGTTTCCGGTTCCTTGGGGTGGCTGGCCGGAAACCATTCTCCTCAACGTCACCGAGGATATGATCGACGGGCTCGCCGGCGATCAAGTCGACACGCTGCTCTGCCCCAAGTTCTGGAAAACGTCGGCCGGCTAAGCAAAGAAAAGGCGCGCCGTGTAACGGACGCGCCTTCTCGTATTCGTCGCCGAGAGCGACGCCTACATCATGTCGCCATAGCCGCCCATGCCGCCGCCGGGCGCGCCCATTGGCTCTTTCTTGGGCTCGGGCTTGTCGGCGATGAGGGTTTCGGTCGTGAGGATCAACGCGCCGATCGAGGCCGCATTCTGCAACGCTGCGCGCGTCACTTTGAGCGGCTCTACGATGCCCGCCGCGAACATGTCCACGACCTCGCCGGTCATTGCGTCGAAGCCGAACGGCGCGCTCTTGATGCGAACCGCATTGACCTGAACCGAGCCTTCAAATCCCGCGTTGTCGGCGATTTGACGGGCCGGCTCTTCAAGAGCCTTGCGCACGATGCTGATGCCAATCTTCTCGTCGGCCCACGTCGAGGCGTGACCGTTTGTTTTCGGGGGCTCGTAGCGGTCGATCGCCTTGATCGCGTGAATGAGCGACGCGCCGCCGCCGGGGATCATGCCTTCTTGCACGGCCGCGCGGGTCGCGCTCAGAGCATCCTCGATGCGGTGCTTTTTCTCTTTGAGCTCGGTCTCCGTGGCCGCGCCCACCTGAATGACCGCGACGCCGCCGGAAAGCTTCGCAAGACGCTCTTGCAGCTTCTCGCGGTCGAAGTCCGAGTCGGTCTCCTCGATCTGCTTTTTGATCATCTCGATGCGGCCTTTGATGGCGTCGGGTTTGCCGTTGCCGTCGACGATCGTCGTTTCTTCCTTAGTAACCGTCACGCGCTTGGCCTGGCCGAGCTGTTCGGGCGTCACCTTGTCGAGTTTGAGTCCGAGCTCTTCGGAGATCACCGTGGCCCCGGTGAGCGTTGCGATATCCTTGAGCATCTCCTTGCGGCGGTCGCCGAAGCCCGGCGCCTTGACCGCAACGGACGTAAACGTGCCACGCAGCTTGTTCACGACCAGCGTCGCGAGCGCTTCACCCTCGACGTCTTCGGAAATGATGAGCAGCGGCTTCTGTACCTGAACGACCTTCTCGAGCAACGGCAGAATGTCGGCGATCGCCGAGATCTTCCGTTCCGTTACCAGGATGTAGGGATTGTCGAGTACGGCTTCCATGCGTTCGGAGTCGGTAACCATGTACGGCGAGATGTAGCCCTTGTCGAACTGCATGCCGTCCTTGGTCTCGACTTCCGTCTTGAGCGTCCTCGACTCCTCGACCGTGATGACGCCGTCCTTGCCGACCTTCTCCATCGCTTCGGCGACGTATTCGCCGATCTCCGGATCGTTGGCCGAGATCGAGGCGACCTGGGAAATCTTCTCTTTGGTATCGACGTCCTTCTTGAACGACTCCATCTCCTTGACCGCGATCTCCACGGCCTTCTCGATGCCGTGCTTGATCAGCAGCGGATTGCTGCCCGCGGTCACGTTGCGGAGGCCTTCGCGAATGATCGCTTGCGCGAGCACCGTCGCAGTGGTCGTGCCGTCGCCGGCAATGTCGTTGGTCTTCGACGCGACTTCTTTGACGAGCTGCGCCCCCATGTTTTCGAACACGTCGGGCAGCTCGATCTCCTTGGCAATGGTCACGCCGTCGTTGGTAATCGTCGGCGAACCGAA
>DATMKR010000012.1:0-53482 GCA_035571115.1 Candidatus Acidiferrum sp. | reverse complement strand
TGATGACGCTGATGTTCATCTTCATCATCGCGGCCGCCACCGACAAGCGTGTCGTGGCCGGCTTCGCTCCGATTCCGATCGGTCTTGCGCTTACGTTGATCCACCTTGTCAGCATTCCGGTAACGAATACGTCGGTGAATCCCGCGCGCTCGACGGGCGTTGCCGTCTACGTCGGCGGATGGGCCGTTGCGCAACTGTGGCTCTTCTGGGTCGCGCCGATCGTCGGCGGCGCCATCGGCGGCAAGCTCTACGACGCGCTCTTCGCCTCAGACGCATAGGCGTCGCGCGTGTGGACGTGTTCGGGCCGCACGCCGACGCCGATCAAGCGCGCGGGGAGGCGACGAAGGAACGGAAACTCGTCGAAGAGCCGCATAGCCAGCGGCGCTCGGTCGATTTCCTTTCCCCGCAAGATCGGATCGATTGCCCGGTCCTGCACGAAAACTTGAAAAGCTTGCGTCACTTTGGTGGGGAAGGCTCGCCGTTCTTGAACGCGACCCAGTTCCGCGTCGCTCGGCGTTTTTCCCGACGCCAGCAAATCTGCGAGGATGTTCGCCGCGGCGACCGCATCTTGGATTGCAAGGTTGATTCCGATCCCGCCGATCGGCGACATCGCATGGGCCGCATCGCCGATGCAAAGCAGGCCGGGACGGTGCCAGCGTTCGAGCCGGTCGACGCGAACCTCGAGCATCGAGACCTTCGACCAGTCGTCGAGCGCCGCAACGCGATCGCGCAGCGCTGGAACGAGCTCCACGATGCCCCGCCGCAGCGCCTCGATGCCCTGCGCCTTTAGTTCGTCGAAAGAGCCTTTGCGAATGATGTAGGCGCACTGCCAGTAGTCGCCGCGGTCGATCATCACGAGCATATGCCCGGTGGCGATGTTGCCCAACCGCTGCTCGGCTTCTCCCGGGTGCTTGGCGATGCGCATCCAGAGCACGTCCATTGGCGCGCCGAGATTTTCGACCGTGAGCCCGGCAAGCGCGCGAATCGTGGAATGGCGCCCATCGGCTCCGACGACGAGTTTTGCCTCGATCACGATTTGTGCGTCGGGCGTCTTCGCGCGCGCGCCCGTTGTTTCGCCGGCGTTCTCGACCAAGCCGATAGCCTCGGTCTGCATCATCAAATGAAACGTTGGATAGCGCCGGCCGCACTCTGCCAAAAAGCTGAGAAAATCCCATTGCGGCATCAACGCGACGAATTTACAGTGCGTCCGAAGATGAGTGAGGTCGGCAAGCTCTACGGTTTCGCCACCGATCGTGGCGCCGATGGATCGAATCTCGTCGTGTGGGAGCGCGAGAAACGCATCGAGCCAGCCAAGCTCGAAAAGCAAATCCAGGGTCGAGGGGTGGATCGTGTCGCCGCGAAAATCGCGATAGAAATCTTTATATTTTTCAAGTACGAGGACGTCGACGCCGGCCCGAGCCAATAGCACGCCGAGCATCACCCCGCACGGGCCGCCGCCGACGATGCAGACCTGCGTCGAAATCCTTTGCGGCTCGCTCATACGACGATGTTGAGCAGTTTACCCGGAACGTAGATCCGTTTACGCGCTTCCTTGCCGTTGAGGTGACTGCGAACGTTCGCTTCCTCGAGTGCGAGCGCGAAGGCTTGCTCCTCTGCAATGCCCGGCGCAACGACGATGCGCGCTCGAAGCTTACCGTTAACTTGCACGACCAACGTAATCTCGTCGACCGCGAGAGCGCGATCGTCGGGCTGCAGATATGGCTCGAGGTGCACGGAGGTCGTGTGGCCGAATCGTTCCCAGAGCTCCTCTGCGATGTGCGGAGCGAAGGGCGCGATGAGGATTGGCAACGCGCGCACGGCATAGGCTGCTACCGCCGAATCCGCCGAGGTACCCGACGATACCGTTATCAGGTTTACCAGTTCGTCGAGCTTAGCGATCGTCGTATTGTAATGAAAGCGGCGTGATAGCGTCTCGTCGATTGCCGATTTGGCCGCGACGTGCACCGCCCGCAGCAACGCCTTCTCCGCAGCGTCTCGAGCCGGCGGCAGCTCTTGCTCGCCGTCGGTGCGTGGCCCCTCGAAGTAGGGTTCGCAGGCGCGCCAGATGCGGTTCAACAGACGCACCCGCCCGCTGATGCCCTCCTCGCTCCAGTCGCTCGTCTCTTCGGGAGGCGTAACGTAGAGTAAGAAGAGCCGCATCGCGTCGACGCCGGTCTGCTCGGCGGTCTCGTCGATGCCGACGACGTTGCCGCGCGACTTCGACATCTTCTCGCCGTCGCGCAGCAGGAGACCCTGGTGGAAGACATTTTCGAAAGGCTCGTCGGCGCCGCGTACCCCGCCGCGGTCGTGAATGAATTTGTAGAAGAAACGGGAGTAGAGCAGATGAAGCACCGTGTGCTCGGCGCCGCCGATATATTGGTCGACGTTCATCCACTGCGCGGCACGCTCCGTCGACCACGGTAGGCGGTCGTTATGCGGATCGAGGTAGCGCAGAAAGTACCACGACGATTCGAAGAACGTATCCATCGTGTCGGTCTCGCGGCGCGCCGGGCCGCCACATTTCGGGCAGGTCGTTTCGACAAACTCCGGCACTGCGGCGAGCGGCGAACCTTCGCCACGGAGAGGCACGCCCGGCGGTAACAGAACGGGCAGCTCGTCATCGGGTACGGCCACCTCGCCGCAAGCGCTGCAGTAGACGATCGGAATCGGGGTCCCCCAATATCGCTGGCGCGAAATCAGCCAATCTCGCAGCTTATAGTTGATGCTCGTCTTCCCGCGGCCAAGCGTAGCCAGGCGCTGAGCGATGGCATCGCGGGCGCGCTCGCTCGACATGCCGCTAAACTCTTCACTGGCGATCAAACGCCCGTCTTCCACGTAGACGTGCTCCAACGCGCCCTCGGGCGGTGCGGTTGGGGGAACGACGACCGTGACGACCGGCAGCGCGTATTTTCGAGCGAACTCGAAGTCGCGCTCGTCGTGCGCCGGAACGCCCATCACGGCACCCGTTCCATACTCCGCAAGGACGTAGCTCGTGACCCAGATCGGAACGCGCTCGCGAGAGAGCGGATGGATCGCGTAGGCGCCAGTGAAGATTCCGCGCTTCTCCATCAAGCTGGTTCGTTCGAGCTCCGATTTCGATTGCAGGCTCTCTGCAAACGCGGCGATCTGCGTGGCGTGCTCGGAGGAGACGACCTGCTCGAGCGATTTGAGGACCGGATGCTCGGCGGCGATGGCAAGAAAGGTTACGCCGTAAAGCGTGTCGAGCCGCGTCGTAAAGACGTCGATGTCGGCATCGAGCCCTTCGATGCGAAAAGCGAATGTGGCGCCTTCACTGCGGCCGATCCAATTGCGCTGCATCGTTCGCGTGCGTTCGGGCCAGCCCGTGAGCTTGTCGAGGCCCTCCAACAAGCGGTCGGCATAGGCCGTGATGCGCAAGAACCATTGCGACAGGTTGCGCCGTTCGACGAGATGGTGGCAGCGCCAGCAGCGGCCATCGACGACCTGCTCGTTGGCGAGCACCGTTTGGTCGTGCGGACACCAGTTGACGGGAGCCTCGCGCTTATAGGCGAGCCCTTCTTCGTACAACCGCAGGAAGAGCCACTGATTCCAGCGGTAGTACTCGGGCTCGCAGGTCGCGATCTCTCGCGACCAGTCGTAACCGGCGCCCAGCAAGCGCAGCTGGCGGCGCATGTTCAGAATGTTCTCGGTCGTCCAGGCCGCGGGGTCGGCTCCGCGCGAGATCGCCGCATTCTCGGCGGGCAAACCGAATGCGTCCCAGCCCATTGGGTGCAGCACGTTGTAACCGAGCATCCGCCTCATGCGCGCCACGGCATCGCCGATCGTATAGTTCTTTGCATGTCCGACGTGCAGATCGCCCGAGGGATACGGCAGCATGACGAGCGCGTAGTACTTGGGCTTCTCGCTTTCGTTGGGCGTGCGATAGAGTGCGTCGCGCTCCCAGCGCGACTGCCATTTATGCTCGATCGTGCGAAAGTCGTAGCTCCCGGCCATGAAGAGCATGGTACATGCTGGAGCGGCCCGCCGCTACCCTTTGCGACGCGCGCCTCCGGCGTGATGGGAAACCATGATCGCACGAATTGCTTTGGTCGTCGCCGCGACGCTTGCTCTTGCCGCCTTCGCGCTCCGGCATCCGGCTCCGAGGGCCGCCGTGCAGTCGGTTTCGGTCGCGACGCCGAGCCGGAATCCCGATCCGGTCGACTCCGGCGCGCGTCACCATCGACGCTTCCGTGGCGCTGCGCCGGCCGGCCAGTTCGTCGTCTACGTGGCCGGCGCCGTCGTGCGGCCCGGTCTCTATCATCTCCATCTTGGCGACCGGTACGCTCAAGCCGTTGCTTCGGCCGGCGGGTTCAAAGCATCGGCCGATGCCGCGGGCGTCAACCTTGCCCAGCATGCCGCCGACGGTGAAGAGATCTACGTACCCGCGGCCGGTGAGGCTCCGCACGCGCGGGCGCGCGAGACGCGCACGCGCCGGCACCGTGCGACGCCTCCGCCAGATGGCAGCGTCGACGTCAACGCCGCCGACGCTGCGGAACTCGCCGCGGTGCCGGGGATCGGGCGAGCAGTCGCCGCACGCATCGTGGAGTTGCGAGAGCGCGAAGGCAGCTTCGCATCGCTTGACGAGCTATTGGACGTCGCGGGAATGACGCAAAGCCGTCTCGAGCGAGCTCGCTCCTATCTGCGCGAACCTTGAAGTAGGCTCGAAGCTTTGCCGTCGAACTCTTCTGCGCCTCAAACCATTGGCTTCGCACATCTTCGCGACAAAGCGAAAACTGAACCCGCCGCACATCGTGGGATCGCCGAGCGGGCAGGCCTACCTTCCTGCGGCAACGCACGTCAGATACATGGAGACCAAGAGCGAACGCCGACTCGTGTATACGGGCTGCCCGGCTTCGATCTTAAAGACGCTCACTACTGAGGCCATCGCATGTGTTACTTCTGCCGGATCGTCGCGCTCTTTATCAGCGGCAAGGTCGAGGCAATCAACGTGGGAGGCGGAGACTAAACCATAGTGCGACGAGGGAACGTCTGCTTGCTCTTGAACGCTCTTTCCCAATGAGCGCCGCTTCACGAGTTGCTATCTGCGCAAGTTTCGTAATCGCAATGTGTGTGTCGGCTCAGGTACGCGCCGGTACGCTGCCCGATATCAGCGGCCGGTGGTACGCGAACGGTAGCCCGGGCGCTGTCTGCCACATCACGCAAAGCGGCACTTCGGTCTCGCTCGTCAACGAAAACGGCGTGAGGGCAACGGGAACGTTTGATAACCCGGGCACGCTGAGCACCAACTGGGGCGTCTTCAACGGCGGGCGCATCATCGGCACGATCTCGGGCAACCTCCGAAGGATCAACTGGAGCAACGGCACCTACTGGACGCGCGCAAACCCCGCGCCCATCGGCCCAACGCCCGCGCCGGCCCCGACGACAACGCCAAAACCGACACCGACACCGGTGCCGCTCCGGGTCAATACGCGGATATCGGACAATCATTCCAACCCCATTTATATCTTCGCAGCCTCGCTTGCGAACGGAAGCCAACCGTTTACCTACCGGCAGTGCGTCTCGTTCCGAAATATCACGACGAAGGTCGTGACGGAGGTCGAGTTTCAGTTCGTCGTAACGGACTACCGAGGCGACGTTGAAGCTACCTTCGACTGGCTGGATAAGGGCACGTTCAGCCCGCCGGTGAACATCGAAAACCACTGTTTTCGCGGTTTGCTGTGGCCGGCCCACGTTGTGCGGAGAATGACGAACGAAACCGTGCACGTGCGGCAGGTAACGTTTGCCGACGATGCGGTCTGGGAGCCGGGAGACCAGTTCTTACGCGGTCACAGTTCGAGCGGAACGCCCCTTCCGCAGCCGACGATGCAAACATACCCGTCCGCACCGGCGGAGAAACCGACCCCAAATCCGGAACAAACCCCCTGATGAAACATTGGCACGTAATAGCTCTCTGCTCGCTTGGGCTTTGCGGCTCGGCTCGCGCGGGCGAACCGCCGCACTACACGTTCGCGCCCCAACCGCCCGGAACGATCGTCCAAAGCCAACCGCACTACTTCAAGATTCCTGAAGTAGGCAGGGTCTAGATGCGGCCGGCAGCTTTCGCTACCGCGATCGGTATGCTCGCAGCGCTCGCCGCTTGCGGACCTGCATCGGTTGCCGCGAAGCTATCGTCAAGCCAACGCATCGCCTGGAGCTCTTGTTACGAGCCTGCTAAAGGCCTGGAGTGCGCGCGAGTGGCGGTTCCCCTGGATTGGCAGCGTCCCGACGACGGCGACATCGAGCTCGCCGTGATCCGCCACCGTGCCAGCCGCCCTTACGAACGCATTGGCTCGCTGTTCTTCAATTGGGGCGGTCCCGGCGTTGCCGGCGTCCCGAAAGTGAGGGACGCGGCTCCGGAGCTGGATGCAATTGGTAGAGGTCGCTTTGACGTCGTTAGCTGGGATCCGCGCGGTACCGGCGACAGCGATCACATTGTTTGCTTTAACAATGCGCAAAGCCGAAAGGCGTTCTGGGGGCGCGAGTTGATACCGACGACGAAGACCGAGTCCCTACAATTTCTGCCCAAGACGGTGGAGTTCGTAAAACGGTGTACGTCGCTCAGCGGCGGGCTGCTCGCGCATATCTCCACGGTCGACACGGTCCGCGACCTCGACTACCTGCGCCAACTCGTCGGCGACTCCCAGTTGAACTATCGGGGAGTCTCGTACGGCACGTTCATCGGTCAAACTTATGCCAACATGTTCCCGCTCCGAGTCCGTACGATGGTGCTCGACGGCGTGGTCGACCCGGTCGCGTTTACCGCGGGAACTGCGGAGAGCATTGCGAAGGGTATCAGCGACGCAGATCTGGTCCTGCGCAAATTCGAGTCGCTCTGCCAAAGTGCCGGGCGGCCCCGTTGCGATCTGGCCGGCGACGGCCCAGTTGCACCGCGCGTGGGGCGGCTGTTGGCGCGTTTGCGACGCGCGCCGATCGGCAAGTTGACGTATGGGGATGCTTTGATCGTTCTATGGGTGCGGCTTGGCGCTCCCACGCAGTGGCCGGAGCTCGCAGCGGATCTCGACAAAGCCGCTCGCGGCGATGGCTCCGCGCTCGAGAGCACAGCTCGAGACGTGCAGGCGTTTCTGGAGCCCGCACTCGATTCGGCCGTCGGACTTCAATGCGCAGATAAACCGTTTCCACCTCGGCCCGGACCGCAGAGCTGGCCCGCGGTCATCGGTGGGCTGAACGACGTGAGCTTCATTAGCGGGCCCGTGAACGGCTGGCTGCTCTGGGCTCCCTGCGCTTCTTGGCTCGCGCGCAGTGCCGATCGTTACACCGGCCCGTGGAATGCGTTCACGAAAAACCGCATCCTCGTAGTTGGTACGCGGTTCGACCCGAACACGGCATACGATAACGCCGTTCACGCCGCATCGCGGCTTGGCAACGCGGTTCTTCTAACCCACGACGGTTACGGTCATACCAGCGACGCGGATCCGAGCAGGTGCGTGGAGCGCGCGATCAGCACGTACTTCGTCGCGCTCATCACACCGCCAAAAGGGACCACGTGTCCCTCGAACCGGCGTCCCTTCGACACCGAACTTCGATAAGGGTTCCTGGGACGCTGGCATGACATCAAAAAGGGCATCACGCTTTTAATGGCATTGCCGTGCCGCAACATCGCGGCTTGACGTTGTCTGAAACCGAGGAAATGATGCTCTGCGCTTTTTTTGTTGTTAAATGGAACCCGCCACGTTGTTGAACAACGAGTTGAGGTTCGTGCCGAGCAGGGTGACGCCCGTGATAGCGACGAGTGCGATCAAGGCGACGAGCAGACCGTACTCGACCATCGTCGCGCCCTCCTCGTCTCGGGTCATTGCAATGAAGTTGCTCATCATTCCATCTCCTATGCGTTTAGTTAATGGGCGGCCAAGCGTCAATGTTACCATCAGTCGCCGGGCAACCGCCATAGTACAAACGTACCCACATGGGTCAGCGCTTCGCGTGCGCACGCGTACTTATACACAGCGCTATAGCGCCGAAACACAGCGCTATAGCGCCGAGACAAAGCGCCGATCTCTCCGATCGAGAATACGCCCTCGCGTGGGAGAACATCGAGAAGGCTTAAGCCCCTGCGTCGTTTTTGACCTCGACGGCACGCTGATCGAAAGCGAGGGGATTTGGCGAGACGTCCGGCGCGAGTTCGTCGAGACGCACGGTGGCCGCTGGCACGACGATGCGCAATCGGCGATGATCGGCATGCGCACCGATGAGTGGGCCCGCTACATCCACGACGACCTCGGCGTCGCGCTGCCGCCGGCGGCGATCGCGCAGCAGGTGGTCGCCGCAGTCGTGGCGCGGCTGCGCCGCCCGCCGGTCATACCGGGCGCGGATGCGGCGATCCGGCGGCTGAAGCCGGCGTTCCGGCTCGGCCTTGCAACCTCCGCGTCGCTGCCGGTCGCGCAGAGCGTGCTCGCAACTACGGGGTGGAATCGGTTCTTCGACGTCGTCGTCTCGGCCGACGTCGTCGCGCGCGGAAAACCCGCGCCCGACGTCTATCTTCGCGCGCTCGAGCTGCTGCACGCGAAGCCTGCGCTAACGGCGGCCATCGAGGATTCCGCCAACGGCATCCGTTCGGCGCGCGCGGCGGGAACCTCGGTCATCGCGATACCGAACAAAGAGTTTCCACCCGATGCCGGCGCGCTCGCGCTTGCATCGCGCGTCATCGAGAATCTCGACGCTCTCGACCCCGCCGTTGTTTGCGGAGCATTATCGTAGAGCCCAGAAGGGCTGCTCTATGCGCGTTGCGCATTGGGAATCTTCTTATGGAGCCCCTGGCACAGACGCTGCCGAGCCTCATCCGCACGGCGCTTGCGGAAGAACGAGACCAGGCGCTGGTCGAGCGCGTTGCGGGAGAGTGGACGCCGACTTCGACCGCGCGATTGCTCGAACGGGTTGAGAGCGTGGCCTGCGCGATTCGCGATGCCGGGTTGGAAGCGGGCGATCGAGTCGCGCTGATCGCGCATAATTGCGTCGACTGGGTCGTCTGCGATTTCGCGACGTTCTTCGCGGGCTGCGTCGTCGTGCCGATCTATCCGACGCAAGCGCTCGATCATACGGCCTACATTATCGAACACTCGAGCGTTCGATTGATCTTCGTCGATGGCCCAGAGACGCTGGCACGCCTGCGCGAGGCGAACGTGGTGCTGCCGCGCGTCGTCGTTCTAGGCTCAAGCGGCGAAGACGGGCTGCAACCGTTTGAAGCGCGTGGCGCGACACTGCGCCTCTCGAATCGGGACCTGCCGGCGGCGTATGAGTCGACACTGCAGCCCGACGACCTCGCGGTCCTCATCTACACTTCCGGGACGACCGGGCCACCGAAGGGCGTCATGCTCTCGCACGACAATCTTGGTTTCGACGCTCAGGTCGCACTCGATTGCGGTTTCGAGGGCATCGAAGGCGGGCGTGACGTGCTCTCGGTGCTGCCGTATTCGCACATTTACGAGCACACGCTCATCTACATCTATCTGCTGGCGAAGGTGCGTTACTTCATTTGTCACGACCCCGGCGAACTGCTCAAGGATCTCAAAGACGTGCGTCCGGTCGAGATGACGTCCGTCCCTCGCATTTTCGATCGCGTGCTTGGCGGCGTGAAGGGTCAAGCGCTGGCAGCCGGCGGACTCAAGGGACGGCTCGTTCCCTGGGCGCTCGAAGTCGGGCGCGAGTACGCACGCGCGAAGGTTCCCCCAAAGTCGGCGGCGGCGCCCTGGACGAGGCTGCAATACATCATTGCCAAGGCCCTCGTGCTTCGCAAAATTCCGCCCGCGCTCGGCCTGGATCGCGTGAAGTTTCTCACGAGCGGAAGCGCTCCGCTTCATATCGACACCGCGATGACGTTCCTTGCGATGGGCATTCCGATCATGCAGGGTTATGGCCTGACCGAGACCTCGCCCGTCGTTTCCGTGAGCCGTCTTTCGGGGAACGAGTACGGCGCGGTTGGCCGGCCGATCACCGGCGTTGACGTCGCGATCGCGCAGGATGGCGAAGTGCTCGTTCGCGGCCGCAACGTCATGCTCGGTTACTATCGCGACAGCGAGGCGACGGCGGCCGCGCTTCGCGACGGGTGGTTGCATACCGGCGACGTAGGAGAAGTCGACGCCGCGGGGTTCTTGCGCATCACCGATCGCAAGAACGAGATCTTCAAGACCGACACGGGCAAATGGATTTCGCCGGCTCGGGTCGAGGCGAACATCAAGCGTTCGATCTTTATCGCGCAGGCACTGGTGGTCGGTAACGGCCGGCCGTATCCGCTCGCGTTGATCTGTCCGAACTGGACGCTCGTGCGCGTCGAGCTGCCGCACCTCCCCGCCGGAGCTTCGCCCGAAGCGCTCGCCGTCCGCGACGACGTGCGCGCCTTTTTGAGCCACGAGGTGCACGAGCAGACGCGCGCGCTGGCGAGCTACGAACAGGTGCGCCACATCATCGTCGTGCCGCGAGAGTTTAGCGTCGAAGGCGGCGAGCTCTCGCCCTCGATGAAGATCAAACGGCGCGTCGTCGAGAAAAAATACGCAGACGAGATTGAGCAAGCATACGGTGGTATGGCCGGCCTGAACCAAACCGGCAGGAGCCCGGAACCGTACCGAGCATAATCGGCGTGCACTGGAGGTCCCGATTGCACTTCAAACTATGCGTGTTCCCGGCCGCCCTTGCGGCGCTCTTGATCGCTTTGCCGGCAGGGGCCGCGAAGCCGCCCGCGATTCCCGCGTTGACGCCCGACGGCATCACGCACCACCGTCTTGCGCTTGGCAGTCGGACCTTAGCGTATACCGCGCGCGCGGGAACCATTACCCTACGCAACGGCGACGACCAGCCGATCGCTCGCGTCTTTTATACCGCCTATACGCTCGACGGTGCCGACCCGTCGAAGCGCGCCGTGACGTTTATCTACAACGGCGGGCCGGGCAGTTCGACGATGTGGTTGCGAATGGGTTCCTTCGGACCGGTTCGCGTGCAGACCGGGGACGGACAACCAACGGGGCCGCCGCCGTACCGGATCGTCGATAATCGCTACTCCCTGCTGGACAAGACCGACATGGTCTTCATCGATATGCCCGGAAGCGGATTTGGCCGGATCATCGGTGCCGGCAAGCGCGACGATCTCTGGGGCGTCGATGAAGACGTTGCCGCCTTCGGTCAGTTCATCCAGCGCTACATCACGCGGTTCAACCGCTGGAACTCGCCGCGCTTCCTTTTCGGCGAGTCGTACGGCACGACGCGCTCCGCCGTGCTCGCGAAGTATCTGCAAGACGCGGGCATCGGGCTCAACGGCGTCGTGCTGCTTTCGTCGTTCTTGAACTCGAACATCGACTACAACGACGGCGCGCCGATCGGCGGCGGCGATTGGGGATTTATCCTGTACCTGCCGACCGAAGCCGCGACGGCTTGGTACCATCACGCGGTGCCCGACGCGCCGGCGCTGACGGCGCTGCTCTCAGAGGTGGAGAACTTCGCGCTTACCGAGTATCTCGACGTGCTCGCTCAGGGCGCGCGGGCCACGCCCGCTCGTTACAACGATGTCGTTGCCAAACTGCATCGTTACACGGGGCTCTCCGAACGATACATTCGCAGCTCCGATCTGCGCATTCCCTACGATCGTTTCGAGAACGAGCTCCTGCGCGAGTCCGGGCGCACCGTTGGGCGCATCGATTCGCGCTTCGAAACCTACGTGTTGGACAGGCCGGAGGTCTCGCCCGACTGGGACGCCACCGATGCGGCGATCGATTCGGTTTTCACGTCGATGTCGAACTACTATCTGCGGCAGGTCCTGCATTACAACACGCCGCTGCTCTACCGCGCGAACATCTACGATTTAATTTATGGCGATGGCCAAAGCTGGGACTTCAAACACGGCCTCAACGCTCAGATTCTCAACGTAACCCCCGACCTGGCGCAGACGATGACGTACAATCCGAGCCTGAAGGTTTTCTCTGCGAACGGATATTTCGATTTTGCAACGCCCTTCTTCGCAACGGTCTACGCGCTCGATCATCTCTATCTCGCGCCGGCGATCCAGCGAAATATTACTTACGGCTTTTACGACTCGGGGCATATGGTCTATCTTCATCCCGAGGCGCTTGCGCGCTTCCACGACGACCTAGAACGCTGGTACGCGGAGGCGCTGCGAAATGTTTAGCATCGTAACGACCTTGGCCGCCGTCGCGGTGGCGGCTGCCGCTGCCGCCGCACCCGGCGGCGGAACCCCCGATGCGGTCACGCAGCACGTCATCGCGCTCGGCGGAAAGAGCTACGCCTATACGGCGCGCGCCGGAACGATTACGCTTCAAAACGACAAGGATCAGCCGACCGCGCAGATCTTCTACACGGCGTTCACCCTCGACGGCGCGGACCCGCGCACCAGACCGGTCACGTTTTTCTATAACGGCGGTCCGGGAAGTTCGACGATTTGGCTGCGTATGGGGTCGTTCGCCCCGATGCGCGTGCAGGTCGGCGACGGGGTTCCGACGCCGGGCGCGCCGTTTACTTTGGCGGAGAATCAGTACTCGTTGCTCGATCGCTCGGATCTGGTCTTCATCGATGCGCCTGGAACCGGTTTCGGCCGAATCGTCGGCGCCGGAACGCCGAAGGAGTTTTACGGCGTCGACCCCGACGTGGCGGCCTTCGGTCAGTTCATCTCCCGCTACATTTCGACGTTTGGGCGCTGGAACTCACCGAAGTTTCTCTTCGGCGAATCCTACGGGACGCCGCGCTCGGCGATGCTGGTCAATTACTTGCAGCAGCGGCAAGGCATCGGCATCAACGGCGTCGTGCTGCTCTCGTCGGTTCTCGATTTCAGTCTCGACTGGGACGTGAACTTCTCGGCCACGGCAATCGGCGGCGGCGATTGGGCGTTTCCGCTCTATCTTCCGACGGAGGCGGCAGCCGCCTGGTACCATCACGCCTTGCCGGGTCCGCAGACGACGCTGGCCGACCTCCTGCCGCGCGTCGAAGCGTTTGCAATGAACGAATATCTCAACGCGCTGGCGCAAGGTGCGAGCCTTTCGCCGGCCACGTACGACGACGTCGTGACGAAGCTGCACGAATATACCGGGCTATCGGAACGCTACATCCGCGATTCGAACCTGCGCATTCCGTACTGGCGTTACTCGTCCGAGCTCTTCCGCGACAGCGGCGTAATGCTAGGCCGCTACGACGCGCGCTACACCTCGTATATGCTCGATCGTTTACAGGAGCGTTCCGACTTCGATCCGACCGATTCCGCCATCGACGCGGCCTTCGTTGCGACCGGTAACGCCTATCTGCGCCAGACGCTGGGATATCGAACGAGCTTGATTTATCTTCCGGAGATCAACGTCTTCCGCCAATGGGATTGGAAACACAACGGCGCGCTCCCGACCAATACCGCTCAAGACCTGGCCAGCGCGATGACCTATAATCCAAACCTGCGCGTCTTTTCGGGCAACGGTTACTACGATTTTGCGACACCCTTCTGGGCGACGGTCTACACGCTCAACCATCTGGCCCTCTCCCCGCAACTGCAAGATCACATCAGTTACGGATTCTATGAGTCGGGCCACATGGTCTATCTTCACACGCCGGCGCTGGCGCAGTTTCACGACGATCTCGAGCGCTGGTATACACAAACGCTGCAGGCCGGCCGCTAGCGAAGCTTAGCGGCCCGTCGCCTCGATTGCAGCCAACCGCGTCAGCGTCTGGCGATAGATGCCGTCGAGCTTCGCGTAGCCGAGACGCATATCGGAGGTCGGCGCGGCATCGGCGCTTTCGATTGCGCTCGCGAGATAGTCGAGCTGGTTTTCGAGGAAGAGGAAGCTCGTGAAATCGTGCGAGTAAGCGCCCATCGAATCGTCGGGGCTATTCGCTGACTCGGCGCCGATGATTTCACGGCGTAACGCCTGCTTTTGCGCGGCCGAGAGCTGCGCCCGTTCGCCCAGCGACTGCGCCTTCGCGCGTGAGGCGACGACCTGCGCGTGCAGCGCAATAACTCGCTCTACCAGCTCGTATTGGGCGACGAGATCCGCGTCGCTTGCAGCGATACGAGGATCGCGCAGCATGCGCGCGCCGCGGTCGTACGTCTTCCCGTTAACGCTTAGCCGCACGGTGTAACTTCCTGGCGGCAGCAACGCGCCGTGTGAATTGGTTTCACGGAAATCCCAGACGAAGCGATGCGCGCCGGCCGACGTTTCGGGCACGGGGTGTTGCGCGATCCAGTGCGTCGTGAAGTCGACAGATTTTGGATCGGCCGACTTTATCGGCTCGGAACTCGACCAGCGGCGCACCACGCGCCCGTCCGCGTTGAGAATCTCAATCGCGACCGGTGTGCTCGCCTCACGCGCGAGATAATAGTCGATGTAAAGGCCGGCGGGCGGGTTGTCGACCTGCGGCTCGTCGAGCGGCAGCGGCGTTCCCTCCTGATTGCCCTCGCGAATGCGACACGCGGCTGCGGGCGCGAAGAGATAATCGCCGCCGGCGGCGCGCGCGGCGGCCGTTTGCCGCAGCGATGTTACGTCGTCCAGCACCCAGAACGAGCGCCCGTGCGTCGCGAGCACGAGATCGTCGCCGTGCACGGCGATGTCGCGAATCGATGTAACCGGAAGGTTGAGCTGCAGCGGCTGCCAGTTCGCACCGTCGTCGAACGAGACGTAGACGCCGCGTTCGGTGCCGGCGTAGAGCAGTCCGCGCCGCTTCGGATCTTCGCGAACGGCGTTGACGAACGAGCCGTTTGGAATGCCGTTGGCGATGGACGTCCACGTCGCGCCGCCGTCGGTCGTGCGGTAGATGTACGGCGCGTAGTCGTCGAGGCGGTGGCGATCGATCGCCGCGTACGCCGTCGAAGCGTCGAAGTGCGAGGCCTCGATGATGCCGACCTTGCTCCACGACGTCAGCTGCGGCGGCGTCACGTTCTTCCAGCGAACCGCCGGCGCACTCGCCGTAGCGTTCCGGCTCAGCCAGATGTAGCCGTCGTCGGTGCCTGCCCAGACGACGTTTGCGACGCGCGGCGAAGGCGCGATCGCGTACACCACGCCGTGCCGCCGTACGTTGTTGCTATCGGCCAGCGTCGCCGCGTCGAGGTTCGACGGCGTGCCTTCGTTCGGGCGCGAGAGATCGGGGCTGACGATCTGCCAGCTGTCGCCGCCGTTGCGCGAGCGAAAGACGTTCTGGTGCCCCATGTAGAGCGATCTGCGATCGGCGGGCGAGAACGACAGCGGCGCCGTCCACGTGTTGCGCCACAGCGTCGACGGATAGGCGATGACCGGATCGACGTTCAGTTCCGAGCCGGTGGCGGTGACTTCTTTGGTCGCGCCCGGGCCTCCGGCACCCCCGGCACTCCCGTAGACCAGCCCCGGATGCTTGGGATCGGGCGCCAGATAACCGTTCTCGCCGCCGACGTCGAGCGGCCGAAAATCTTGCTGCGAGAGCGTCCCGTATTTACTCCACGCCGCTTGCATGTCGGCGCCGGAGTCTTGTTGGGCGCCGTAGGCCGAATACGGAAACGCGTCGTCGGTAGCGACGTGATAAAATTGCGCCGTCGGCTGGTTGTACCACGAGCTCCAGGTCTTTGCACCGTTCATGCTAACGACGACGCCTTGGTCGCTGCCGAGAATCATGCGTCCGGATTCGGTTGGATCGACCCACAGGGTGTGAAAATCGTCGCCGGTCGGATCGCCGAGGATCGCATCGAAACTCTTGCCGCCGTCGATCGACCGATACGTTGCCGTATCCATCACATAGACGACGTTGGCGTCGTGCGGGTCGGCCGTGATGCCGCTAAAGTACCAGCCTCGCTGCCAGATCCGCTGCTCGCTATTCTCGTGCGTCCAGGTTGCGCCCGCATCGTCGGAGCGATAGACTCCGCCAAGACCTGGGCTGCCGTCGACGTTGGCGTAGACGCGTTGCGGCGCAGCCGCCGAGATCGACAATCCGATGCGCCCCACGTTCGCCGGAAGCCCCTGCGTTAATTTCGTCCAGCTGCGTCCGCCGTCGATTGTTTTGTAAAGGCCGCTGCCGGGGCCGTTCGAAGGCGGATAGACGTTCCACGGCGGGCGGCGAGTTTGCCACAGAGCTGCGTACACGACGTTGGGATTACCCGGCTCCATAGCGAGCGCTGTCGCACCAGTATCGGCGTCTTTATAGAGGGTTTTGTTCCAGGATTGGCCGCCGTCAGTCGTCTTAAAGACGCCTCGCTCCGCATTCGGGCCGTATGGATGGCCGAGCGCGGCGATGTAAGCGATGTTGGGGTCGCGGGGATCGACGACGATCGCACCAATTTGCTTGGTATCAGTCAGACCGATGTGCGACCACGTTTGTCCGCCGTCGGTCGATTTGTACATTCCGTCGCCGTAGGCGATGTCGGAGCGCATGTCGGCTTCGCCCGTTCCGACGTAGATGACGCGCGGATTGCTGGGCGCGACTGCGATCGATCCGATCGAGCCGATATCCTCGCGATCGAAGATTGGTTTCCAGGTTCGCCCGGCATCGTCGCTCTCCCAAACGCCGCCGTCAACCGCCCCAAAGTAAAAGTGATTCGGTTCGCCGGGAACGCCGGTTACTGCAAGGGCGCGGCCGCCACGAAATGGCCCGATGAGCCGCCAGTGCAGACTACCGAAATACGATGGATTGACGAAGACCGCGGCGAGAACCAACGACAGCAAGCGCACCATAGATGCCTACCATCCGCCACCGCTGTCGCCACCTCCCCCGCCGAATTCGCCGCTGCCCGAATCGCCGAACCCGCCGCCACTCCAATCGCCGCTGCTCGCGGCGCCGGGGTCGGCCTGTCCGGCATCGCTCTGCCAACCCCCCGAGTCGGTACCGCCCCAGCCTCCGCCGGCATCGGGCGCGATCTGACCCGCCTCCGTCGGCGCGATCGCACCGGCTCCACCCCGGAAAAGCTCGTTCCCGAGCCACGCGCCGCCCAAGCCCCCGAGCAGACCACTCCAGAAGCTGCCGCCGCCGCCGAAACCACCATAGCCATACCCAGGCCCAGGACCGTATCCAGCACCAGGCGCGCCGCCCGGCGGCGCGGCTCCCGGCGGCGTCCCTGGGCGGGCGTAATACCGCGAAGCGGCGGCAGAACGCATGATAGATCGTAAGATCAAAAAGCCGGCAACGGCGATGATAACCCACCAGAACATCGGAACGTGCCCTCCCCGCGACGCTAGAAGTGGTCCCTGGTTGGCGCTCGCCAGACCCGATACGGGCTCACGAGCACCGCCGGCATGGGCGCGATAGATGCCCAGCAGTGCGCCGACAGCGCCGGTGATTCCCGCATCGTAGTTCGCGCTGCGAAACTGATCTTCCATTGCCAAGCGAATCTCGCGCACGACGCTTGGAGCAAACCAGCCGGCCTGGGCTCCGGCGCGATCGGGCAGGATGATGTCGCGGCGATCGTCGCGAGCGACGAAGATCAAAACGCCGTTGATTGCCTGCTGCGAAAACGCACTCTGCGCCGCACTCTGAAGGCTCGCGCCGCGCAGCGACGGGGTGGTGATAACGACGATCGCCTTACCGGTTGCAGCGTTAAAGTTTCCGATTTGCTCGTCGAGCTGCGCGACCGTTCCCGCGGAGAACATGCCGGCTTGGTCTTGCACGAAGTCGGTCGCGGCAGCCGGCAGCACGGCGCTCAGTAAGGTTGCTGCGGCAGCGGCTACAACGATGCCGAGACGGCCGGAGGGAAATTTCATGACCGGTCCTACCCGCCCGCGAACGGCGAAGTTTCGCAGTGGCGGGGGAACTCGCGACCCCGTCGCCGAGCATCGCATTCTATGGATGAGACGGTTGGCGCCTCGAGCTCCTTGCGTGCCGGATCGCTAACTTTCGTCGAGGTGCTTGCAACCTCGATCGCCTTGATCGGGCCGAGCATGACGCCGATCTTGATCGCGCCGTACATGTTCGCCAACGCCGGCAATGGAACGTGGCTGGCCTATCTTTTCGGCGCGGGCATGCTCGTCGTGGTCGCCCTCAACCTGAATCAATTCGCTCGCCGTTTCACAGGCGCGGGTTCGATGTACGAGTATGCGGCCGAAAATCTTGGCCCCACCTTAGGTGCGCTTGCCGGATGGAGCCTGCTCTGGGCGTACGTCTTCGTGGCGGCGGCCGTCGTGGGTGCGATGTCGCTCTTCGTCGGCTTGCTGCTGCACGATGCCGGCATTCTCGCGGCGTCTACGCCGGCGATATACGTGGCGATCGCCATCGTTCTCGGCGCGGTGTGCTGGCAAGCCGCCTACCGCGGCGTGCAGGTTTCGGCAATCGTCATGCTCTTGCTCGAAGCGATCTCGGTAGCGATCATCCTGCTGGTCGTCGGAATCGTTCTGCTGCGTCATGGGCCCGAACTCGATCCGAACCAGCTGACGATCAAAGGCGGCGTCCCCAACTGGGGTCTCGCAGTGATGACCGCCGTTTTCAGTCTGGTCGGCTTCGAAAGTGCGACGGCATTTGGTGCCGAGGCCAGGCGGCCGCTGGTCGCGATTCCGCGGGCGGTGATTGCGAGCGTAGTCTTTGCAAGCGCGTTTTTCATCATCGCCACCTATGCCGAAATCGTCGGATTAGAGCACGCCGCAAAGCCGCTGGACCAGCAAACGTTTCCGCTCGGAACCCTCGTCGGTCTCTATCATGTCGGCTACTTGCGAGTTCCGATTGCGATCGGAGCCCTTTTCAGCGCGTTCTCGGTTTGTTTGGCATGCATCACGACCGCCGGCCGCCTCGCCTATGCCATCGCGAAGTCCGGGCTCTTCCCGCGGGCACTTGCGGCGATCGAACCCCGGCACAATACGCCTCACGTGGCCGTGACGTTGATTACCGTCGTCGTTGTTTCCGTTGCGGCGGCGTCGCTCGCAGCCGGCGTACTGCCCATCGACGTTTTCAATAACTGTGGAACGCTGAGCTCGTTCGGATTCATCGTCATCTACGCCGCGATCTCGATTGCCGCGTGTCTGTACGTCAAACGTATCGGGGCGATGCGCTGGATCGACGTCGCGATTTCCGTGCTGGCGGTGGTGCTGCTCGCTGTGCCGGCGGTCTCGCTCGTCTATTCCGTTCCAGCGCCGCCGCAGCGCTGGTTCGGTTACTACTTTGTCGGATTTATGGTTATCGGGTGGCTGTGGTTTTCGCGCGCCGCGCTAGCGAGCGCGCAGCGAGGAAGAGACGATGATCAGCCCGCCGGCGACGCTAAGCGCGAAGAAGACGATAAAAACCCAGACGCCTAGACGCTTGAGAAACTCGCGCCGGGCGCGAGCCGCTTTGGTAATATGGGTCGGCCGTCTCCGTTTCACGACGCGTTGCTGCTTGCAGCACTGGGGATGGACCAGAGTCGCTCCAGGTTGTAGAACTCACGCTGCTCGGGCGTGAAAACGTGGACGATCACGTTACCCAGATCGATGAGGATCCACGATCCGTCGCCATACCCTTCAATGCGTGAAACGCCGTAGCCGTGCAGGCGCGCCGCTTCCGTCACGGCGTCGGCGATGGCGCGCGTTTGTATTCTCGATCGTCCGGTTACGATGGCGAAGGTGTCGGCCAGAATGGTTCGACCGCTTACGTCGAGTGCCGTGAAACCCTCTCCCTTTTTGTCGAGCGCGCTCTCGCGAACGACGTCGATCAGCTCGCCGATGCGCGCACCTCCGGCGAAACTCCGTCCGCGACCGTCAGCCCGAAGCTCGCAGCGGCTGCCAGCGTTGCCGGAACGGTCGCCACGCCTTTGCGGGCATTATGACGCATCGTCAAGAGGAGCACCGCCCGCATCGCTCCGGCGAGATCGCCCAGTGCGAGCCTCCAAAGGTCGCCGCGCTCGGGAAAAGAGCGGTTCGGTTCGAGCGAATCGGCGAGATAGACGATGCAGTCCAGCGCCGACATCTCGCGCGCGCCGGTCGTGTGCTTCTCGATTGCCGATAGCACGTATGGATCGCGCACCCCAAATCGCTCGCTCGCAATCGCGGCACCGAGTTTTGCGTGCAGGAGCATTGGATGCCGGCGCTCGGCGACGTCGATCGGAAGTCCACGGGCTTCGCATTCGGCAACGAGCCGCTCGGGAGAATAGAGCCGGGCGAGATCGTGAAGCAGCCCCGCGAGCCGTGCCTTTTGCGGATCGGCGCCATGCCGTTGCGCGAGGAGGTCGGCACAGCGTGCGACGCGCACGCTGTGCGCGTACCGGTCCCGTTGTCCCAACTCTTCTTCAACGCGCCGTACCAGTTGTGCAAACGACGGCATCAATCCCCTAAGCTCGCGCGCAGGGCGCCTAATCTGTTGCGGTAGAGCTCGCTCTTGAGGCTGCCGGCCCACATGATCAGCGCGCTTTCATTGTCGTCGCTGTAATATCCGGCGCGCATCGTCACGGTCGTGAAACCATACTTGCGGTAGAGCCGTTGCGCGACCGTGTTGCTCTCGCGAACCTCGAGCGTCATCCAGCCGGCGCCGTGGTCGATCGCCTCGTCGATCAGCCTCAGGAGCAGTACCTCGCCGAATCGCCGGCCGCGGTAATCGGGATCGACCGCCAGCGTCGTTACGTGCGAGTCCTCTAAGACCACCCAAATGCCGCCGTAGGCGACGATGCGCTCTTCGAAACATCCGACGAAATAGTGAGCCAGTTTATTCGTGCTTAGCTCGTTGTAAAAAGCGTCGTTTGGCCAGACGGTGGAAAAACAGGCGCGCTCGATGCGAGTGACCGCGGCGACGTCGGGCGTCGTCATCGGTGCGATCGAGAAGCGATCGGGCCGGTGTGCGGGCCGGTGAAGCTCCATCTTCACGCGTGCGGCACCTAGGGATTCGGAGCCTTAGCGGCGGGAAGCTCGCCGTAATCGGCCCGCACTTCGTGCAGGCTCCCCGGCGGCGTGCGCGAGCAGGCTGCCAGAGCTGCGGCTGCGGCTGCGGGTGTGACGGCCGGATTGACGGAACGCACCGAGATAGCGCGTTCGGCGAGTGCGTCCAGCACGTCCTTCGACGCGCCTACCACGTCGAGCGATTTGAGTCCAACCTCCGACGGCGCAAGCAGCTCGTGGAGTACCTCGGCGATTCTTCCCGAGGCACGCTTAGTTTCACCCTCGCCGCGATACCGTGCCGAGATGACGCCCGGCCGGCCGACGACGACGGCAAGAGAGCGTTCGAAACAGCTTCCGAACTCGAGCAGATCGAACGACGAGATCGGGACGAGCGGAAGTTTCCAAGCGGCAGCGAGCGCTTTCGCATAAGCGATCGCGATGCGCAACCCCGTGAAGCCGCCGGGCCCGACGCCGATGGCGAGACGATCGAGTCTTCCGGCCGGCATCTCGCCGTCGCCCAGGACCTTCTGCACGAGGACGAGACCGCGCTCGAGCGCGACGTTCCCGCTCTCCTGCGCGCTGGAGGCCACTCGATTTTCGCTCGCGACCGCGGCGGAGAAGCCGCCCAGCGCCCCGTCCAGGGCAAGAACGTTCAATACGGCTCGCGAAGGAAAAGAGTGCGAGGATTGTCGCCGGCGCCTTCCATTTCTATCTCGTAGCGGCGCGGCGGGAGAATAGTGGGCGCGTTGCGCCACCATTCGACGAGCACGACCGAGTGGCCGTAGAACGCTTCATCGAGGCCCAGCTCGACGACTTCGCGCGGATCGTCGATCCGAAAGAGATCGATGTGGTCGATGGGCGGATCGCCGTCGTAGTGGTGCCAAAACGTGAAGGTTGGGCTGAGGGTTTGATCGGAACCATGTAGTGTCTGCACGATCGCTCGCACCAGCGTGGTCTTTCCGGAACCCAGCGGCCCCGAAAGCGCCACGACGTCGCCGGGCTGCAGGCGTCGCGCAAACGCTGCGGCAAATGCGTAGGTCGCCTCTTCGGAGTGAAGAGTCAGAGTGGAGCAGGGCCCGGAGCCGAGTCGAAGGGCATTATTCATGAATACAGGTAAGTATTGAACAACGATACCGTAACGCAGGTCAATGTTGAAGATGAGATGCGAGAGAGCTATCTCTCGTATGCGATGTCGGTCATTGCCTCGCGAGCCCTCCCCGACGTTCGCGACGGCCTCAAGCCGGTTCAGCGCCGAATTCTCTACGCCATGCGCGAGATTGGGCTCGACCCCAGCAAGCAGCATCGCAAGTGTGCCGGCATCATCGGCGAGGTGCTTAAGAGCTATCATCCTCACGGGGACAGCTCCGTTTACGACGCCCTCGTGCGCATGGCGCAAGATTTTACACTGCGGTATCCGCTGGTCGACGGCCACGGAAACTTCGGGTCGATCGACCCCGACCCGCCGGCTGCCTACCGCTATACCGAGGCGCGGCTGGCTCGGACGGCGCTCGACGTGCTCGCCGACATCGATAAAGAGACGGTACCGTTCGTTGCCAACTTCGACAATCAGGGCGTCGAGCCAAACGTCTTGCCGGGGCGTTTGCCGCAGCTCCTGATCAACGGCTCCAGCGGAATCGCGGTCGGTATGGCGACTAATATTCCGCCGCATAACCTCAACGAGATCTCCGACGCGATTGCCGCGTTGATCGACGATCCTCAAATGAGCGACGACGCTCTCTGCGACATCGTCAAAGGGCCGGATTTCCCAACCGGCGGAACGATCTTGGGCCACGAGGCGATCCGCGAAGCATACAAGACCGGTCGCGGCTCGATTGCGATTCGCGGTAAGGCCGAGATCGTCGAGGAGCGCGGCAAACACAAGATCGTCATCACCGAAATTCCTTATCAAGTCTACAAGAGCCGCATCCTAGAGGCCGTTTCCGAGGCCTATTCGGAGAAGCGGATCGTGGGCATCTCGCGGATGGACGACGAGTCGAATCGCAAGGGCATGCGCGTCGTTATCGAGTTATCGAAGAACGCGACTCCAAAGATCGTGCTCAATCAGCTCTTCAAACATACGCCGCTGCAAGCGAGCTTCGGCTTCAACATGCTGGCCCTCGTACCGGTCGGTCCGCCTCGTGCCGACGGATCGGTGGCGATCGAGCCGCAGGTGCTCAGCCTCAAGCAGCTCCTCGAACACTTCATCGCGCACCGCAAGGACGTGATCGTCAAGCGGACGGCCTACGATCTTCGCAAGGCCCAAGAGCGAGCGCACCTTCTCGAAGGCTACCGCATCGCGCTCGACAACATCGATGAAGTCATCGAGATCGTTCGCGGAAGCCAAACGACCGACGAGGCCAAGCAGCGGTTATCGGCACGATTCGAGCTGGACGAGCTTCAGGCGCAAGCGATCGTCGATATGCGACTGCGGACGCTCGTGGGTCTCGAGCGGCAGAAGATCGAGCAAGAATACGCCGAGCTGATCAAGGCGATTGCGGAGCTGGAAGACATCCTGCGCAGCCCGCGGCGCGTCGCGCAGATCGTCAAGAGCGAGGCGCTCGACGTAAAGAAACGCTTTGGGGACGAGCGACGCACCAGCATCGAGCCGGCGGAAGACGAAATCTCGATCGAGCAGATTACTCCGAACATCGACGTGGTCGTCACGTATACGGTCGGCGGTTACATCAAGCGCGTAACTTTGGATACTTTTAGAACGCAGAGCCGCGGCGGGCGCGGCGTGACCGGCATCTCGAATCTCAAGCGCGAGGACGTCGTGCGTAACTTCTTCATCACCAAGACGCACGATCACGTCCTCTTCTTCACCAATAAAGGCCGCGTCTATCGTTTGCGGGGGTACGAGATTCCCGACACGACGCGACAAGCTCGCGGCACTGCGCTCGTCAATCTGTTGACGCTTCCGCCCGGCGAAGAGGTGACCGCGGCATTTCCGATCGACCGGTTCGAGGGCGAGCAGTATCTCGTCATGGTCACCAAGCACGGCGTCATCAAAA
The DNA here is from genome assembly GCA_035571115.1 of Candidatus Acidiferrum sp. Lineage (GTDB taxonomy): Bacteria > Vulcanimicrobiota > Vulcanimicrobiia > Vulcanimicrobiales > Vulcanimicrobiaceae > Cybelea. Next base: position 29,727 of record DATMKR010000012.1, on the reverse strand, counting down.
AGTCGAAGCTCGAAGAGTTCGCAAACGTTCGGCGCAACGGTCTCCTGGCAATCAATCTCGATGCGAGCGACGAGCTCTTGGCGGTCGACCTTTCCAACGGCTCCCGCGATATCATCCTGGCGTCGTCGCGCGGCATGGCCGTGCACTTCAACGAGAAGAACGTGCGGCCAATGGGGCGGCCGGCGCGAGGAGTCAAGGCGATGACCATCGACGAGGGCGACACGATCGTCGCGATGGATGTCGTGGAAGACGAGCGGAGGGAAGTCTTGCTCGTGACGTCGCTCGCTTTTGGCAAACGGACGCCCATCGAAGAGTATCGCCACACGTCGCGCGGCGGCAAGGGCGTGAAGGCGTTCGCGCGCCAGCGCGACGACATCGGACAGGTCGTCGACCAGATTCTCGTCGCGCCCGACGATCAAGTCCTGATGATCACGTCCGGTAACCAGGTTATTCGCCTCAAGGTTCGCGACATCCGCAAGACGGGGCGCGATGCGAAGGGCGTGCGCCTGCAACGGCTCGGCGGGGGTGAGGAGGTCATCGCCATCACCAACCTTGGAAAACAGGCCGCGCAGATTACCGAGATCACCGGCGAGCCGCAACAGCCCGAGCTCTAGGAGTGTTAGGAAAGATATGAGCGCATTACCAGAGGTTACGCAAACCAACTTTGAGACCGAAGTGCTGAACAGCAGCCAGCCGGTTCTCGTGGATTTCTGGGCACCGTGGTGCGGCCCGTGCCGCATGCTTGGACCGATCGTTGAAAAAGTCGCGGCCGCAAACGCCGGCAAAGCGAAGTTCGTCAAGCTTAATACGGACGAGCACCCCTCGATCGCCGGACAGTACCAAGTCTCGGGGATCCCCTGCTTGATTCTGTTCAAGGCTGGTCAACCGGTGGATCGCATCGTCGGCTACGTTCCCGAAAGCACGGTGACCTCGATGCTCGGCAAGCATGTAGCCTGACGACAGTTACGCGCAGGGGTTTTTGATTTGGCCGAATCGGGAACCCGAATCCCCGCGATGCATCGGATTCTGGAAGATGAAAGCATCGCGGGCTATGAGGCGGAGCTGGGACGCGAACGGATCAGACGCGCGGCGGAAGAGGTAATCGGCCGCGCGCGGCTTTCTGGCGACGGACTGGGGTACGATGCAATCGTCGCTGCGGTCCGCAAACGGCTGGACCATCTGCGGGGCACCTCGCCGTCGCCCGTGATCAATGCCACGGGCATCCTCCTTCATACGAATCTCGGTCGCGCGCCTTTGGGTCCCGATGCGGTCACGGCAATCGCCGATCTCGGTGGCCGCTACTCAAATCTGGAATACGATCTGGAAAGCGGCGAGCGCGGCTCGCGCCACGCGGCCATCGGGGCGGCGTTGCGCGCGGTTACCGGCGCAGAAGACGCGCTCGTGGTCAACAACTGCGCCGCTGCGGTGTTCCTCGTGCTCGATACGTTTGCGAAGGGCCGCGAGGTTATCGTGGCTCGCAATCAGCTCGTGGAGATCGGCGGCGGGTTTCGCCTGCCCGAAGTGCTCGAACGCAGCGGCGCTAAGCTGGTCGAGGTCGGAACGACCAACCGCGTTTACATTGAAGACTTCGAGCGGGCTCTCTCGCCGCGAACGGCTCTGCTGCTCCGCATGCACGCCTCAAACTATCGCATCGAGGGTTTTACGCACGAGCCGAGCGCGCGGGAATTGGCGATGCTTGGGCGCCGTGCGGGAGTCCCCGTTATCGAAGATCTGGGCGGCGGCGCGCTCTGCGACCTTGCGGAGTACGGAGCCGCCCACGAGCGCACGGTACAAGAGGCGATTGCCGACGGCGTAGCGCTCGTAACGTTCTCGGCTGACAAACTGCTCGGCGGCCCGCAAGCCGGCATCGTCGCCGGGCGCGCGAACCTGGTTGCTCGGCTTGGCAATAATCCGCTATTGCGCGCGCTGCGCGTCGGCAAGCTAACGATTGCGGCCCTCGGCGCAACGCTGCGGTGCTACCGCGATCGCGCCGCGCGCGAACGTTTGCCGCTCTATCGACAGCTCGCCACAACGCTTGACGAGCTGCGCGAACGAGCGAAGGCGTATGAAGAAGCCCTGCCCGGTGCATCGGCCGGCGAAAGCGTCGCGTATCTAGGCGGCGGCGCGCTCCCCCAGGCGAGCATCGCTTCAATTGCGATCGCCGTTACGTCGGAGCGGCCGGAACGACTAGCGGCGAGGCTGCGGATGGGAGAACCGGCTATCGTCACCCGGATCGAACGCGGCCGGCTGCTCCTTGACCTGCGCACGATCGCTCCCGAAGAGGATCACCTCGTCATCGCGAGCCTGCGGACCCGGGGGACGGCCAAGCCACAAAGCGAACGCTAGCTGCTATGCGATTCTCTCAAAGAGCCGGCGCTGGGCTCGTGATAGCGTCCGGGCTCCTTTGCGGATGTGCAACATCTCTGCAAGGTTCGTCGATCGGCCCTTCGGTAATCAATCAAATCCAGACGGTAGATCGAGCCGGCGTTCCAACTATTCGGCAAGGGCCGATCGGCTTTTTACGACTGCGTCAGCTCGAAATGGCGGGAAAAATTCCACCCGCCCTGGAGCGCCGCATTCTGGAAAGAATGGGGGGTCGTTCTCGACTCCACGTGACCTTCGACGGCCACGCAGTGGTTGGTTTATGGGCGATCGTTGCCTCAGCATACACGTACATATTCGGGGAGAACGCGAAAGGCAATAAGACCGTGACCGCCATCGACGTGCAGAGCAATGGCTGCATTGGACCTTCGAACCTCAAGGTTGATCACGCGGAAAATCTCTGGCTGGCGTGCGGCACCTCTCCATCGGATGCCGGCGTGATCCAAGCGTACGCGCCCGGTTCCAAAGAACCAGCGGCTACATTCACCGATTCCTTCACCTGCGGTGCGGGTTGTTATTTTGATGCTAACGCTAACGACGTAGCAACGGACTCGAGCGGGCACGTCTTTGCGGCGAACCCTTTCTCCGAAACGTGCGACCCCAGTTGCACCGATTGGACGTATCCTTTGGTCTGGTGGAATGCGAAGTCCGCCAGTTCACCGGCCACGGGCATAGCGGAGCCCGACATGACAAACGGCGACTACATCGATGTCGATCCCTCGGGGAATCTTTACGTCGAAGGCTACGGCTGCATCGAGAGCCAGTGCGGCGCGATACTCGACGAGATCAGCGATCCGACAACTGCGTCCGCGAAGATTACTCATCTCATCGCACCATACACGGGTTCGAGCGTCGGCGCGATCTATGTGAGCAACAAGGGCCAGGTGCTTAATCTCGTCGATTCAGGCTCGCGTACCATGTTGCAGTACGCCCTCCCGTGGGTGCCCCACGAATTGCCATTCAACGTGCTAGGTCCGACGCCGACGAATTACTACGGCGGCGGCTATCCCATCGCCGGTGGCTTCGACCGCGCCGACAAGCTCGCAGTACTGGGGGACGCTTACGGATGGCTCGACATCGGTAAAGTTGCCAAGAATCGCTGGTCCGCGGTCACGAATGTCAACCTTTTCCCCGGCGTCTTGGGTGCCGCTTACGTGCCTTCGGACAAGTAATCTGACCCGGATCGGCGCTTCGCCCTTTAAAGTCGGCGATCTGCGAACCAGCCGGAGGGCGCCACGTCGAGGTTCACGTTGATCTGTTTGACTTCAGTGTAAGCGTCGTAGCCGTAGGTGCCGAGTTCTCGCCCGATGCCCGACTGTTTGTAGCCACCCCAGGGCGCCTCGTTGTAGGTCGGATGATAGGTGTTGATCCACGTGATTCCGGCGCGGAGCTTGCGAATCACGCGATGGGCTTTGGCGATATCCCCAGTGAAAACGGCTCCTGCCAAACCGTAGACCGTGTCGTTGGCGATGGCGATGGCTTCCGCTTCATCATCGAAAGTTTGTATCACGAGTACCGGCCCGAAGATTTCTTCCTTCACGACGCGCATGTTCGGGGTCGTACCGTCGAAGACGGTCGGCGCGATGAAGTTTCCGGCGGCAAGCGGACCGCCGAGGCGCTCTCCGCCACAGAGCAGTTTCGCTCCCTCTTCGATGCCGGTTGCGATGTAGGCCTCGACTCGTTCGCAATGCAACGGCGAGATGATCGGTCCCATCTCCGTCTCGGGATCGAAGCCGTCGCCTACGCGAATGTTTTGCGCGCGTTCGACGAGTCGTTCGACGAAACGATCGTGCAGGGCTCGCTCGATTACCAACCGCGAACCGGCCGAGCAGACCTGCCCCGCATTCGCGAAGATCCCAAAGAGCGCGTAGTCGATCGCCGTTTCAAAATCGGCGTCGGCGAAGACGACGTTGGGCGACTTGCCGCCCAGCTCGAGCGAAATCTTCTTGAGGTTCGAAGTGGCGGCTTGCATGATGCTCCGGCCGGTCTTCGTGCCGCCGGTGAAGGCGATTTTGTCGACGAGCATGCTTGCCGCGAGCGCATGGCCGACCGTCGCGCCTGGTCCCGGCACGACGTTGACTACGCCGCGTGGAAACTCGAGTTCCTCAAAGATCGCCGCCAAGGCAATCGTCGAAAGCGGCGTCAGTTCCGACGGCTTGAGAATGCAGACGTTGCCCGCGGCTAACGCCGGCGCAAGCTTCCACGCTGCCATGAGCAGCGGGTAATTCCACGGAACGATCTGGCCGCAGACGCCGATCGGCTCGCGAACGGTAAACGTCTGCGATGGCGCCGGCACGTCGAAGGTTTGTCCGTGCGGCTTCGTCGCGAGCCCGGCGTAGTAGCGAAAGCAGTTGGCCGCGTCGGCGGCATCGTACTGCGTTTCGCGCAGGGGCTTGCCGTTGTTGAGGGTGTCGATGCGCGAAAACTCGTCGTGACGCGCGTCGATTGCGTCGGCCACGCGAAAGAGCAGCGCCGCGCGATCCGCGGCGTGCATCGCCGCCCACGGGCCCTCGTCAAAGGCTTTGCGCGCCGCCGCGATTGCGGCTTCAACATCGGCCTCGGTCGCCTCGGCGATACTCGCAATCGGCTGTCCGTTTGCCGGGTCGTATAGCTCGCGCGCTGCACCGCCGGCGGCGAGGCGCCACTCGCCGTCGACGTACATTGGAATGACGCCGCCGATACGCGGCAGATGTGCGAGGATCTCGGCGGAGTTGTTTGCGGGGCGCGTGGCGATTTGCATGAAGCTAGGCTCCTGTCTGTACTGGGGCGGCCATTGACGTGAGGCTTTCGGAAAGGGCTTGGCACACGTAGTCGGCTTCATCCTCTGCGATCGTCAGCGGCGGCTCGACGCGGATGACGCGCGCGTTGACCAAGGTGCCGGAGACCAGCACGCCCCGGTCGAGCATCCGCTTTGCAAGTTCGAAGCCGGTTGCGTGACTGTGGAATTCGAGCGCGATCAAGAGCCCTTTGCCGCGCACGTCGGCGACGAGCTGTTCGTGCCCGCTCACGGCATTTCGAATGCCGGCGAGCAAACGCGCTCCCAGCCGGCCCGCGCGTTGGGGCAGCTGTTCCTCGATCAACACGTTGATGGTGGCCAGCGCCGCGGCGCAGGCAAGCGGGTTTCCGCCGAAAGTCGATGTGTGGAGAAACGGGTTATCGAAGAGCCGCGAAAAGACTTCACGCCGTCCGACGACCGCGCCCGCGGGCACGACGCCTCCGCCGAAGGCTTTGGCCAAGCACATGAGATCGGGCGCGACGCCATAATGTTCGCAGCAAAACATCTTGCCGGTGCGCCCCATGCCGGTCTGCACTTCGTCGAGGATGAAGAGTGCGCCGAACTCGTCGCAGAGCGCCCGCACGCCCGGCAAATAATTATCGTCGGGAATGTTTACGCCACCTTCGCCTTGGATCGGCTCCAGAAGGACCGCGCCCACGTCCTCGCCGACCGCGCGGCACGATGTCATCATGTCGCGCAACGCGAGAAGGTCGTTGAAGGGCACGTGCTCGATGTTCGGGAGCATCGGCCCAAACGGACGGCGAAACTCCGCTTTGGCGCTTGCGGAGAGCGCACCATAACTCTTGCCGTGAAAGCCTTTAGTCGCCGCAACGATGGTCTGTTTTGCAGGATTGAAGGCTCGCGCGAGTTTGAGCGCGCCTTCGACGGCTTCCGTGCCGCTATTACAGAAGAAGCTGAAGTCCAGCCCCGCGGGCACGAGCATCGACAGCGTCTTCGCGAGCATCGCGCGAAGCGGATCGAGCAGGTCTTGACTGTGTAGCGGCTGCCGCCGCAGTTGATCGCTAACCGCTTTAACGACCTTTGGATGGCGGTGGCCGACGTTAAAGATGCCGAAGCCGCCCAAGCAGTCAAGATATTTCCGGCCGGCCACATCGCGGTAGGAGTTCGGCCCGGCATCGGACCACTCGACGACCGCGCCGGCCTCGCGTGCATCGGTCGCTTTTCGGTACTCGAGAAATCCCGGATTGACGTGGTCGCGAAAAGCGTCGACCGTTTCGCGCGTGATCCACGATGCTTCCGATGCAGACACGTCGGCTTTCGCGATCAGCGCCAGAACGCGCTCCGTGTATTCGTAGACGGCTCGTTCCCGCTCTCCGCCGGCGATCGTCATTCCGCGAAGACCTGCGCCGCGGCCGCCCCGAGGATCGCTAAGCCTTCGTCGAGCTCGGCGTCGCTGACGACCAGCGGAACGAGTATCCGGATGACGTCGCGCTCTCCCGCCAGTAAGAGCAGAAGCCCGCGCCGGCGAGCCTCGTCGACGATCGCTTCGGCGCCGCGCGAAAGCTCCATCGCCATCATCGCTCCAAGTCCCCGAACGTCCGTGATTTCCTCGAATTGCGACTGCAGGGCGCGCAGCGCGGCATCGATGCGGGCACCGATCGCGCGCGCCCGCGCAAAAAAACTTTCATCCATGATGTCGAGGATCGCGAGCGCGGCCGCGCAGGCGACCGGATTGCCGGCAAACGTACCGCCGAGGCCGCCGGGCTCGGGCGCGTCCATGATCTCGGCACGGCCGACCACCGCCGCCAGCGGGAGGCCGCCGCCAAGCGATTTCGCAATCGTGACGATGTCGGGCTCTAGCTCGTAATGCTCGCACGCAAAGAGTCGCCCGGTACGGCCGAATCCGGTTTGGATCTCGTCGGCGACGAGAACGATGCCGTGCTCGCGGGCGATACGCGCAAGCTCCTTGAGGAATGGTGCGGGCGCCGGCACGAAGCCGCCTTCACCGAGGACCGGTTCGATGATGATGGCGGCGACCCGATCGGGGGAGACCACTCTTTCAAAGAGCTCGTCGAGCGCCGTCAGTGCATCCTGCGTGGAAACGCCGTGCCGTTCGAACGGGAACGGCGCGTGATAAACCTCGCTGCAAAAGGGACCGAAGTGCTGCTTATACGGCGCGTTCTTGCCGGTCATGGTTAGCGCCAGCAGCGTGCGTCCGTGATAACCGTGCGTGAAGGCGACGACGGCCGGACGGCGTGTATACTCGCGCGCAATCTTGATCGCGTTCTCGGTCGCTTCGGCGCCGGTCGACAACAGGAGCGTCTTTTTGGGAGCCACACCGGGCGCTCGCCGGTTGAGCTCTTCGGCCACGCGAAGATACGGCTCGTACATTGCGACTTGAAAACAGGTGTGAGTGAAACGGGAAGCCTGCTCGGCGATCGCCGCGACGACTTTCGGGTGCGTATGGCCGGCGTTGAGCGTGCCGATTCCTCCGGCAAAGTCGAGGTAGCGACGGCCGTCGCGGTCCCATAGCAGCGCACCGGCCGCGCGTTCCACCCAGATCGGATGGGCGGTCGCGACGCCGCGCGCGACGTTGTCGTGGCGGCGCTGTTCGAGCGATGACTGCGTAACGGTGTTCAAAGCCTCACTGTGTTTCTGGAGCTGGCGAGGAAGTTACATTCGGCGCATGTAAAGGCGCTCTTCTTTAGAGGCCCTGGTTGGCCGTCGAGGAGGCACGTGCTCAAGCGAATCGTTGCGCTCGTCATCCTGGTTGCCATGCCTATCGGAGCGAGAGCCGGAACGACGGGTACCTTGCGTGGCCGGGTGGTCGACGCGGCAACCAGTGCGCCCATCGCCGGGGCAGTCGTTACCGTCGTTTCGCCCTCGCAAACGGCGCAAGCCGTTTGCGACTCTGCCGGCGCGTTCTCGTTCATATCGCTGCAGCCCGACACTTACACGGTCAACGCGTCAAAGCCCGGCTACGACCCGCAATCCCAGCCGGGTATCACGATCGTTGCCGATCAGTCGGCGACCGTCGCGCTTAGCCTGCAAAAGACGCTGAGGACGATCGCGCGAACGACCTCGCGTTCGGTGCAGTCGTTGGTGCACTCGGGCGTAACCAGCGACGTCTTTTCGATCAACTCTGCCGGGCAGAAGGCGGCCTCGACGCTCTCGGGTTCCGGTTCGTTGACGCAAGCCTACGGCGCGATCGCCAGTGCCCCTGGCGTCAACATTCCGTCGAACCAGCAAGGCTGGTACCAGAGCGTCTACATTCGCGGCGGCGACGTGGATCAAGTCGCGTACGAGTTCGATGGCATCTCGACGACGCGCCAGTCGGACCTCGCGCCGATTGCGACGTTGACGTCGCTGGGTAATCAGGAGGTACAGGTCTATACGGGCGGCACCCCCGCGACCTCAAACTCGTCCGGACTCGCGGGCTACATCAATCAAGTCATCAAGACGGGAACTTTTCCCGGCTATGCGAGCGCCGACGTCGGCATCGGCGGGCCGGCCTTCTACCATCAAGCCACCGTCGAAGTCGCCGGAGCGACGCCCGACCGCATGTTCTCCTATTACGTGGGGCTGTCGGGTACGAATCAAACGTTTCGCTATGGAGACCAGTTCGGCGGCGTCAGCGAGCCGCTCTATTTCTATCCGCTCCAAGTTCCGAGCAACAACAACGTCTACAATATTCTCGACGGGTCGGGGGGAAAAGCCCCGAACTATGGCTTTATCGCGCAGCCGGGATATAGCTACGCGCAAGCGGCGGACTTCGATCGCGAGAACGTGATCAATCTGCATATCGGCATTCCGCACCGCGACTCGGGACTACGCGACGACGTGCAGGTGCTTTACGTGACGGGCGGCATCGCCGCGCAATTCTATAGCTCTGCGAACGACATCGGTTATACGCCGCTCGTCGGCAAAAAGACCGGCATTGGCTATCCGATGCCATACCTGGATTCGCTGTATTATGGCGGCCCCCTGATGCAGACTCCCGTCGCGAAGGACGTCGTGACCGGCTTCTTTCCAAGCAGCCCCGCCGACCGTACTGCCGGATCGCCGGTCGACCCCAGCGACCGCGACGGCAACTACAACGGGTACTCGATCGAAAAGCTGCAATACCAGAAAAACTTCGACTCGCACTCGTATCTGCGCGCGCTCGTCTACGGCGCGTATTCGGACTGGTTCATCAACGGGCCGAACAGTGCGCAGCTCGTCTTCGGTTCGGACCCGGCGGATTACGAAGTGCTCGAGCACGGCTACGGCACGACGGCGATTTACTCCAATCAACTCTCCTCGAAACATCTGATCACCGCCGAAGCCTCATACCTGACGCAAAAGCTCCAAACGTACAACGCGGGATTTTCCTCGACCGATCCCTCGACGACGAGCCTCGCGCCGACCGGACTCGGCACGATTCTTTCGAGTTACGGCACGCCCAACGGCAAGTGCTATAACTATAAGACCGGTCAACCGTGGAGTTGTTTCGCTGCGGGGAGCCAGGGCGGGTGCTTGTCGCCGGCCGGCTGCTATCCGGGTGAGGGTACGTACGATTTCAACTTGACGCCCGGGTATGCACCGTCCAACACGCCGGCGGCTCGTGCCGGCGCTCGCTGGATGATGACCGAGAACGGCGAGAGCGCCCAGGTCGACAACGTGACGCCGCGGTTCGGCTCGGCGGCGTTGACCGACGTATGGGAGCCCAACGACCGAATCGTCGTCAATATTGGCGCGCGCTTCGATCGATTTGCCTACGACACCAACAACTTGGAAGATGGTTATCCGGCGCGCCAGTTCTGGTTCGACGCATATAACGACGAGCATTGCGGCGCCCCTGGCCAAGCGCCGCAGTGGACTTGGAATTCCAAAGAGAAAGATTTCGACAGCTGCGCGCCCGGCTTCGAAGCGATGAGCGTTCCCGGCGCCGGTCTCTACAACGTCGGCGCAGGCACGCAGGTCGCCAACGTCTTCGAACCGCGCGCCTCTTTCACGTATACGCTCGATCCCGACACCGTCATTCGCGGATCGGCGGGCAAGTACGCGCGCGCCGAAGGCTCGTCGTACTACCAATACAACACCTATCAGCAGAACCTCGCGTCGTTCATCGCGCAGTTCTATCCGTACGGGTACCACACGCCCGACCACGACATCTACCCCGATACGTCGGACAACTTCGACCTTTCACTCGAGAAGCACGTGCGTGGCACGAAGCTCTCGTATAAGGTGACGCCGTTCTATCGCGATACGAGCAACCAGCTCCAATTTCAGGCGATCAATCCGGTGGAGGGAACGTTAGCGGGCCTCAACGTGGGGACGCAGCGTTCGTACGGCGCCGAGTTCTCGCTGCAATACGGCGACTTCAACCGGGACGGTCTCTCGGAGATTCTCTCCTATACCCATACGGAGAACCAAATACGTTTCAACCCGATCAACGGTGTGAGCGTCATCGACGCGCTCAACGCACAGATCGAGCTCTACAACTCGTACACGTCGGCGTGCGCCGGCGTGACGAGAAACTCGGCGAACTGGCAGGCCTGTGGAGACGGTACCGACTCCGGCAACGCGGCGCCGATTCTGCGGAACACGCAATCCGGGACGAAGAACCAAGGCACGTTAAAGATAGCCAATCCTTACTACCGAAGTGCCCTGCAACCGCTCTTCGACACCGGCGCCTGGTACACGCCGTACGACGTAATCCCGAGTGCGTTCAATGCCGCCAACGGCTATGAAGTGCCCGATGTCGCCTCGTTGATCGTAAACTATCGCCACGGACGGTACGCGCTTACGCCGTCACTGCATTATGAGAACGGCTCCAACTACGGGTCGCCGCTGGTTTGGCCGGGATACGTGCCGCAATCGTGCTCGTCGCAGCCCGGCAAGACGCCGTTGACGCCGGGAGTCAGTTGTCCCGGAGGCACGATCGGCGCGATCTTCCTTCCCGATCCGTATAGCGGGCATTTCGACAATCTCGGCGCCTTCATGCAGCCCTCACAGCTTTCGCTTAATCTGCAAACGAGCTACGACTTGACGCCGAACGTGACGCTGACGCTGCAAGCCGTCAATCTCTACAATCATTGCTTCCAGCACGGCTTTGTTTGGGACAACTCGGTGACGTGCGTCTACTCGAATCTCCCTTCCAATATTCTCGCGCCGTCGGGAAACTTCGTCAGGAATCCACCCGTACAACTGCGCTATCCCTATGGAACGTTCTACAACATTACCGAGGTCGGCATCTCGTCGGTTCTGCAGCCCTTCGGTTTCTTTGCCGACTTGAACGTCAAGTTGTAGTGTCATCCTAAGGAACTGTCATCCTGACCCTTCGACAAGCTCAGGACAGGCTCTGTCGAAGGAAAACAAGTGAGTAAGCGGTGAAACGGCGCGACTTCGTCGTAAAGCTGGGAGTCGCCGCGCTTGGGGCGGCGGCGGTGCCGGAGTTTGCGGCTTGCGCGACCTCTGCGGCGCGCGAGCGCGAGCGCGTTGCGATCGTGGGCGCGGGAATTGCGGGGTTGGTGACGGCGCTTCGTCTTCGCGACGCCGGAATCGACGCCATCGTCTACGAGTCGGCTGCGCGCGTTGGCGGCAGAATGCATTCGGAACGGCGCTACTGGGCACAGGACCAGCATACCGAGTGGTGCGGCGCGATGGTCGATTCGCTCCATCTCAACATTCGCGGCCTCGCTCGCCGATTCAATCTGCGGTTGCTCGATACGTACGCGGGTCGTCCGCCCGGCGCGCGCGATACGTGCTATCTCGACGGGCGGTATTATCCGATGACCGAGGCCGACCGGGACTTCGCCGAGATCTACCCCATACTGCAGGCGCAGCTGGCTCGCGTCGACCCGCTGACGACGTATGCCACGGCAACGCCGACTGCTCGCCGGCTGGACGCGATGAACATGCGCGAATGGATCGAACAATACGTTCCCAGCGGTCTGGACGGACAGCTTGGACGGTTGATCGCGCAATCGTATCGCAATGAGTACGGTCGCGGAATCGAGGAGCTCAGCGCGCTCAATTTGGTGATGCAGCTCGGCCAGCAACGCTGGTATGCGCAAAATCACGAACTGAACGTACTCGGGTATTCCGACCAGCGTTATATCTTAGCCGACGGGAGCCAGGCGCTTCCCGAGGCAATTGCCGCCTCGCTTCCGGCCGGCAGCATTCGGCTCGATCGCCGCCTTCTCGGCCTTCGCCGCAACCGCAGTGGATCGTACGAGCTCCGATTCGATCATCTCGGATCGACCGAAACGGTCTCTGCCGATCGGGTCGTGCTGGCGCTTCCGTTTATCGCATTGCGCGCTCTCGACTACTCCGGTGCGAACTTCGATTCCGCGAAGGTCAACGCCATCGAGAATCTTGGCTACGGTTATCACACGAAGCTGCATCTGCAGTTCGACACCCGCGCCTGGATGCGGCGTTCGCACCCCTGGCCCGAGCCGACGACGGGACAGATCTGGACGACGTTGCGAGTGCAGAGCGCGCTCGATTTTTCCCTGGGACAGCGTGGCGTCGACGGCTTGATCGAAGCCTTCACCGCGGGAGCGCCGGGGATGCTCGACACGCCGCCGATGCCGTACGCGCGCATCGAGGATTCGGCCGCCGTGGGTCGTCACGCGCGTGAGTTCTTCGAACAACTGGATCGAATCTGGCCGGGTGTCGCCGCAGCCTGGAACGGTAAAGCGACCTTCGGCAATGCGCAAGCCGATCCGAACATTTTGGCGAGCTACTCGTGCTGGCTCGTCGGTCAATGCACGACGATTGCCGGACACGAAGCACGCCGGCAAGGTCGCGTGCACTTTGCCGGCGAGCATACGTCGGTCGCGTACCAAGGCTTCATGGAAGGCGGCGCAGAGTCTGGTTTCCGCGCGGCCGGCGAGATTCTGGCGGATTACCGCATCCGGGTACGTTTCCCGGCCGGTTCCTAGTCCCCTAATGCACGTCGTTGGAACGGCGGGACACGTCGATCACGGAAAATCAGCGCTCGTCGAGGCGCTGACCGGAACGAACCCCGATCGCTGGGAGCAAGAGCGGAGGCGAGGCATGACGCTCGATCTCGGCTTCGCCCATCTGCGTTTCGACGACGGATCCGAGGGTGGCATCGTCGATGTGCCGGGGCACGAGCGCTTCCTGCACAATATGCTGGCGGGTGCTGCCGGGATGGAACTCTTGCTGCTCGTCGTGGACGCCGGCGAGGGGGTCATGCCGCAGACGCTCGAGCATCTCGCGATCCTGCAGTTTCTCGACGTGCGGCGCATCATCGTCGTTGCCAGCAGGATCGATCTGATAGAAGCGGGGCAACGCGAAGACGCATACCGGCGCATCGAGCAGCAGCTCGGCGGAACCATTGCAGCGGGCGTGCCCATCTTGCCCGTCTCCGCTGTGACCGGCGAGAATATCGACTCGTTGCGGCGGCTGTTGCATCGAGAGCTTGCGGAGATGCCGCGGCGCAATTACGCCGCGCCGGTCTACCTGCCGGTCGATCGCGTCTTTACCTTGCCTGGCCTCGGAACGGTCGTAACCGGCACGCTCATGCAAGGTACGATTGAGACTAGCGACGCTCTCAAACTCGAGCCCGGTGGTACGTTGGCGCAGGTTCGCAGCATCGGCGTTTTCGGATCGGTTCGAAATCGAGTTGAGGCTGGCTCGCGCGTCGCGCTGAATCTTTCGGGCATCGACCGCCGCGGGATCGCTCGCGGTCAGGCCATCGTCGGCCAAGAGTTCTCGGCGGGCCAAAGGTTCGCCGTAAGTTTCACTCCGCTTGAAGGCGCACTGTCGCTGTTACGCCGTCGCACGCCGGTCCGAGCCTACATCGGCTCGGCCGAAGTGCTCGGCACGCTCGTCGCGGAGGAGCCGCCGGAATCCGGCCGGGCGGCACACGCCACGCTGCAGCTGCGGGAGCCGGTCGTCGCGTTTCCCGGCGTTCGCTTTGTTTTGCGGCGTCCGTCGCCGATGACGTTACTTGGCGGCGGGTACGTCGAAGGTGCGGAGTCGCCAAACACCGGCGAAAAAGAAGGCCCCGACGAAGCGCTGGTATTCGGGGTGCTGAACGATCGCGGCCTCGCCGCCGTCGAGCCGGCAGAGATTGCGGTTGCCGCTAATCTGCGCGAAGCGGCCACGCTGTGCGCCCTCGAGCGGCTCGTCGAACGGGGCGACGTCGTCGCGGTTTCGAGGCCGCGCGCCTACATGAGCGCGGCGGTGGCGTCGTCATTACTCGTTCGCGCGCTCGCCCAGCTCGATAACGCGCATCGCGATGAGCCCTGGGCAATGGGAGTAACCTCTATCGCGCTCTCTCGCGCGCTTGGAGTGCCCGAAACCCTGCTCGTGCGGGTCCTCGGACATTTCGTCGAAGAGGGAAGGCTCGTCAACCGCAGCGGTTACTTTGCGGCGCTCGGCTATCGGCCGTCGCTGACTGCGGAGCAGCGAGCGTTTTTCGACAACCTCGTTCCCGTCGACGAAGGTCACCCGTTCTTGCCGATTTCCTTTGCAGGGGCGGTGGCTGCCGTCAAGCTCGCCCACCTGACCGGCATCTCCAAAGCATTCGATACGATGCTCGCGCGCGGGGCGCTGGTGAAGGTTGGCGAGGATCTCTATCGCGGTTCTCAGATTGGCAGCGTTCGCGCGCTCGTAGTAGCCAACTTGAACGAAAATGGGCGCATGACGGCGGCGGACTTCCGCGACCTTCTCGGGACCTCGCGTAAGTACGCCGTTCCGTTGCTCGAATGGCTCGACGGCCGTGGCGTGACGATTCGGAGCGGCGACTATCGAACGCTGCGAAAGACGGTATCGTAGAGCATGGAATCGCGGACTTCTGCTCGACCCGGCGGTACGGTGACGTTTCTGTTCACCGACATCGAAGGAAGTACCCAGCGATGGGAACGCCGGCCCGATGCGATGGGCGTCGCGTTAGCGCGTCACAATGCTCTGGTGCGCGACGCAATCGAGTCGCATGGCGGATACGTTTTCAAGACCGTCGGCGACGCGTTTTGCTGCGCGTTTGGAATGGCGACTACCGCCTTGGCGGCAGCGCGCGCCGCACAGCAGGCGTTGTCCGAAGAGGATTTTTCGAGCGTCGATGGCCTGCTGGTGCGCATGGCGCTGCATACCGGGCACGTGGAAGAACGCGACGGCGACTACCTCGGGTCTGCCGTTAATCGGGCGGCGCGCTTGCTGGCAATCGGTCATGGTGGGCAGGTGCTCGTCTCACGCGCAGCGGCCGACCTCGTGCAGGATGCGATGCCCCCGCAAAGCGATCTGCGCGATCTCGGCGCACATCGGCTCAAGGATCTAACCCGCGCCGAACGCGTCTATCAGCTCGTTGCGCCCGGTCTGATCGAAAGCTTCCCCGCGCTTCGCTCGATCGAGCATATGCCAAATAACCTGCCGCAGCAGATCACGTCTTTTGTGGGCCGCGAGAACGAGCTTCCGGAGATCGAAGCGCTGCTGGAGCAACACCGTCTGGTGACGCTGGTCGGAGCGGGCGGCTCCGGCAAGACGCGTTGCGCGATCCAAACTGGCGCGGAACTTCTCGACCGTTTCGTCGATGGTGTCTGGCTGATCGACCTGGCGCCGCTTTCCGACCCCTCGCTGGTCGTTGCCGAGATCGCGCAAACGCTCGGCGTGCGAGAAGTGCCCAATCACCCGCTACTGGCGACCCTGCTGACCTTTCTCGAACCCCGGCGACTCCTTTTGATTCTCGATAACTGCGAACACGTGATCGACGATGTGCGCCGCGTCGTCGCCGGCATCTTGCGCGGCGGCGCGGGCGTGAGCGTTCTGGCAACCAGTCGCGAAAACTTGAGCATCGCCGGCGAACACGTCTTCCGGCTGCCCTCATTAAGTCTGCCGGCGGCGACGGCGCTTTTCACCGATCGCGCGCGTGCCTCGGACGCGCGCTACGTGCCCGCCGATGAAAACGCGCGGTTCGTTGCGGACATCTGCCGCCGGTTGGACGGCCTCCCATTGGCGATTGAGCTCGCCGCAGCACGGATCAAAGTGCTCTCGCCGCAGCAGCTGGCGCAGCGGCTCGACGAACGCTTTCGCGTCCTCACCGCCGGCGACCGTAGCGCGCTGCCGCGCCAGCAGACGCTGCGGGCCACGATCGATTGGAGCTTCGATCTGCTCGACGAGCCGGAGCGCGCACTCTTTAGGCGTCTGTCATTTTTCGCCGGCGGCTGGACGTTGCAAGCCGCAGCCGCGGTCTGCAACGAGGAAGGCGTCGCCGACGATTTGGAGATGCTCGACGCGCTCTCCGCGCTTGTCGACAAATCGCTCGTCTCGACCGAGGAGCACGGTGACGACCGGCGCTATCGAATGCTTTTTTCGATTCGAGAGTACGCGCTCGAACGCTTGCGCGAAGCGGGCGAAGCGAAAACAATTGCAGGAAGACACGCGCGATTCTATGCCGGGTTTGTGCGAGAACTTCAGCCGCTCGTCGACGCGCTGGAAGACGCGCAGTGGCGGCGGCAGCTCGGCCCAGAGATCGATAACCTTCGCGCCGCGATCGAGTGGACGATATTTCAAGGGAGCGACGGGGCGGTCGGACTTTCACTGCTGGCCGATATGGAGTGGCCCGAACTCATTACGAATGCGCAAGAAGCGCTTCGCTGGTACGAGCACGCGGCGGAGCTTGTTAATGAGATGCCGGATTCGTTCGTCCACTCGCGCATTCTTCGGCATTACGCGGTCCTCGAGTATCAGGTCGGCCAACCGGTCGCAACCTGCGAGCGCACCGCGATGCAAGCGGTCGAGGTTGCGCGCGCGACGAGCGACGCAAACGAGATCGCTCGCGCGTTAGCTACGTTAGGCGCTTGTTACCGATCGGCGGGGCGCTTCGACGAAGCCGAGCGCGAGCTGAGCGAGGCGTATGAAAGCCCCGAGTCGCTTTCGCGAATTACGGCAAATACGGTTCTGCGCATATGGGCGGTCACCGATCTCCAGCGAGGCGAAATCGATCTTGCGCGCCGGCGGTTCTCAGAAGTCGTACGGTTGGAGCGGCCGGGAAGCGAGGCGCACGCGAGCGCGCTGCTAAACCTCGGCGAGCTCGAGTTTGCGACCGGACACATCGAGCGCGCCCGCACCGCAGCTCGTCAGGCCGAGAATACGTACGCCGCTCTCAACTCCGTTTATCTCGTGCTGTTGTCCTCAAATCTTGCAGCCTACGCCATGGCCGGTGGAGACGTCGACGCGGCTCGCGACCATTTGCGTGACACTCTCGACCTGCACAACAGATCCCACTCCGGGTGGCTGCACATGGCGCTCGAGAATCACGCTTTGCTCGCTGCGCTGCTTGCAGACCACGAGCGCGCGGCCGCGCTAGTCGGCTTCACCGACGCTGCGTACGGTTCGCGGGGTGAGGTGCGACAATATACCGAGCGTTCCGGATACGAGCGTCTCATCGCGCTACTTCGTGAAGTCTACTCCGCCGACGAGCTCGCGCGCCGGATGAACGAGGGAGCGTCCCTAACCGAAGAGCAGGCGCTCGCCCATGCCGCGGCGATACACGAGCTTACGAGCAACTGGGCGGCATCGCCGCCGAAAGGAGTAACGTAGCATGTCCGATGCAAAGGCAGATGCGGCCGCCGCTCTCGAAGCGCACAAACGCTCGATCGACGACCTCCATCAGAAGCTGATGGCAATGCCGGGGTGCGACAAGGCGCGTCTGTCGCAAGCCGTCGGCAAGTACAAGGCCGCGGCTCAGGCATTCCATGACGACGCGCTGGGATGCGTCGGCATCTGACCTGCTAAGAGCCGGATCCCCCAAGGACCCGCTCGATGGCGCTGCCAATCGGGACGCCCAGTCCGGCGCAGGGATTCCATCCAGCGCTGCTATGGTATCGGTCGTTGCCTCCAGCCGTCACGTCGCGAAAAATCGAATTCCCCGCTGCTCCGTAAAGTAGCGGCGCGAAGAATCCGATTGAATGGCCAAGGCGCTGGTTGAGCCGTGCGGCAAGTGCCGCCCACATCGGCGCGACCGTGCTCGTCCCGCCCATCGCGAACTTCGTGCCTTCAAAGACCACCGCGTAACCCGGCACGACCTGGGCTGCGAAATCGGGAAGGCCGCGCCCAGGCGTGACGTCATAACCGGCGGCAACCGAAGTTGCCGCGCCTTGCCAAGGTGGAACGCCGAAGCGTTCGCTGAATCCACCGCCCGTTTTGTTCCAGGCGATCTCTAAGCCGGTCGAGATATCCGTCGCGCCGCAGGCATGCGCGAAGGGACTCGACGCCGGAGCGAGGACGTGGGGTTTACCGTCGTAATCCATCTCGGCTCCGTTGTCGCCCGACGCGCAGAAAATGCTGACGCCAAGCAGCGCGGCAACCGTGAAGAGCTCGTCGAGAATCGCCAGCGCGACCGGCGTCCACAAGAACTCGGGAAATCCGAAACTGATCGAAAGAATCGATGGGCGGTTTTCGTCATCGAACAGCGCAGTGCGGATGGCGTCGAGGACGCCGCGCTCGTCGTCCGGCGCCGCATAGATGACGATCTGCGCCGCGGGTGCCAGCGCTCCCACGATCTGCGTGTCGATGGCCGACTCGACGTCCTTCGCGGTCTCGATATCGTGTGTAAGCTCGGCGTTATCGGTGCGTCTAACGGTGGGGAGCTTCGCCGCCACGCCCTGATCCTGCATGCACTTCGTGAAATCGTCGGGCCTGAAGACGCCGCGCAGCTGCAAAACGCCGACGGTTTGGCCAGAACCGTCCGCATCGGGGAGCTCGTAGCGGGCCGCCACCTCATGCGCGGAGAGCGGAGTCACGTCGCCGTGCAGCGTGCCGACCGCATGCGAACGCGGCCACTGGTGGATGCCAAAAAGGCCGCGAAGTATTGCGGCGATCTCGGGAGGCGCGTGCAAGGACTCCGTACGAAGCCGGAAGCGCCGCCCGTCGGATGTTTCATAGATTGCAGCCGTCACTCCGAAAGCCTCGATGAGTTTGCGTATCGGTCCGCTCAAGACGATCGACCGCCAGTGTGTCGCCACGACCTCGATGCCGTAGCTCGCGCAATAACGCTGCAAGACGTCGACGTCTTTTGGGTCGGACGTCGTTTGCGCCGCAAGGTCGGTGCGGCTCGTGTACGCGCGGCCCGAAGGCAGCGTCGCGCCGAGAGCGCGCGCGCGCTCGACATCGAGCTCGCCTCCGCTGCGCGGACGCAGCCATGCAGTGAGCCAAACATCGCCATCCGCCACCTCTGCCGCTGGGGTCGTTCCAGGCCAGACGATGCGATGCGTGTCGGGAATCGGAACCCAGCTACCGGTACTCACCGTAGCGAGGTTCGCCACGAATCTGTCGAACCTATCTAGGATGAGTACGCGCTCTTTGCTTCTGTTGACTCTCCTGGCGTCGATAGCATCGGCTTGCACTCAAACGTTCAACCCGGTTTCGCCGGCGGTCCGGCCTTTGGTTGGCGGCCCGATCGTCATCAGAAACCAGCACGGTCGAGTCTACAAAGGTTTGCAAATCGTCTCCGGAGCGCGTGATTGTCTTGAGGTTACGGATTCCTCCGACATCACCATTGAGACATCGGACATCGGGCCGTGCGGCGGAAACGGCATCGTCGTGAACGGCAGCAATACCGTTCGAATCTACGACAGCTTCATCCACCCGCAAACGCGCAGTAAGGGATGCTGCGATCGCAACGACGGAGTTCTCCTCGAGAACGCTTCCGACGTCGTCATACAAGGCGACGTGATCGCGTACGGCGAGTCGAACGTCGAGGCGCCGCAGGGCGTTTCCAACCTGACCGTCGTAGGAAACTTCCTTCTCAATCCTCGCGGGCCATTCCCGCGCGGTCAAAACGTGCAAGCCTGGAACGCACGCAACGTCGTGGTCCGGAACAATTATACGCTGAGCAGTCGCGACACCCGACGCTTCGTATATCCGGACGATCAAGAAGATTCGATCAATTTCGGGAAGGGCACGAATTTCGTCGCCCAAGGGAACTACGTTACCGGCGGCCATAGCGCATCGGGCTGCGGACTCATTGCTGATGAGGGCGCGAATGATGTGCGGTTTATCGATAACCGGGTCGTCAACTCCGGGGAATGCGGGATCGGCATCGCGAGTGGGGCAACGCAGGTCGTGAAGCGCAATCGCGTCATCAATCGAAATCCCGTAGGAGGCGCGGGAAACACCGCGATCTACGTCTGGAATCAGTACGAGGGCGTTAGCTGTGGACCGGTTACCCTTTCCGACAACGTTGCAACCGAAGTTCGAAGAGACGGCACGCAGTCGGGTTTTTGGAACGGAGGAGGTTGCGATCCCGTGAAGCTGACGGGCAATACGTGGAATAAAGATGCCGAGAAGCTGCTGCTGCCGGTCAAAGTGAAGCTTCCGCCGCCGTTGATTCCGCCCCAGCCGAGGAGCTGCGTGATCGCGTCGCCGTACTCGACGCAAACGCGCTGGCCCGCGTGTCCGTAGGAAACGAACGCTAGAGGTGCAGTAGCGTCAGGATGCCGATGACGACCTCGATTGCGACCAGCGCGACGATCGTCACCTCGAGGAACTGATCGCGCCGGCTACGCGATTGATCGCTAAAGAAACGGTACATCTCGCCGACGCTCGCAAGCTTGGTGTCGATCTGGCGCTGCCAATCCGATAGTCCCAGCCGCGTCGCAGCCGCCCGGTAGATGCGCGCGTAGTACGCGTCGCCGACGACTTTGAGCGCGTTGCTCGAGCGATCCGTCAACTCGAGGACATCGACGATTAAATATCGCAGCGTGGCGGCCTGTTCGGCCTCACGCTGCCCTCGCAGCGACCGTGGCGGACCACCGGGCTGCATTTTGTAGATGCCGTCGAGCTCCGTGTCGAGCAGCGCATCGTAGGTACGCAGCTCGAGGAGCTGCGAGTTTGCAAACTCCAAAATATCTTCGATGGCGCGGGCGCTCTCCTTGCGGTCGTAGACGAAAGCGGTGTCCCATTGCACGATCGTCAAGTCGTCCTCGTGATAGGAGAAGCGCATTCGCAAGGCCTCTTCGGCCTCGGTCGCGGCGAGCCGTTTGCGCTCGCCGAGTAAGAGGCCCGCGAGTGCGGCGGAATGATCGTCCAAAAGGCTCTCCGCGTCGACCGGTTCCTCGAAGCGGTCGATCTCGACGATCAGATAATCCTCAATCAGGGCGGCATGACGGTCGTCCAAGGCGTGGGCGTATTCGTCGCAAATGCGCCCGGCAGTCGATTCGGCGAAGCGCGCGATCGACTCGTCGCTGCGCGCGCGTTCGGCGATCGACATAAGGTCGTTCCAGGTGCCGCGGGCAGAAAAACTCAACCGCAGCGAAACGACGCCGTAGTCGTACATCTTCAGCCGTACCGAGCAACGCAGGCCGTCGAAATCGGCCTCCGGCAAGTTTGCGACGAGCGGCGGGACCGGAAACTGAAGATATGGGGGCGCGTGTAAGCGAAGCGGCAATGCGGCAGGCGCGCGGCTCTCGACGCCGAGGGCGCTGGTCTTAGCCAGATCGATGGTGTCGGCGACGTCAAACAAGTAATAGGCGCGTACTGCGCCGCTAGCGATGTCGAGCATCCGACCGCCGCCTTACGGCTTCGGCCGGCTCCCTCCTTCGGTGCGACCAGGCTCCCGGCGGTCTCTCCTCCAACTACCGTGTCACCTTGCCTTGTCTTATAATCGAAACATGAATGTAGAGAAGATGACGGAGCGTGTCGGCGACGCGCTTAACGCCGCCTATGCACGCGCCCTCCACGAACACAACACGCAGACGGCGCCCGAGCATTTGCTGGCGGCCTTGCTCGAACAGGAGCGGGGCATTGCCCCCGATATCGTGGCGAAGGCCGGTGCCGATCCCAAGGCGCTCGCGCGCCGAGTCGACGAGGCGATTGGGAAGCTTCCACGCCTGAGCGGCGCGGGTGCCGACTCGGCCCAGGTAACGCTATCGCCGGAGCTGGCGCGAATCATGAGCGGCGCGGAAAACGAGGCCAAAGCGCTGCAAGACGACTACGTCTCGGTCGAACACGTGCTTCTGGCCATGGCGCAATCCTCCGTCGCAGCCGGCCGGCTCCTGCGAGATGCCGGTCTGACAAAAGATAAACTGCTCCAAGCGTTACGCGACGTGCGCGGCAACCAGCGCGTGACGACCAAAGATCCCGAGGGCACGTACAAATCGCTCGAGCGATATGGTCGCGATTTGACGCTCGAAGCCGAGCGCGGCAAACTCGATCCGGTAATTGGGCGCGACGAAGAAGTTCGCCGCATCGTTCAAGTGCTCTCGCGCCGGACCAAGAACAACCCGGTGCTCATCGGTGATCCCGGCGTCGGCAAGACTGCCATCGTCGAAGGACTGGCGCAGCGCATCGTGCGCGGCGACGTCCCCGAAGGTCTCAAAAATAAACGGATCGTTTCGCTCGACATGGGCGCGCTGATCGCCGGTGCAAAGTATCGCGGAGAGTTCGAAGAGCGGCTCAAAGCGGTACTTAAGGACGTCGCCGGCTCGGAGGGCCGGATCATTCTCTTTGTCGACGAACTGCATACGGTCGTTGGAGCGGGAAAAGCCGAGGGGGCCATGGATGCCGGCAATCTGCTCAAACCGATGCTCGCCCGTGGCGAGCTGCACATGATCGGGGCGACGACGCTGGACGAGTACCGAAAGTACATCGAAAAGGATGCGGCTTTGGAACGGCGCTTCCAGCCCGTAATGATCGATCAGCCCAGCGTCGAAGACACGATCTCGATCTTGCGTGGACTCAAAGAGAAGTACGAGGCGCACCATGGCGTTCGTATCAAGGATGCGGCTCTCGTCGCGGCCGCTACGCTGAGCAATCGTTACATCACCGACCGATTTTTGCCCGACAAGGCGATCGATCTCGTCGATGAGGCCGCCGCAAAGCTGCGCACGGAGATCGACTCGATGCCGCAAGAGCTCGACGAGGTCTCGCGCCGCGTCATGCAGCTCGAGATCGAACGTGAAGCTTTGCGCAAGGAGGACGACAGCGCGAGCCGTCGCCGTTTGGAGGAGCTGGAAAAAGAGTTGGCGACGCTGCGGGAGGATCAGGCGAAACTTCGCGTGCGTTGGGATGCCGAGAAGAATGCGGCAGTCAAGCTGCGGCAAATTCGCGAGCAGATCGAGGATACAAAGATCCAGATCGAACAGGCGGAGCGTCAGTACGATCTCAACCGCGTTGCCGAGCTTCGGTACGGCACCCTTGCCCAGTTGCAAAAAGAGTTAGCGACGGAGGAAGAGCGACTGGCCCATAAAGACGGAGCGCGGCTTTCCAAGGAAGAGGTGGATGAAGACGACATCGCCGGAGTGATCGCGCGCTGGACGGGCATTCCGGTTACCAAACTGCTGGAAGGCGAGAAACAGAAACTGCTGCATCTCGAAGACGAGCTGCATCAGCGCGTCGTCGGTCAGAACGAGGCGGTCGACGCCGTCGCCGAAGCGGTTCTGCGCTCGCGCTCCGGTCTGGCCGATCCCAATCGGCCGATCGGCTCGTTTATTTTTCTGGGACCTACGGGGGTGGGCAAGACGGAACTCGCTCGCGCGCTTGCCGAGTATCTCTTCGACGACGAGCGCGCCTTGATTCGCATCGATATGTCCGAGTACCAGGAGAAACATACCGTCGCGCGATTGCTCGGTGCGCCGCCGGGATATATCGGGTTCGAAGAGGGCGGCCAGCTTACCGAAGCGGTGCGCCGGCGTCCGTACTCGGTGATCCTATTTGACGAAGTCGAGAAGGCGCACCCCGACGTCTTCAACGTCTTTCTGCAGATCCTCGACGACGGACGTTTAACGGACGGTCAGGGACACACGGTCGATTTCAAGAACACGATCGTCATCATGACCTCGAATATCGGCAGCCATCGGATCCTCGATTATCACGGATCGTTCGATGGCGCGGAGTACGCGATCATGCGCGCGACCGTGCTCGACGAGCTGCGCCAGCACTTCCGCCCGGAGTTCCTCAATCGGGTCGACGAGATCATCGTATTCCACGCGCTCACCGAAGACGAGCTGTTGACGATCGTCGATCTGCAACTGATGCGTTTGCGGCAGCGCTTGGCGGAGCGCCGGATCACGCTCGTGCTCTCGGACGCGGCGAAACGGCACATCGTAAAGGTGGGATACGATCCGCACTACGGCGCGCGCCCGCTCAAACGGACGATTCAGAAGGAGCTCGAAACGCCGCTGGGCCGTAAGATTCTGTCGGGGGAGCTCCAGCCCGGAGCGACCGTCGACGTAGGCTTCGACGAGAATCGCGGCGAGCTCACCTTTTCGCTCGGGGAGCGCGTGGCCGCAACGGCGTAAGAGAGCAGGCGTGCTGGTCGCTGCTTTTACCCTCGCCCAAGTTCTGAGCTATCCGTTTCCCTCGGCGCCGGTTCGCGACGCGAACGGAACGGCGATCGCGTACGCCCTCGACACGCAGGGCGTGCGAACGCTGTGGTTCGCGCGTGGCCCCGATTTCGTTCCGACGCAGCTCTTCACGTCGGGCGCCGACGATGGTCAGGAACTCACCAACCTCGTCATCTCCAACGACGACTCGCACGTCGTCTACGTGCGCGGCGGGGACCACGACGCGAACTGGACCGTACCCTTACAGCCGGGTCCCGCGTCTATGCCGGCACAACCGCAAGTGCAGGTCTGGTCGGTTTCGACGAGCGGAGGAGGCACTGCGCTGCTCGGTGACGGCGACGCGCCCGCGATTTCGCCCGATGGCAAACGCGTCGTCTTTACGAACGGCGGCGCCGTAATGGTCGCGCCGATCGACGGCAGCGTCGCGGCGCGCCGGCTCTTCTTCGATCGTGGAGAAGACTCCGAGCTGCATTGGTCGCCGGATGGTTCGGCCCTCGCATTCGTCTCGACACGAACCGATCACAGCTTCATCGGAATCTATCGCAACGGTGCGGCCCCGATCGAGTTTCTGGACCCGACGACGTCGCAAGACTTCATGCCCCGCTGGTCGCCCGACGGCAAAGAAATCGCGTTCGTTCGATTGCCCGGCGACGGCGGTCCGCCGCAGAACCCGTTGAATTGGAATCCGACGCCCTGGCAGATTTGGGTCGCTGACGTCCAAAAGGCAACGGCGCGAAACGTTTGGTCGAGTGGGAATACATCACGAGATTCGCTGCCGCAGAGCGGCGGCGGCCCGCTCTTAGAGTGGTTCGGCGCGCGCGACATTCTCTTTTGCAGCGAACAAGATAACTGGCCGCATCTGTACGTCGTATCGGCAGACGGCGGAATGCCACATCTCGTGACGTCGGGTCACTTCATGGTTGAGGACGTCTCCGTCGCACCTGACCGTCAATCCATCGTCTATTCCGCCAATACCGGGGGGACGCCCGGCGATGACGACCGCCGCCACATCTTTCTGTTTCAGATTTTCCGCGGCGGTGGTTCCTTTCATCCAATGATTTGTCGAGGCAGTCAAGTTGAGGGCGGTATGCGTTGTCCGCCGATGGCTTGGACGCAGCAATGGACGCACGGCGACGGCAGCGAGACGAGTCCAGTCGCTTTAGCGGGAGGTCTCGTTGCGTACAACCGCTCGACGGCCCTGGCTCCGTTACTGGTTACGCTTCAGCAACCGATGCCCGAAAGAGCTTCGGCTTCACACACGATACTCGGTGTGATCCCTTACCAGGCGCCGGGCCGACAACGCGCGCTCGACGCGGATCGGCTCCCCGCCGATTTCCCTTCAGAACAACTCGTGACGCCCAGAGAGGTGTCGTTCGTAGCCGCAGACGGCCAAAAGGTCTTCGGTCAACTCTTCGTGCCGAATACGCCAGGCAAACATCCGGCGGTCATCTTCGTGCACGGCGGCCCGTTTCGACAGATGCTGCTGAACTGGCACTACATGGACTATTACTCGAACGCCTACGCGGTCAATCAATATCTGGCAAGCCGCGGATTCGTCGTGCTCTCGGTGAACTATCGCTGCGGCATTGGTTACGGCCACGATTTTAACTTTCCGGCGCGTTGGGGGCCGACGGGTGCATCCGAATATCAGGACGTCGTCGCAGGCGCGCGATACTTGCAAAGCGACCCCCGCGTCGATCCTGGGCGCATCGGCGTCTGGGGCGGCTCGTATGGCGGCTACCTGACGGCGCTGGGGCTCGCTCGTAACTCGGACATCTTCAAGGCGGGCGTCGACTTTCACGGCGTCCACGATTGGTCGCTCGACATCGACAACTCCGTCTGGGGATTGGCGCCGCAGCTCAAGCGGTACCAGCAGTTCGACACGCGCGCGATGATGAAGCTGGCGTGGGAATCGTCGCCCGATTCGGCGATCGCCACCTGGAAGTCGCCGGTCCTGCTCATCCAAGGTGACGACGATCGGAACGTCGAGTTCCATCAGATGGTCGATCTCGTCCAACGTCTGCGCCTCGCCGGTGTACGCTTCGATGAGATCGTCATTCCCAACGAGATCCACGGGTTTCTTCGCTACGCGTCGTGGCTGCAAGCCGACGCGGCGACCGTGGAATATTTCGAGCGTCAACTCGAGGGCTAGGGTACCGTTTCCCGCTTGCGGAGCCGAAGGCGGGCGGTTTCGCCGAGGAGCCGCTTCCGCAATCGAATGGATTGCGGAGTCACTTCAACCAGTTCGTCGTCCTCGATGAACTCGATCGCTCGCTCCAGCGAGAGTTCGTCGGGCGGAGCAAGCTTGACGTTGTCGTCTGAGCCCGCGGCGCGCATGTTCGTCATCTTCTTTTCGCGCGCGACGTTGAGTGCGATGTCCTTGTCGTCGTTGGCGCGTCCGACGATCATCCCCTCATAGACGTCAATGCCCGGCCCGACGAAGAAGCGGCCGCGCTGGTCGACGCCCGCCAGCGCGTAGGCCGTCGTTCGCCCCGTTTCGCTGGCTACCAAGGCGCCGACATTTCGCTCCGGCAGCTCTCCTTGCCACGGCTGATGATCGTAATAGGTGTGCGAAAGAACTGCGGTGCCTCGCGTGAGGGTGAGTAGTTCGCCGCGCAGCCCGAAGATCGCGCGCGTCGGCATCGTGTACTCCAGGCGTTGGGCGTCGCCAACCGGGAGCATGTTGGACATCACGGCCTTGCGCCGCCCGAGCGCTTCGATCACAGCGCCGGCATAGGCTTCCGGCACGTCGACGACGACGTACTCAACCGGTTCCCAGCGTTTGCCGTCGCGCTCCGTTATGATAACTTGCGGCTTTGAAACCGCCAGTTCGTACCCTTCGCGCCGCATCGTTTCGATGAGAATCGCCAAGTGCAGTTCGCCGCGTCCGCGCACTTCGAACGTGTCGGCCGAAGCGGTCTCGGTGACCCGCAGCGCCACGTTCGATTCGAGTTCGCGCATCAAGCGGTCGCGTATCTGGCGCGACGTCAGAAAACGTCCTTCTCTGCCGGCGAACGGCGAGTTGTTGACGCTGAAGAACATCGAGACGGTGGGTTCGTCGACCGCGACGGCGTGAATACTCTCGGGCATGGAGGCGTCGGCGAGCGTGTCGCCGATGTTCAAGTCGTCGATTCCGGAGATGCAAACGATGTCGCCCGCACCGGCTTCCTCTACGTCGATCCGCTCGAGGCCGGCGAACGTAAGCAGGGTCGTGAGCCGAAGACCGCCAGTCACGACGCCGTCGCGCCCGATCTTCACGATCGGATCGTTGCGCCGAGACGTTCCCCGAAAGATGCGCCCGATTCCTACGCGGCCGACGTACGGGTTGTGATCGATCGCCGAGATCAGCAGCTGGAACGGACCCTCTTCCGATGGCGCTTCGGGGACTTTCGAAACGATCGTTTCGAAGAGCGGCTCGAGGTTTTCGCTGCTATCGGATAGCGACCGTTTGGCAATCCCGGCTTTTGCGTTGGTGAAAAGAACGGGAAAATCGGCTTGCTCGTCGTTAGCGCCGAGATCGACGAAAAGGTCGAAGGTCTGATTGACGACTTCTTGCGCGCGGGCATCTTTGCGATCGATCTTGTTCACGACGACGATTGCACGCAGGTCGAGCTCGAGCGCTTTGCGCAGAACGAACCGGGTTTGCGGCATCACGCCCTCGGCAGCGTCCACGAGCAGCAAGACGCCTTGAACCATTTGCAGCACGCGTTCGACCTCGCCGCCGAAGTCGGAGTGACCCGGCGTGTCGACGATGTTGAACTTGACGTCGCCGTGGCGGACCGCGGTATTCTTCGCGAGAATCGTGATGCCGCGCTCCCGCTCCAGCGGGTTGGAATCGAGGACGCGCGTCGCCACGTGTTGGCCTTCTCTGAAGACGCCGCTCTGCTTGAGCATGGCGTCGACCAACGTCGTCTTGCCGTGGTCGACGTGTGCGATGATAGCGACGTTACGGATATCGGAGCGAGTTTTCATAGGTGTTCACCGTCAAGCGTAGCGCGAACCGGTGGTACATGGCAACTATAGAAACGGCACGGCTGCCGGGCTCGGCCTTCGCCAGGGCATGAGCCGCGACGCCGGCGGCGATTTCGACCACCCAGGATCGAAGGCCGGAGGCGGCGAGCGGAGGCTCGAACCTCAAAGGCGACCATTACGATAGGAGTGCGATGTGAACGCAGACACGGCGCCAAAGATCGCTGAACTACTGCATCAGGTCGGCGAAATTCACCACATGGTATTTTCCGACACCGACGGCAACGACGACGATTGGGCTACCTTTTACTCGGATTGGCTTCTCGCTCACTCCGATCTTCCGCGGTTACTCGCGCGCCGGCCGATACGCAGTCATCTCACGCGCGACTTAGTCGAGCTCGACGAGCAGTACGCGAGTTCGGCACCGTCGCAACCCTGGCCGGCGTGGTACGCCGAACGTTTAGTAACGAAGTACAGGTAGAATTATCGCGAGTCCACGTACGTTTCGGCAACGAAGCCGGCGAACGTGGCGCCCGCACCGACGGCGAGGCGAGCATGACGCGATGAAACGCGGCGTAAACTTCGCATTTCACCAAGGCTGCCAACGAGGCCGACTAGCTGTTGGAGACATTTGCCGTCGATGCTTGCCGGAACCAGCTCGAGCGCTTCGAGCGTGTATTTGGCGAGATCGACGAGGCCGGCCGTCTTCCTGGGCGCCGGCTTGCCGACGAGACGCAAGAGGGTCCGACAAACAGATTCGATCAACTCTTTTGCTCCTTCGATGGCGTCTTTGGGACTATCGTTTGCAAGGAGATACAGCCGTCGGCCACGGTCATCGATGGACGCCAAGTCCTCGGCACGCGTCACCGCGAAAGAGCTTGCGCCGGTCCCCGCCGGCCGAAAGACGCCGTCCGCGAAGACGAAACCGTCATCCTGGGCGGCCTTCACGAGGAAATCTTCCTTCGACGCAGCCGCAGCCTCGATCAATGCGCCGAGCGCATCACCAAGTCGATCCAACTGCTTCGGATCGTGTTGGTTTACGCTGGCTACGTAACGGCGGAACTGCGTCCGGCGGTCTCCCTCGGGTCCACCGGGGTCCTTGCCTAAACGGATATCCGCGCCTTGAAATGCCCGATCGATCTGTCGAAGAACAATCGACGCTGACGCGTCCTCGAACTTCTCAAGCGTTCGTCGGCTGAAGACTTTCGGCATATTGCCTACGTTCGATGCCACGCGCCCAGCCTACCCGCCGGGTAATCGCTCCCCGTTAACCGGTTAACATCAAGGATGTCGCGCGGCTTTGTGTTGCGGCGGAAGCAACCTTAGGGTAGAGTTAGTCGGTCG
>DATMKR010000011.1:0-48321 GCA_035571115.1 Candidatus Acidiferrum sp. | reverse complement strand
TCATCCCGCGGAACCGCTCCGGGATTGGCTTCACGAAGAACGGACCCGAGGCCATCGACGTTGTAGGCGTTCGCCCAAACTCTGCCGCGTCGGCGCTCGGCATCGTGGCCGGCGATCAGATTCTTGCCGTCAACGACATCGCCGCACGCGATCTCTCCGCCGCGGATTTCGTCGCGATCGTCACCGGACGAGCCGGAACGGCATTACGGTTGACCGTCCGCCACGGCACGACGACGCACGAGCTGGAGTTGGTATTGCGGTAGGGGCGCGCACCGCCGGCCGCGGCGGGCATCGTTCCGGGTCTCATCGTGACGGTCTGCTGGATCGTGCTAGCGTCGTCGATGCGCGAACGGTTGGCGCCGCTACTAGGCGGCTAGGATCGCTAACCGGGCCGAAGCCGCTAGTCCATCAATTTTTGGATGAAATACGTCATCTCGAGTGCGCTCGTGAATGCCCGTTCACGCAGGTTGGCACCCGACCCGTGTCCGCCTTCGGTTACTTCATAGAACAGATATGGAACGTGCATTGCCCCCAGCTTCGCAGCAAACTTGCGTGCGTGCTGGGGGCCCACGCGATCGTCCTTGGTCGTCGTCCAAATGAGTGCCTCGGGATATTTCACGCCAGGCTTCAAGTTGTTGTACGGAGAGATCGAAGCCAAGAACGCGCGTTGTTCGGGGTTCGAAACGCTCCCGTACTCGCCCGTCCACGATGCGCCGGCCTGGATCTGTTCGAAGCGCAGCATGTCGAGCAGCGGAACTTGAATGTCTACCGCGCGCCACAGCTGCGGGTGCTGCGTGAACTCGACACCCATCAAAAGGCCGCCGTTTGAGCCTCCTTGGATGCCTAATCGGCGCGGGCTGGTGACTTTGGTGGCGATTAAGTCCTGCGCTACTGCGGCGAAATCGTCGTAGATCCGCTGGCGGTGGGTGGTGAGGCCCGCGTCGTGCCACGCGGGCCCGAACTCGCCGCCCCCGCGAATGTTCGCAAGCACGTAGACGCCGCCGCGCTCCAGCCAAAGCTTGCCAAGGATCCCGTTGTAGTTCGGCGTCATCGAGACGCCGAAACCGCCATACGCATAGAGCAACGTCGGATTGTTTCCGTCGAGCTTCATATTCTTTGGATGTACGATGAAGTACGGAATCCGCGTTCCGTCCTTTGACGTCGCTTCGCGCTGTTCGACGACGTCGTTGGAAGCGTCAAATCGAGCCGGCGAGTTTTTCACGACCGCAAGTTCCCCCGTACCGGCATTGAGTCGCCATATCGTCGAGGGTATCAGAAAGCTCGTCGTGGTCAGGTAGGCGTTCTGGCCGTGTTCGTCGGCGCTGTCGACGACGATCGATGAGTTATCGGGCAGGTCGAGTCGCTGCTTCGACCAGCCGCCGTCACCCGACGGAGCGTACACCCAGGCGCGTCCGCGCACGTTTTCGTAGGTGATCAGCAGCAGCCGCGAACTGGTTTGCTCCACGTCCTCGAGCGTCTCGCGTGGACCGGGCGCGTCGACCAGCGTCGGTTTCAAATTCTTTGGATCGGCTGAGGTTGCGGCTAGATCGAGCGACACCAACGAACCTTGCGGAAATGTCGATCCGTCGACACTCCAGTTTTCTTGCAGGCTAAAGAGCAATCGGCCGGCTACCAACGCGCTCGGCTGCGACTTAAGCGGAACGCGAAGTTTTTCGACGCCGCCGGGCGTCACGAGATAGTACTCGGCCTCAAAGGTCGAGAGCGGCCGCGCGATGATGACGGCGCTGTGTCCGGCACCGTCGTGTAAGGCAATCGGGGTGACGCCGTAACCGCCGTCGCTCTTGGCGCCGCGAAAGACCTCGACGGCGCTCGAGAGCGGCTGGCCCCGTTTGAGCCGTTTGACGATAAAGGGATACCCGGAAGCCGTCAGATCCCCGGGCGACCACGCTCGCGAGACCAGCAGCGTGTCGGCGTCTTCCCATGCGGCCCTCTGCTTGCCATGCGTGAGGGTGAACCCGTCCTTTACAAACGCTCCGCTCGTAAGGTCGAGCTCGCGCACCGTTACCGCGTCTTCGCCGCCGTCCGATAGGAAAATGAGGCAACGATTCTCGGCTGGCCACGCGCAATCGGCGCCCTTCCATACCCAGTTCGCGTTTTCAGTCTTAGCCAGTTCGTCCAAATCGAGCGTCGTCGTCCAGGCGGGCGAGGCGCTTGCATAATCGGCCGGAGTGGTGTGCCGCCAAATCCCGCGCACGTGCTCGTCGTCCTGCCAGAAGTTGTACACCTGACCCGCGATAAATGCCGGAATCGGAACTCGATCTTTTGCCTGCGCGATCGCCAGCGCTTGCGCGTACAGCGTGGCGAAGTTGGGGTCGGTTTGCAAAACCGCGAGCGTCTTGGCATTCTCGGCCTTCACCCACGCCATCGCTCGCGCTCCGTGCACGTCCTCCAGCCACACGTACGGATCGGTGGTCGTCGTGCCGCTCGGCGACGTCGTCTGCGCGCTCGCCGATGCCGCGACGCCGGCAAGCATCGCAACTGCCACCCGCGGCGCCAGCCGTCGGCGCAAGCTATCAAAAAGGTTCATTGGCTGCTTGGCGATGCAAACACCGCCGGAGAGACCGGCGCGTTTGGCCGATAGTTCGTGAACGTCAGCGTTCCGTCGACGCGGTAGTCGGGGAATCGCGCCGAAATCGTCGCGCTGGTGGGCAAGCGGTAGGGCCCGACGTTCGCGTAGGTCTGGCCGAACGTGAGAACGCCTCCGTTCGTGTAGTTCCACTGCGCTTGGCTAAGAAGAGCCGACGCGTCGCTGATGGAGATCACGACGTTCTTGACGCGACCGCCGGCCTTTCTCGGCACGAGGGAATAAGTCGATACCGTTCCGTTGTCGGTGAGCGGGGTAATCACGTACCGTTGCGTCGCCTGCTCGTAGGTTGGCGTCGTGGACGCAAGATCTCGGAAACTGCTAAGCGCGCCGGGCACGCCTTGGAACTCGATCTTCCGATTCGGACGCAAGTAGTACACGGTGCCGCTGAAGGTCTTGTGAATCGGTATGACGGCGTGAAGGAGCGCCGACAACTGGGCCGATGCGGTATAAGAGTTGAGCGTCGGATTGGGATTGGTCGCGCGGGCGAACAAACGCAACGATGGGGCCGGCGCATTCGCGGCCGGGCTCGCGGCCCCAATCGTGGATGCGGCGACCGTCACCACCACCCAAACGCGCAACGCGTGCGCTGCCGAAGTCTTCAATTGCGTCCTCCGAAGCGTGGGCTCGATTGACTTATGCTCCGCGCACGCATACTCTTGGGGTCGAAGCGTTCCCTGCCGGCCGTGCCTGTCGTGCGGCAAAGGAGTCATTCCAATGAACGAAGGGACCCAAGACCCCGCGCAGCTCGAACAGATCTGGTTGTCCAATCTAGAAGCGCAGTATCAACTCGTGAACAAGAACCTACAGGCATACTTGGCCTCCCCTCCATTTCACAGCTCCGGGGAGCTTGCATCGTGGGTTTCATATATGTCCGCCGTCGAGAGCTATTTCGCGCAGTACAAGACGATGGCGCTCTACCTTAAGGGACTGGGCTTCGACCAGTTGTTCGATCGGGTCGAGCCGGTACTCTCCGAAATACATCGGACGGCCGTAGCCTATGCGCAAATGTACAAAAATGCACTCGATTCGGAGGGCAAGATGCGCGCGATCGGTCAAGAGACCGCTCAAACCTGGTTCGACACGATGCAGCGCATGATGAAGACCCAGCAGGCAGCCTTCGACGCTGCAAACTCGCAGTGGGAGGAGACATTTAAGGGCAAGCCCTAGCCGTCGACGTCAGGAGGTCCCAATGCCCAACATTACCCCGTTCCTCTGGTTCACCGGACAGGCAGAAGAAGCGGCCGATTTCTACGTCTCCATCTTCAAGAATTCGAAAGTGACCGACGTGAAACGCTACGGTGAGGCCGGCCCCGGGCCGAAGGGTTCGGTGATGACACTCGAATTCGAGCTCGACGGTCAGGAGTTCATGGCGATTAATGCGCCGTCGAGCGATCCGCAAGTGCCAAGCGACGCCTTCTCACAAGGCAAGATCGCGCTCTTCGTGAGCTGCAAAACGCAGGCCGAGCTCGACGAGCTCTGGGACAAGCTCTCCGAAGGCGGCAAGCAGCTGCCGTGCGGATGGGTTTCCGACCGCTACGGCTTCGCGTGGAATCTCGTGCCCGAAGGCTTGTTCGACGTTTTGGGCGGCAACGATGAAGAGCGCTCGCAGCGCGCAATGGGAGCGATGTTGCAAATGACCAAGCTCGACATCGACGAGCTTCGTCGAGTCTACGACGCTTAAACGAAAGGATCTGTCACGGCACCGTAGGACTCTCCTTCGCACCCAAAACGAGCAGCCACAGCATAATCGCAAGCTCGCCGAACTGCAGCGGCATCGAGATATTGCTTACCACCGTCGTATATTGTGGAAGAAGGATGCCGGTAACGTTCTGCGCCAAGTACGCGAAGCAGTTCAACACCAGCCACACGCCGAGTAGGCGCGGAAGAAAGCGCGACTTGTATACGAGCAGGCCGAAGGGCAGCAGCCAAAGTCCCCAAAAGACTTCGTTGACGACCTCTCCGTAGTGATGCAAACGCAGGAAGAGCATGACCATCGCTTCTCGTTGAGGTTCGCCGAATGCCGACAGGAAATCGGCGCCGCGTGCGAATAGCAAGGCCCCGACGTCGTTGAGCGAGTTGGCGAAGAAAATTGGCGCGTCCATCAGGCCGAGAACGAGCATGACCATGGCGAGACTTCCGTCGACGACGGCGAGCAACCGGTAGAGCGCGAGTACGAGGAAAATTTCCAGCGTCGCACCCCAGATCTCCAGGAAGATGTTCGTGCGAAAGAGCGCCTCGTGCGAAGCGATGTTGTGCGCCGTCGCCGCGCCGTCTCCCGGAACGTAGATGAGGCCCGGGATATACAGTAAGCTGAAGACGCCGACGACCGTCACCCCGAGATACAGAAGTCCGGCGACCCGAGCCTTCCCGCTCAACGAACTCATGTTGTCTCTCCTTACGGCAGTTTCGCGAGGCGCCCGCCGTCGACGAGCAGCGTAGCGCCGGTAATGAACCGCGCGTCGTCCGAGGCGAGAAAGCAGATCGCAGCGGCCAGGTCTTCGGGCTTGCCGATCGGACCTTCCAGCTTCTCGACCCCGCTTTTCACGTTGGGGTTGTTCCAAAGCATCGGCGTATCGACCGATCCGGGAGCGACCGCGTTCACGCGAATGTCGCGAGACTGCATTTCCAGTGCGAAGCCGCGCGTGAAAGCTTCGATCGCGCCTTTGGAAGACGCATACGCAACGACGTTCGGCGACGTCGCGTACGCGTGCACCGAGCTGACGTTGACGAACGCCGAGCCCGGCCCCATGTGCGCCACGCCATATTTTGAAAAGAAGAAGACCGATCCGAGGTTGGTCGTAAGCGTGGCAAAGAAATCCGCTTCGGCAATGTCGGCGATCGGCCCAAACTTCATCATCGCCGCATCGTTGACGATCACGTCGATCTTACCGTAGCTCTCGACCGCCAGTGCGACGACGGCTCGCACTGCGGCCGAGCTGCCGACGTCGGCCTGCGCGGCAATCGCCGTTCCGCCCGCAGCCGCGATGGCGGTAACCGTGGCCTGGGCCGACGCGAGATCGAGGTCGGCAACGACGAGGCGCCCACCGTCGCTTGCCATCTGCATGCACGCTGCTTTTCCGATGCCCGAGCCGCCGCCGGTGACGATGCAGATCTTATTTGCAAATCGCATGGCCGTCGCATTCGCGCCGGCCGAGAGGGACGCCCGCGCGGCGGTGAAGACCAAGGGATGCGGCCGCCTCGGCACGCATCTGGCGGGCGTGACCGGCAGCCTTCGATTCGGTGTCGCAACGGCCGACCATCAATGCGAGGCCTACGATGGGCACGACGACATTCGTGACGTCTGGGAGCGCGTGCGCGGTCTCGTTCCGCGCGGCACAGCCACCGACTTTTGGAACCGCTACCGCGAAGACGTCGAACTCGCTCGCGCCTTGGGCTGCACGGTCTTTCGGCTTTCGCTGTCGTGGGCCCGGCTCGAGCCCGAACCGGGCGTGTGGAACGATGAGGCGTTTGCCCACTATCGCGAGGTATTGCAAGCGCTGCACGATGCCGGAATGTCGGCGGTCGTCACGCTCGTCCACAACACTTGGCCGCTCCACGTTCAGGCGGCTGGCGCCGGCGCCGGCCTACTCGAGAAAGGCTTTCCGGATCGTCTCGCCCGCTTCGCGCAAGAGGTTGCGCAGCGCCTCGGCGACCTCATCGGCGACTACGTCACGATCAACGAGCCAAACCAGCTCGTCTACGGCTGGATCAAAGGTTTTTGGATGCGTGCCTACGCGATGCCGCCCGGCCAGCCGCCCTACGAGAGTGGCGACGCGCAAATGGACGACGTCCTCACGCTTATTCCGAATCTCTTTCGCGCACACGCCAGGGCCCGCGCGGTGATTCGCCGGATCCGGCCGAGCGCGCGGGTTGGCACAAATCCGCTGGTCTTAGGGCTCCCGCGATGGCTGCAGCGTTGGATCGACCGCGCCGCGACGCATCTCAAGTCGCCGGAAGATGCAAAGCGTCAGGCAGCACGCATCGCACAATCCGCAATCGTCGAAGGCGGCCGCGTCGATTGCTCGATCGCGCAGCTCACGATGACGCTGGAACGCGAGGAGCATACCTTCTTTTCCGAGCCTTATTACCATACGCATCTTGCGGTGTTGCATCGCAGCGCGTTCCAGGTGCCACAACCGGCGCAAGAATGGCGGGGAAACGTCGCGGTGGTCGCCGATACGCTTCCGGCTCGGATCGTCGCCGGCTGGTTCCCGGCTGCGACGATTCGCTATCTGCCCGCGATGCCCGAAGCCGTCGAAGCGTTGCGGCGCGGCGACGCCGATGCGGTCTTCGACGACGATGTGACGCTGCGGGAGTACGCGAGCAATTCGCTTGGAGTAACGCCGCTTCCGAACTCCGCGCAGTACTTTGCGGTGGCGATGGCACTCGGTAGTCGCACGCTGCTCAACGTCGTCGATCGCGCCATCCGCGACCTGCGCCGCGAACATCCCGAAATTCCAAACGCCTTCAATCGCAAGACGGTCGCGCATGTCGGACGCGAGGAAGAAGCTCCGGCAGCCGGCTCCGGACGCGGTCGAAACGAACAAGAACCAGTGCCGAAGATGGACCGCTCGGTCGAACGTATCCGCCGCCGGGGCAAGTTGCGCGTCGGCATCCACCCGGGCGTGCCCGGCTTGTGTACGCTTCGTCCGCGCGCCGCGAAGGGTCAGAGCGACGCGGGAGCGCCCCGATACGAAGGGCTCGAGCCCGAACTCGGCCGCCGCATCGCGCAACTCATTTTCGGTGACTCCGGCCGTGTCGAGTTCGTAGCGATGCAGGGCGAGCAGCGTCTGGATGCGACGCGATCGTGGATGCATGCGCTCTTCGCGCTGCGCAAGAGCATCGCGATCTTCTCAACGCTGCTCGGCACGAACTGGTGGAATCTCGGCATGGCGGGCAAGCTGCCCGAGTTTCTCTGCCCGAGCGAATGCGTCGATACCCTGGATTTCGTGGGCCTCGACTATTACTGGGGCGTGCCGTCGTTCTGGCCGGGCGAGCTGCATCGGCTCAGCGCCGCCGCGGATTTTCAGTATGCGAGCGCCCCGGTCTGGCCGAACGCGATCAACATGATTCTGAGCGAGGCCGCGCGCGACTTTCCCGGGAAACCCATCATCGTCGTCGAGAACGGCTGCGTCGTTCGCGTGCCCGGGTTCACACGCGCGGACTACTTGAAGGCGCACGTTGCGCAAGTGCGCAAAGCGGTCGCGCTCGGCGCGCCGGTCGAAGCCTACCTGTGCTGGAGCATTACCTCCAACCGCGAATGGGGCCTGACGTTCGACGACGGCAGCGATTTCGGTCTCTATCACGTCGATCTCGATACCGACCCCGGGCTAACGCGAACGCCTACCGACTCGAGCCGGACCTACGCAGCCTTGATCGCGGATTCCAAGGGAACCTCGGATTAATCAGAGGCCGCTAATTGGGAACTGCCAGGAATGTAACCAATGTGGGGTTAGACGATGGGCAGGCGCTGCTGACTAGCTCGCACGCTTGCCCGGCGATGTCGCCGCGATCGTCGATTCCGCCAACGCTTACCAGACGCAGTTGCGGATAGGTTTGCAGCACGAGCTTGGTCAAGTCGGTTATCTGCCCGCTCTGCCAAACGTAGACGTCGGAACTCGGAAAAGAAACGCCGAGGACGGCGCCCTTATCGTTGATTGACGTAGGCTCGCTCAACGTGTCGCCGGGGAGCGTTCCGATTCTCGTCGGTTTCGAGGTTGGATCGGTCCAAATGACCGATATGAAGTTCTGATCGCCTTTGCGATCGGATTTGCCCGGGCGATTGAGAAAACCGACGATCTGTCCACTGTCGTTGATCGCGGTGGGCGTGTTCCAGGAAGTCCCCCCGATCGTCTTGAGTTCGATCGGCTTACGGTTCTTCCAAAGCAGCGCGTGCCGCGCGGTAAATCGCCCGACGGCCTGATCGCAAATTCCCGAAATGCCGACGACTTCGCCTCCGATATTGACCGCGGTCGCGGCACCGTCCGGATCGGTCTTTCCGTTGACGGTCAGCGTGGGAAGCGCGCTTACTTTTCGCGTGTACGCGTTCCAGACGGCCGGCAGAAACTGAAGCACTTGGGGTGCGAGGCAGGTCGAATCGTGCTTCTTCGTTTCCGCCCATCCCGCGATTTCGCCGCGTTGGTTCATGCCCGCCCCGTATCCGTTCTCTCCGCCCAGCGTCGGCAACGGAAGCATCTTGCCGTCATGCCAGACGAACCCGACACACGTGTCGCCGGAGGTGCCCCCATCGGGAAGAAACACGTGACAGCTCCAGCCAGTGCTCTCTCCTAGCTTATCCTTTTTGTCGGTCTCGGAAATGCCCGAAACGTAGCCCCGATCGTTCTCAACGGGCCATTCCACAGCACTATTCGGGCCGCCAAGCGTCTTGAGATCGGTCGCGTTGCTGCCTTGCCAGAGCGCAGCATGCATCACCATGTTTCCCGACAAAAACGACGTCCCCATCGCCCAGCCGCGCTCGTTGATCGTGTTGGCGGCACTGTTGGTTCCGCCCAGCGACGTCAAGACGGTCACCGTGTAGCCGCTGCTCGTATTCGGGCGCAGCGCCCCGTTGGGCGGGACGACGGCGTTGCTGCCGCCCGACGAGCAGCCGCCTGCGATGAGAAATGCGGCCGTTGTCGCTATCATTCGGTCTCTCACGTTAACCTCCAGATGGGTGTTGGAGGAGCGTATCAGGCGGCAACGGGTGCCGTCGCTCACGTTCGAACGGTCCCGAACACAATCGGATTGAAAATCGTCCTCGGATTCTGTTCTGAATCGTCCGAACGTGGGGGACTCCGGGCGCCGCCCGTTGCTAGAGTTGTCTCGAGTGTCACTGCAACCCATGAGCGTCACGCCGCTTTGTCGAAAGCTGTTCATCTCTACGATGGACGCGCAAATCAGCAGCAGCTATTGGCTCGATCGCCCCCTCGAGGTACTGTCGCGCGTCAGCAGCCGCGATCGCGGCTGGGCCGGCTTTCAAGCCTCGCTGATTCGCGTCGCGGGCGGCAGCAGCCAGCCTGCCGTTTTGGCCCGTCACAACGTGACCATGCTGGTGGGACCGCCGCTATCGACGGTCGCCAAATGCGACGGCGTTATCGACGCGCGCTTGCAATCCGCGGGCGTGTTTGACGTCCTGCCAGCCAGTTCGACGGTTGCGTGGGTCGATCGCGGCAGCTCGCTTTTTCTTGCCGTCGGTCTCGAGCAGGAGCTCCTTCGGAGGACCGCACTAGAGATGAGCCTCGATCCGGATCGGGTGGGATTTGTCCCGCGACTAACCTGCAGAGATCCGCAGATCGAGCACCTACTTTGGGCACTCAAAGCAGAACTCGAGGCCGACGACCCTCGCGGTAGGCTGTACGCCGACAGTCTAGGCGTGGCGCTTGCGTCGCAGCTGTTGCGTCGCTGGTCGCACGTCGTGCCCGAGCGCCGCTCCGGCGGTTTGACGGGCGCTCAACTCAAACGCGTTCTTTCTTACATTCACGATCGAATTGACGCTGACTTGACGCTGGTGACGGTCGCCGGCATTGCCGGAGTCAGCCCGTCACACTTCAACCTGCTCTTCAGGCAATCGGTGGGTGTCCCGGTTCATCAATACGTCATGCGAAAGCGAATCGAACGCGCGGTCCAGCTGCTTACGGGCACGCTAATGCCCGTCTGCGACATCGCGCTCAAGGCCGGTTTTGCCAATCAAAGCCACTTGGCGTTCCGCATGCGCTGCTCGCTGGGGGTCACACCGAAAGAGTTGCGCGAAACCCGCTAGCGGTGCCGCTGCAGAACCGCGTAACCCCATTCGGGGAGATCGTCGCGCTGGAGGGCCGCGGCCTCGTAATGGGCAACCGCGGCGTTCTGCACGACGATCGGCGCCGAATCGTGCGCTCTTCGAACGTAAAGCGTTGGATCGCGTGCAACATCGAGTTCCGCGGACGCAGGCGTTCGATTATGCAGCCCAAACGCTATACCGAGTTGTTCTTCCTCGACGAAGTTACCGCGTTTAGCGCGGGCCATCGTCCGTGCGGGGAATGCCGTTACGCGGATTATCAACGCTTTCGCGCGCTGTGGGAAAGCTGCCACGGCAGCCCCGCGGGCGCCGATGCTATGGATATGCAGCTCCATCGCGAGCGGCTGATGAACGGTAACAAGCGCACCTATCGCGGCGACATCGACGCCCTTCCGGACGGAACGTACGTTGCGCTCGAGGGAGAAGCGTGGCTGGTATGGGGCGATAAGCTGCTGGCCTGGTCCGGCGCCGGCTATGGGAGTCGGAAGTCACGCCCGGTGCGAATGGAAGTCGACGTCCTGACGCCCCGCTCGATCGTCGCCGTTCTTGCCGCAGGCTATCGCCCCGGCGTCCACCCGAGCGGATGGTAAAAGAAACTCAACGTCTAACGCCTAGCGACGTATGAAAACGCTTATCGTCTTTGACCTCGACGGTACCCTGGCGCAGAGCAAGGCAGCGATCGATGAAGAGATGGGGACTCTCTTCGCCACACTGCTGCGCGTTCCGCACGTGCGCGTCTCAATCATCTCCGGTGGCGATTGGCCGCAATTCGAAACTCAGGTTCTCGGCCATCTCCCGCCAGACGCGGACCTGTCGAAGCTGTCGCTATTACCGACCAACGGGACGCGCTTCTACCGGTATTCCGGAAGTTGGAGCCAGCTCTACGCGGAGAATCTGAGCGAGGCGCAAAAAGCGAAGATCGTCGACGCGCTCAATAAGGAGGTCGCGGCTTCGGGATTTGCTGCGACGAAAACCTGGGGCCCGACGATTGAGGATCGCGAGAGCCAGATAACCTACTCTGCCTTGGGCCAAGAAGCTCCGCTCGATGCCAAGAAAACGTGGGATCCCGACTTTGCGAAACGCCAGAAGATCAAGGAGGCTCTCGACCGGGATCTTCCCGATTTCTCCGTTCGCTTGGGCGGCACGACCTCGATCGACGTCACGCTTCCCGGAATCGACAAGGCGTACGGTATTCGAAAGCTTCGCGACATCCTCGGCATCGCCACCAAAGATATGCTGTATGTGGGGGATGCCTTGTTCCCCGGCGGAAACGATGCGCCGGCGCGCGAGACGGGCGCTTTCTGCATCCAGGTCAGGGACCCGGACGAAACCAAGCGCGTGATCGAGGCTATCATCGCGTGCGAGGGCTGAGAGGACGGTATCATGAGCACGACCACGAGTGAGGCCGCGAGTGCGACCACGATAATCAAGTGGTTCGACGCGCCGCAGAAGCACGATTATCCCGCCGCGCAATCGTACTTGAGCCTAACGATGAAACCCGACGTGGTGAAGAAGATCGTCGCCGCATTGAAAAAGGCCCAGATGACGACGTTTAAGTCGAAGGATATTTTCAGAGCCTCCCTGCTATCTTTGCTCGGAGTCAGCAACTCTCACGTTGAGAAAGTCCGCGCTGAAATCCTCGCCGGCCAAGAGATTTCGCCGCTTTTGCTCTATCGAGAGAAAGCCACCGGAAGGCTGATCATCGCCGACGGGTATCACCGTCTCTGCGCGGTGTACGGGTTCGATGAAGACGCCGTGATCCCGTGCAAGATAGTTTGATCGCTCATTCGCCGCAGCAACTGAGAGATGCGAAAGCGGCTGCCGACTTCTTGGAGCCTGCCAACGAATGGCGTCGCGTTTTTTCGGAATGTTGGGGGACGTTTCTCCTCGTCGTCGTCGCGGCCGGCGCCGGAGTCGTCGCTGCAGTGAGCGGCGGTGAGATAACGGAGAGCGCGAAAGTCGTCGCGCCGGGCTTGATGGTCATGGCCGTCATCTACTTCATGGGCGCGGTTGGCGGCGCGCACTTAAACCCGGCGGTCACGCTCGCGTTTGCCGTCCGGCGCAACTTTCCGTGGGACCGAGTTCCCAGATATATCGCCGCGCAGTTCGTAGGCGGCATCGCCGCGGCATGTTTCCTTCGCATAATGTTCGGCAACGTTGGGTCGCTCGGGGCCACGGTTCCCGGTCCCGGGATCGGCGATCTGAAGACGCTGATTTTGGAGGTTTTGCTAACCGCCGGGTTGGTCAACGTGATTCTCGGCACCGCGTCGGGCGCGCGAAACATTGGCAGCAACGGAGCGATCGCGGTCGGCGGGTATATTGCGCTCGCCGGCCTGTGGGCGGCGCCGATCAGCGGCGCGTCGATGAATCCCGTTCGGTCGTTCGCGCCGGACTTGCTCCGCGGCGATCTTCACAGCGACTGGATTTATATCGTCGGCCCGATACTCGGCGCGATGATCGCCGTCGGCTTTGAATGGATCCTCAAAGGCGCGCCGACCGAGGCCGGCAGCTTAGCCGCGCAGGGCGACGGCAAGCAGCCCTAATCCTCCCGCCGAGTCACGGAGTCGCGATCTGCGCACAAGCGACGTATTTTGTCATATCGGCGCTGCTGAAATGCACGTCAATCGCATAGTTGCCTTTGAGCAGGTCGCCGAGGGTGATGCGCGGGATCGTCGTCGTGCTGATTCCACGAAGGAGGTCGGTCAGGTGATACTTGGGTACCAGGTTCAGTCTCTTGCAGGTTCCTTCGTGGATGTGAATGGGCTCTCTGCCGTTGCCTTGGCCGGCCATTCTAACGACGACTTTGACGCCATCGGGTACCTGCTCGAACGTCGCCGTGCCGGTTTCGCCTGGCCGATTTTGGGCGTACAGTTTCACTTGTAGGGTCGATGGATAAGCGCCGGCCGCCGCGCAGGCGATTGCGGCGAGAGCGACTGCGGCCAATGCCGCGCGCAATGCGTACATGATTGAGCTCCTAGACTGAAAAGAACGTTGCTGTTTCCTCAACAGTGTACCCGAAAACCGACCAATTCCGCGAGAATGAGCTACCCTTGAATTTCACGATACCGGTGCCGAACGTGAAGTGCTACGATGAATAGCAGCGTATT
Organism: Candidatus Acidiferrum sp.; assembly: GCA_035571115.1. Taxonomy (GTDB): domain Bacteria; phylum Vulcanimicrobiota; class Vulcanimicrobiia; order Vulcanimicrobiales; family Vulcanimicrobiaceae; genus Cybelea. The sequence goes on along the minus strand of DATMKR010000011.1, from coordinate 34,829 downwards.
TTGCGCGAATTGAGGGGGCCAGGTGTTCCTATCCCTCGCGTTCCTACCGGCCTACGTCATCATTCTCGTAACGGCGGCCTCCAGCATCAAGATTCTTCGCGAATACGGGCTCGCCGTCGTCTTCCGATCCGCATCGAACGGAACACCGGCTTCCAAGGGAGCGATTTGACATGAATAGAGTTTCAGAGAACGTAACACGAAAGGTGGCGCTGGCAAAGCTCGTAATGCTTCCGGCGCTCGCGGGCGCATTGGCTGTAGGAGCGACCGCCGTCGCTCGTGCGGACAGCAGAACCGCGCTCAAGTATCAATCGACGCCCCAGGGCGCTCAGAGGTGCTCAGGTTGTACGCTGTTCACTCCAGGGAAAACCGTGACGGACGATGGCACGTGTACGGCCATCTCGGGAGCAATCAGTCCCAACGGTTGGTGCGCGGCATTTACGCCGCGATCCAAGTCGTGACCGCGACTGCAACGCTCCCAAAAGCAGCAACCGCACCGATCGAAGCTCCCGCGGCGACGATGAAGGCGCTCGTCTATCTCGGAGACGGGAAGAAGGGGTTCGAAGGGCGGCCTAAGCCGGGCATCAAGGCGCCTACCGATGCGATCGTGAAAATCGTCAAGACGACGATCTGCGGCACCGACCTGCACATTCTCAAGGGGGATGTCCCCACGGCCAAACCGGGCCGGATTCTGGGACACGAAGGCGTCGGCATCATCGACGACGCCGGCGCCGGCGTGACCGCGTTCAAACGTGGTGATCGCGTCCTAATCTCGTGCGTCACCTCGTGTGGCGCATGCGTCTATTGTCGCCGGCTCATGTTTTCGCATTGCGAGCACGGCGGCTGGATACTCGGCAACGAGATCGACGGCACTCAAGCAGATTTTGTACGTATCCCGTTTGCCGATACCAGCCTCTATCCGATCTTGGCGGGCGAGGACGAAGAGCCGCTAGTCATGTGCAGCGACGTTTTGCCGACCGCCTTCGAGTGCGGCGTCCTCAACGGCCACGTTACGCCGGGAGGCAGCGTCGCGATCGTTGGGTCGGGGCCCATCGGTCTGGCCGCGCTGCTGACCGCTCAGTTCTTCTCGCCCGCTCAGAGCATCATGATCGATCTCGACGATAAGCGGCTCGCCGTCGCCAAAACTTTTGGGGCAACGCACGTTGTCAACAGCGGCGACGGAAAGGCTTCTGAAGCGGTGCGACGGATCGCGGGAAGATATGGAGTCGACACCGCGATCGAGGCGGTTGGCATTCCGGCCACCTTTGAGTTGTGCGAACAGCTCGTCGGTCCGGGCGGTCACCTCGCGAACGTCGGCGTGCATGGGAAGCCGGTCATCCTTCATCTCGAGTTGTTGTGGGACCGCAACATCACGATTACGACGCGTCTGGTTGACACATCCAGCATGCCGATGATTCTGCGAACCGTGCGTGCGGGCAAGATCGACCCCACGCGTCTGATCTCGCACCACTTCAAGCTTTCGGACATAATTGAAGCTTACGAGACGTTCGCGACGGCGGAGACGACCGGAGCGGTCAAGGTGCTCCTCGAGGCCTGAATGTTCGTTACATTTCGACGTCTGGGCTTCACGGAGCAGTTCGGGTGACCCACCAGACGCAGGCAATGAGGGCGAGTTGAAGCGGAAGCCGAAGATAAAAAGCTAATGCGTTCCCGATATCGGCGTAGAGCTCGGGATGTTGCGCCATTTGAACGTTGGCCGGAAAAACCGCGATCAAGAGTGCGATGAGGCCGATGCCGGCGACTCTCCGACTCTTTGGAATCAGCACGCCGATCCCGCCGAGGAACTCGCAGATGCCGCTGATCGCAACGAGCAGGGCGTGATCGGGCAAATAACGCGGTACGATCCGGAGATAAAAGCCGGGGTGTACGAAGTGATTGGCGCCGGCGGCGATAAAGAACCCTCCGAGCAGAACTAGCGCGACCGACTTCGGCGTCATCGACCTAACGATCGCCGCATATCTTCGGCGCACTCGCGCTCGAGAACGTCAGCCGACTCCGAAAGTTGCCGGATCACCCGTATCCTGTCGGCGTCGGTGCGATTTTGGCTGAGTTTTGCTTTGGCGTAAATACGTTCGGCACGCATCTCAAAGGCAACGATTCCGCGCAGCTGCTTTTCACGAAAGTCTGTTTCCAGGCGCTGCGGGTCCCACGCATCGGCTCGCCCGCCCTCGAACTTTTCGGTTAGGCGCGTGAGTACGTCCCACGCGTCGCCCTCTCGCAGCGTCCCGCAGAGATGTGCGGCGGTATAGTTCCACGTCGGTACCGTAGCGTAGGGTTCTTCGTACCAGCTTGCCGATACGTAGGCATGCGCGCCTTGGAATGCGACCGTCGCGGGGCAATGGTTCGTAATCGATCGGGCGTGCCCGTTGGCGCGGGCAACGTGCCCGAGAACCCAGAGCTCCCCATTGCGCAGCTCGGCGATCATCGGCAGGTGCGTTAGGCTCGGATACGGCTCCTCGTTCGTGACCAGCAGTCCAAACGGAAACCGATCGATGAGCGCGATGACCGCTGCGCTGTCTGCTACCTCGAAATCTGGCGGTATGTACATTCTCCGCTAGGGCTTCGCGACCCAAGCGCCGATCCACTATCGTCGAGCCGGCGAGTTAAGCGCTGCCGGAAAAACCTGAGGCCCTAAGCGTGCAGGAGATTCGAAACGACGTTGACGACGAGTGCTAGAATCGCCGTGTTATAGCCGAATGAGATCAACCCGTGGCCGAGCACGAGGCGGCGAATCCGTTGGTCGGTGATCTGCACGTCGGAGACCTGAAACGTCATGCCGATAACGAACGAGAAGTACGCAAGATCGCAGTAGCTTGGGTCGGCCCGTCCGGGGAAGATGAGACCGCGATCGCTTTCGTTATTCCGATCGCGATCGCCATAGTACAGATGCGCGTAACGGAACGAAAAAATCGTGTGGACTAGCAGCCATCCCAGTACGACGGCGCCGAAGCCGGAAGCAAAAATAAGCACCTCGTGCCTCTCGGCATGGTCGTGCGGTCCGGGGCCGAGGATATCGAACGCGGCGACGAACCCAAAGGCGACCGCCAGAAGAATGACCGTGAAGATCGCATCTCGGCCCGGGTCTTGCCCGGCCGCACGCACTTTTGTGTTCGAGGCGCTCGTTCGCAGGATGACATTCCAATACCAGATCAATATTGCGATCGCCGCAACGTCGTAGCAGGTGACGACGCGCACCATGGGTTGGAGCCATTGCGGGCCAAACAACGTCATGGCAAGTGCAGCAAGCCCGGCGGTGAGCAGCGAGAGCGCGATCGGCGCGATTGCGCGATTCTTCATGTGTTCGGCACTTCAGGTAACATTCGTTCGGTCAGAACCCGTTCCTAGTGATCTCCGGCGTGCCCCGCATAGCGACTACACATCGGTCGTAGCCGCCGCAAAAAGAGCGCGATTCACATCGCGCTCTTTTTTTTGCTACCGCTGGTTATTTTAGGTAACGTACGACCGCGAGCTTCGCGAGCCGCTGCGCGCGATGTCGCGCAGACGTTGCTGCATCGCCTTGGTCGGCACCTTGACTCCGTCTGCGAGCCGGAGAAACGCGAGTACGCGAACGTGCCACCAGGTCAGATCGACTTCAAACCAACGTAATCCGTGCCGTGCCGAAAACGGGAAGGCATGGTGATTGTTATGCCAGCCCTCACCCCAACTGATGAGCGCCACCCACCAGCAGTTCGTGGATTGGTCCGGGGTCGCAAACGTGCGGTAACCGAGCATATGGGCTGCGCTGTTGACCAGCCAGGTCGTATGATAGCTAACCGCGAGCCGGACGAAAATGCCCCAGATCACCCACGACCAGCCGCCAAAGGCGAAGAGCCCGAGCGCCAGCGCGACCTGAAGCGGGATGTTGAGGTACTGCAGCGCGCGATAGAACGGTTCGGCGTAGAGGTCGGGGGCGAAGTGACGCATTTCCTCATCGGAGGGCAGCGCGATGTTATGCCGGTAAATCCAGTCCATGTGCGCCCACTTGAAGCCGTCGGCAATACTATGCGGGTCGCCCTCGTGATCGGCATGGGCGTGATGCTTGCGGTGCACCGATACCCAGCGAATCGGATCGGCCTGCAGCGCCAGCGTTCCAAAGATCGCAAAGAGGTATTCGATGGGTTTGAGGAGTCGCAGGCTGCGATGCGTCAGGATGCGATGAAAGCAGAGCGAAATCCCAAGCGCCACGGTCGCATACGATACGACCCCTGCGGCCGCCAGCGCCGACCAACTGAAGAAGCCGGGCCAGAAGGCCGCGAGCGCCCCAATGTGGATGCCAATGAGGCCAAAACCTTTGATTCGGCTGTAAGTCTGATGCATATCTGGCTAGTTGAGCGCTCCTACTGCGGGCACGTATTGAATGCGTTGGAGGGCCGGTCGCTGAGCGGGCCGGACTGCGTCGATGCCTCCCTCGAACGCATGACGCACGATGGGGGCCAACTCCTCCTTATCTAAGGCTTCGTCGACGGTTTCGACGACTCGAAGGACGTCTTGCATCTGCAAGAGCTCGAAGAGCCTGCGAACGAGCGGTCGATGCAGGACGACCGTCTCGCGGCCGAAGCCGTGCGCGAGGCGACGTTCGTGTAGACGGAGCAACTCCGTCATGCAGGTCGCATCCAAATAGGTTACGTCGGTAAAATCGATGATGACGCTGGGCTCGCAGGACAGGCGCTCGAGTTCCTCGCGCCATCGCTTCCTGCAACTTACGTCGTATTCGCCCGAAAAAACCACCAGGGCCGTACGCAAGACTCAACCTTCCTTTGAAACACCGTTACTCTACTGAAACACCGTTACTCTACCCGTGAACCACCCTTACTCTGCCTGAACCCCTACTGTACCGCAACCCAAGGAAGGGGGGCATAGTGAAAAGCCGGATTCTTCAGAGCGGGGGAGTCCTCTCCCAGCCTAGCACGCGAGCGATTAGCTCGGTTCGGTTCCGGCTTTCCGTCTTGTCGACCATGCTCTTGATGTGATCTTGAATCGTCGAAGAGGTGATGTGCAGCTTTTGCCCGATCTCCTCGAGTTTTGCGCCATCGAGGAGCAGTGCGAGCACTTGCAGCTCCCGAGGCGTAATGTGAAAGCGAGCCGCCGGGCCGGCCAGCGAGTTCGAGCGCGCAAACCGGTCGATCCGCACCCCGATAAAGAGTCCGGCGGGCCCCGACATCGGCTGCGTACGCACGACCAGGAACGGCACCGGATGGGCAACGCCTACCTCGTGGGTGGCAGAGTCGCTCTTCCAGCCCGCGACCAGGCCCCGCACCGTCTCCTCGAGCACTACCGGCAGCCGGTCGGCTAGCCGGGTACGCAGCCCGGTGAGCGCGATGCGCCGCTGGTCTTGCGAAGACCACGCCAGGACGATTTGCAAGTCGCTGTCGAGCACGTAGAACGACTCGCCCGAACTCCCCGGGGGCTCGAGGCTTGCCTCGTGCTGGTTGAGGCGCAACGCCGAGAGACGCTCGGACGTGGCGTCGAGCGCCAAGGTTAGGACACTGATTTCGCTCGACGTGAACGGTCCAAGCTCGTTTGTGCGCAGGAGCGTGAGTATCCCGAAGTTGGCATGGGCGTCGGCAAATAGGAGTGTGATGCCGCTTTCGAAATCGCCGAGCGGGCCGAGCGTCGCTGCAATGCGCGCCCCGGTCTTGCCCTTCCCTCCCTGGCGCTCGAACTCGTTTTGGAGCCGCGCCAGCTCGCCACCGTTGCCTTGCGAATCCAGGAGCATGCCTAGCTCGCCATCCGCCGTTACGCGCGCAAACGCCCAACGCGAAGCTGGAACGACGCGGAGGATCGCCTCGATGACGGGATATGCCGGATCCGACTCCGGCACGAAGTTCGCTAACAGCGGGGCGCCGGCACTATCGTTCTTTTTCACGATGGTCGTCTTTCGGTTCCAATGGTACGATGACGAAAAGCTTCTTCTCTGCTCGAAGCTCCTCTCCCTGAAAGCGTATTATCATGGCTCGCGTATGCTGTTTGGCGGCCGTCTCTGCCGAGGATGTTCAAGTGCTCGGTGCGGCTCTCGAAGGTGCCGGCGAGGCGGCGACCACGATCGTTACCCACCTCGAAGTGCCCGCTCTCAAGAGGATTGCGCCCGACGTTCTCGTCGCCGATCTCGACCGGTGCGATTCCGATCCGCTCGAGAAGTTGCGTCAACTGCGCTTCGTTTTGCCGAACTGCGTTATCGTCGTCTATACGGCGAACATGCAGCCCTCGTGGGGGCGCGATTGCCACCTCGCGGGGGCAAGTTGCCTACTTTCAAAAGAATCGCACCAACTGCAACTCCAGTCCGGCTTACGGCAGGCTATGAAGAGCGGCTGCTTTACGGACGTGCATTTTAGCGTAAACGGTCTCAAGGGTGCGGTATAAAGCGCTGGCGGGCCTGACTTCGTCGACGAAGAACCACCAGAACGTTCCGCCGCCGGAATAGGCGTATCCCATAATCGCCGATTGATACGCCGCGGCGACGGCGCCGCGCCCCTGCGCGAGCGAATCTTGGGAGCAGCAGCAGCGTCGCCGGATCCAGCAACGCATCGTTACGATAGCCGGCGGCGCCGTTCTCCTCGCGCTGACGGAACGCACTCCAATCGATACGCCTCCCCTTGGCGTCGGCGACGCGAAAGACGATGTGCCGCGCGGCCCCTCGCTCTGCACCGGCAGTTGCCGGAATGCTTCGCGAAAAGTTTCCCGAGCAGCCGGCGAAGAGCAGCAGCATGCAGACGCTCGAAACCCGCGCGACCCTTCCGCTCATGGCAAGAATATACTACGTAAGCGCGCCACGGCCGAAAGCAAGATTCGGATGGACGCCGCCGGCGCAGCAGCGCTAGTTTAGTAGCATGCACGATCTCGAACCGATCCGAGTTGTCTGCCGCTACATCGAGCAGCACAGTGACGAAGCGCTCACGCTCGATGCGCTCGCCGCCATGGCCGGGCTGAGCAAGTACCATTTCGCCCGGCGCTTCAAAGCGGTCGTGGGCGTCACCCTGAAGGAGTATGCGTCGGCCGCGCGGCTGCGGCGCCTGAAGGAAGGGCTCAAAGACGATCGCTCCGTCGATGCAGCGGTGTACGCGGCGGGTTATGGCTCGCCCAGCCGTGTCTACGAGAACGCTGCGCGCAACCTGGGGATGACTCCCGCGCAATATCGAGCCGCGGGCCGGGGCGTTTCGATCTCGTATGCGGCGCTCGAAACGCCCTTAGGACCGATGCTGATCGGCGCGACCGATCGCGGCATTTGTTTTGCACAGTTCGGCGACTCCGTAGAAGAGTTGCTCGAGAAGCTGCAAGCCGAGCACGTCAATGCCGAGATCGTCCCGATGCTGCAACCCTACCATCCCGATTTTGCGAAGTGGACGAATGCAATTGTCCGCCATCTCGCGGGCGAACGACCGGATCTCGATCTTCCGCTCGATATCCGCGCCACGGCCTTTCAAATGCGCGTTTGGAAATATCTGCAGTCGATCCCCAGCGGTGACGTTGTGTCGTATCGAGAGGTCGCTGCCGGCATCGGCCGCCCGAAGGCGAGCCGGGCCGTCGCGAACGCCGTCGCTCGCAACCCCGTCGCAGTTATCATCCCCTGCCACCGCGTCATTCGCGACTCGGGCGCGCTGGGCGGGTACCGCTGGGGGCTCGAGCGCAAGAGAACGTTGTTGGATATCGAACGCGTAGCCCGATGAAACCCATCTTGATCGCCGTAGGCGCAGTCGCGCTCTCGTTGATGTGCCTTCGGTCGGCAGACGCGGATGCGACGAAGTTCTGCGAGGGATGCAACTACGCCGGAGCGGCCCTGGCGAACTCGGACTTTGCCGACGGCGTTCTAATAGGAACGAACTTCGAGGGCGCGACGCTCGCGGGCTCGTCGTTTCGCGCCGCGCGGCTTATCGCGGTGAACTTTGAGAAAGCCGATCTTCGAGGCACGCACTTCGATGCCGCAAATTGCGTGGCGTGCAACTTCGAGCAAGCGCGCTTCGACGGCGCGACGTTTTCCAACGTGCGCATGGTGGCCGCAAACTTTAAAGGCTTTAGTTCGGCCGTGGAGGACGGGCAGTTGCGGCAACTACTCGACGGCTGCATCTCGTGCAACTTTAGCGGTGGCCATCTAAACGCGCGCAACCTGTCCGGAGTGACGCTGATCTCTGTCGACTTTTCGCAAGCGGATCTTCGCGGGACGAACTTCACTGGTGCGGTTCTTTGCTGGAATCAGGTCAACGGCGCGCAACGGGTTGCGACCTGCGATCCCATGCATGATGCCCTAACTACCGGTGCAAACTTTAGCAACGCGCAGCTCTGCGATAACCCTCTCGACCGGGTCGGCTGCGTGCCGGCGCCTGCCGACGTGCTGGAGCGCTCGTTTGGACCGAAGCCGAGTCCGTCGCCCGAACCTCCCTAGCGCTGCCATGCAGGTCGGCTCGTCAATGGATGCGGATGTCATCGTCATCGGCGCGGGTGCGGCGGGCTTGGCGGCCGCGCGAAGCGTTGGGCGGCAAACGCCGCGAGTGCTCGTACTCGAAGCGCGCGACCGCATCGGCGGCCGCGTGCTCCCGCACGCGATAATGCGGATCGCAACGCCGGCGGAGCTCGGCGCGGAGTTCATTCACGGACCGGCCGAACGCACGAAGGCGCTGCTTCGCGAGGCCGGCAGCGCCGCGATCGACATGGGCGGCGATTCGTGGATTCGAAAAAATGGCGAGTTGGAATGTGGCGACGACGATTTCTCGTCGTCTGCAAGTATATTCGAAGCCTCGCGCTCCCTTCGGGACGATGAGAGCGTAGGGCAGTTTCTTGCGCGATTCGAAGGCGACGATGCGCTGCGTGAAACCGCAGAGGCGGCGCGTACGTTCGTCGAGGGATTCGAAGCCGCCGATCCGCAACTTGCAAGCGCCAAAGCGATTGCCGACGAATGGGAATCGGGTGCGGATTCCACAAGTGCGCGCCCGTTGGGCGGTTACGGACCGATGTTCGAGCTGCTTCGAAACGACTGCGAGCGCGCCGGGGTTCGCTTCGCGTTCTCGACTCGGGTGCGTCGCATTTCGTGGCGTCGCGGCGGCGTCGCCGTCGACGTCAGTGGCTCGCATGGCGAATCGCAAACGCTGCGCGCTCGCGCCGCGATCGTAACGCTTCCCGTCGGCGTCTTACGCCATCGCGGCGACGATGCGGAAATTAGCTTCGACCCCGAGCTGCCGGCGGCAAAGCGCGAAGCGCTTGCGCACATCGAAATGGGGCACGTCGTGAAGGTCGCGCTCTGGTTTCGAACGTCGTTTTGGGAACGGATCGCGCGTGGGCGCTACCATGACGCGTCGTTCTTCCACAGCGATGGGCAGCCGATCCCGACGTACTGGACGCAGCTGCCGGTACGCAGCGAGCTGATCGTCGCGTGGGTCGGCGGACCGGGCGCGGTCGCCTTGAGCGGCCTTTCCCAGGCAGAGCTGGTCGAAATGGCGCTCGCGGGCTTCGGGAAGTTGTTCGGAGAGGTGGAGCTCGCGCGCAGGGAGTTCGAGGGCGGCCTCACGCACGATTGGAGCCGCGACGCCTTTGCGCGCGGAGCGTATAGCTACGTCGCCGTCGGAGGCGGCAACGCGCGTGCTGCGCTTGCGCAACCCGCGGGTGAGTCGCTTTTTTTTGCCGGCGAAGCGACGTCGAGCGATGGTCAAGGGGGCACCGTCAACGGCGCCGTTGAAACTGGCGAACGCGCGGCGGCGCAAGCCGTGGCCGCGCTGGGGGTGAACGAATTTGCCTGAACCCGCAGCGCCTTTTCTACCGGCATGGTCGAACTTTTATGTTATTGCCGGCTCGTCGGCCGCAGCGCTGACCGGCCTGATGTTCGTGGTGATCACGTTGGTGCGTGGAGAGGAGCAATCGCAAGCGCGTCATGATGGCATCGCCACGTTCAGCACGCCGACGGTCATGCATTTCTGCGCCGCGTTGTTTGTATCGGCGATTCTTTGCGCGCCGTGGCGTTCGCTGGTTTATGTCGGCGTCATCGTGGGGCTCGTCGGATGTTACGGGATCTTATACCTCGCCGGTGTGGCGCGGCGCGCGAAGCGTTTAACGAAATATACTGCGGACGTCGACGATTGGATGTGGTATACGATCCTTCCCTTGCTCGCGTACGGAGCGCTCCTCGTGGGCGCGATCGTTCTGAACGCCGTCCCGCGAGACGCGCTCTTCGTGCTCGCGGGCGGCGTACTTTCGCTGATCTTCATCGGCATTCGCAACTCGTGGGATGTCGTCACGTTTCTCGCGGTCGGCGGCGATAAGGAATCTTAAGCGAGAATTTCGTCGAGGCGATCGAAGCTTGCGGCCACACCCTTTTCCATTCCAGATTCGATTGCGGCATCGCGCCCTTCGCGCGAATCGAAAAGCTGCGTCATCGTAACGGTCGTAGAGGCGTCGCGCTCGGCAAACACCGTCGTGACGATGACGTCGCCCGGATACCACGGCTGATCGAAGTTTTCGGCGTGCACGATTCGCTCGTGCGGCGTAATCTCGCGATACGCTCCGTGTAAGCCGAACTCATTACCGTCCGAATCGTTGCGCCACACGTAGTGGAACGTTCCGCCCACACGCAGATCGACGGTGCAGACGGGCATCGACCAGCCGTCCGGCCCCAGGAGCCAGCGTTTAATCATCTCGGGCTTCGTAAATGCGTCGAAGACCAGCGCGCGGGGCGCTCGCACGACGCGTGTCATTACGACCTCGCAATCGCTCGGGGTCGCGATCGTAAGCTGGGGTTTCGCTTGCGCAGCCATCATGGTTTATCTCCTTCGCCCCTTGGCGCGTTTAGAGTGCTTTGCATCGTTTTGGAACTCGTCGAGCACGGCGTCGAGCCGCGCGAAGTTGCCTTCCCATCGGTCGCGATAGCGCGCAAGCCAGCCGCTCGCTTCGGCGAGCGGCTTTGCTTCCAGGCGGCACGGCCGCCGCTGAGCGTCGCGGCTGCGCGAAATGAGCCCCGCGCGCTCGAGCACCTTGAGATGCTTGGAAATCGCTGGTTGGCTCATCGCGAACGGTGATGCCAGCTCGAGGACCGATGCCTCGCCGGATGCCAGGCGCGCAAGGATAGCTCGGCGTGTCGGGTCGGCCAGCGCGGTGAAGGTCGCGTCGAGGCGCTCGGTCGAACGACGTCCATAACCTATTGGTTCCATAACGTAACGGTAATATACTCGCGCTGGGACAACTTTGTCAAGGCGGTCAGTTCAGACTTTTTTCATCCGTCTGTGGCGTACTGTCGCAATAGGAGGGGGTGACGTGGCTGTTCGAGCGCTGACCATTACCGTCGTATCGCTCTTCTGCCTTTGGGGCTGCACGCAGTCGAGCGTGCCCGTTTCGACTGGAACGGCGCCGCTCGCGACGTCGCACCCTTCCGGAACTCCATCGGCTTTGGGCCAACTCGCGTACTATAACACGCCGTCGCTCGATTCGTGGCCTATATATATCACGGACGGTCCTCAAAAAGCACTGTGGTTTACCGAGGCATTCGTCGGGAAGATCGGGCGCATCACGACCGACGGTGCGATCACCGAATTTCCAATCTCAAATGCCCAGGAGCCCGAAGGCATCACTGAAGGTGCGGATCACAATCTGTGGTTTACCGAACCGGGCGCGAATGCGATCGGCCGCATGACTCCCTACGGCGCGGTGGCGATATTTTCGATTCCCGGCAGCGATCCGGATCCGCGCGGCATCGCCCTCGGCCCGGACGGGAACGTTTGGTACACCGAGTTAGATGACGGTTACATCGGTCGCGTGACGCCGCAAGGAACGATCGCGCGGTTTCAAATCCCCGACGGATCATCCGAGCCGTGGGCCATCACGGCCGGTCCCGACGGCGATCTATGGTTCACCGAATCGTTGGCGAGCGCGATCGGACGGTTCGATCCGCGAACGCAGCGTTTCAAACCTTCGTTGAAGGTGACTTATGGAAGTACGCCTTGGGGCATCCTCTTTGCGCCCGACAAGCACATCTGGTTTACGGAGCGTAACGGGAATAAGATCGCGCGAGTCGACGGGAAGAACATCCGCGAGTTCGAGATCGCGCAGTCGGGCAGCTACCCGGAGGCGCTAACGCCGGGACCCGATAGGGATCTGTGGTTCACCGAAAGCCAAGCCCAAGACATCGGCCGCATCGATCCCGCCAGCGGCAAGTTTGGCCCCGTCATAGCGCTTCCGAGCGGAGACATTCCGAACGGAATTGCGGTCGGCGCGAACGGCAACGTCTTCTTCACGGTTGACGCCTATCACGACCCAAGTCAGATAGGCGAATTGATCTTTCACTAGGTTCGCAAGAGCCCTTGCGACATTGTTAGGAGTGCTATGAACAGAATCGCGATCGGAACGGCAGCAGTTTTATTCGGCCTTGGCGTGGCCGGCTGCGCAGAGCGCGCCCCTCAAGGCGGCACGAGCGTCGTGCTGCCCTCTATCAACCGGGACTTGGTAATCGTCGCGGTGCTGCCGAAAGACACGATCGGCGAGAAGCTCCCCTCCGAGGGCTTGTGGTCGATGAAGTCGGTAAAGTGGAAAGCGGAGTTGGGCGGCTTTACCCAAGAAACGTATTCGCAGGCCCTCGGCTTTCCGCCGAACACGAAGCTCACGATCCGCAACCTTTCGACGAAATATACGCACACGCTCGACGTGGTGAAGGTGATCACGGCGCCGCCCGCCGTTTTTCCAAAAGGCATAAAGCTTCCCATAAAGGCAGAAGGCGACGGTAAACTCGCCGCAGGCTATGCGAGCGGACCGATCAAGCCGGGACAATCCGTCACGGTCACGCTGACGAAAGCCGGGATCTACCTGATCGGCTGCGCGTACCACTACGACATGGGAATGCACGACGTCTTGACCGTCGGCCCGCACGCGGGGCCTGGACCGCAGGCAACCCCAACGCCGCACGGCGGCGGCGGTGGAAGCGGTAGCGGCAGCGGCTGGGGCGGCTAGCCGCCCCTTGCAGCCAAGCGAAGGACCGTTGCTGCCTATGCGCAACGTAGAACGCGAGGCGCTGCAGCAACATGCTCGAACGGCCGCTCCCGAAAGGAACGGTAACCTTTCTTTTTACTGACATCGAGGGTAGCACCCGGGCGTGGGAGCGGCACCCCGATGCAATGGCCGCTGCTCTTTCGGATCACGATCGCCTCCTGCGTGGCATCTTCGAACGGCACGCCGGATATGTTTTCAAAACCATCGGCGACGAGTTTTGCTGCGCGTTCGAGCGCGCGCCCGACGGGCTCGCCGCAGCGATCGAAGCGATGCGCGCGCTGCAAAACCACCGCTGGCCGCGGGAAATCGGCCAGGTCCGCGTCCGCATGGCGCTGCATTGCGGCGATGCGATCGCACACGACGGCGACTATTTCGGGCCGACCCTCAACCGCGTCGCACGTTTGTTGGCGATTGGCCACGGAGGCCAAATTCTGCTGACCGCCCCGGTTGCCGAGATGCTGGCGGGCATTCCGCTCGAGGGCGTGGTGCTGCGCCATCTGGGTACGCACCGTCTCAAAGATCTCCGGAAGGCCGAGGCGACCTATCAAGTGATGGCCGAAGGCCTGCGTGCAAACTTTCCCGCACTTGCGTCGATCGACGCTCACCCGAATAACCTGCCCTCGCAGATCTCGAGCTTCGTCGGGCGCGAGCGTGAGATCGCGAGTCTTCGGCACCGCCTCGCCGAAAATCGCGTCGTCACGGTTTGCGGGGCGGGCGGCATCGGTAAAACGCGACTCGCGCTGCAAGTCGCCGCCGAAGTCGTGCAAGATTACTCCGGCGGCGTCTACTTCGTCGCACTCGCTCCGCTGCGAGAGGGCAGGCACGTCTCCAATGCGCTCGCGTCGGCGCTCGGCGTCGTCGAGGCAGCCAACGAGGCGTTGGAAGATACGATTGCCGGGCACCTCGGTTCCAAGTGCGTGCTCCTCATCTTCGATAACTGCGAGCACGTTTTGGGCGCGACGGCCTTGTTGATCAAACGAGTCGTTTCGGAGTGTCCAAACGTTCGCTGTCTGGTTACCAGTCGAGAACCTCTTCATCTCACTGGCGAATGTGTCGAACGCCTTGCGCCGCTCTCGCTGCCCGACGGCGCGCAGAGCCTTGCCGATCTGGAAGCGCTCGATGGCTCGCTGCTTTTTCTGGAACGGGCTCGCGCGATCACCGGCGCGCTCGCACTTTCGGAGAGCGAGTGCGCACTCGTCGCCGAGGTATGCCGGCGCCTCGACGGCATTCCGCTCGCGATCGAGCTGGCCGCCTCGCGGCTGGCTACGACGCCGCTAGAGCGCATGGCCAAACGGTTGCGTGCGATGTTGCTTGCCAGCAAAGACGCTACCGTTGACGAGCGCCATCGCACGTTGCGTGCCGCAATCGCGTGGAGTTACGACCTGCTGGCGGAATCGGAGAAACGCACCTTTTCGGCGCTTTCGGTTTTTGCGGGGGGCTGCACGATAGAAGCACTCGAGCACGTCGTCGACGCGGAGGTCGATGGTGAGATCGAATCGCTCGTCGACAAATCGCTCGTGCAACTCGATCTGCGCGACCGCGCCGAGCCTCGCTATCGGCTTCTCGGGCCGGTAGCGGAGTTCGCTGCCGGCGAGCTGTCGGCTTCGAGTGCAAACGAGAGCTTGCGCCGGCGCCACATCGAGTTTTACTCCGCTCTGGCAAGTTCGGTTGCAAGGGCCGATGCGAGCGCGCGAGCCGCCGGCATGCCACGCATCGATGTCGAGATCGCCAATATGCGCGCCGCGCTGGAACGCGCGATCGACGGCGACGTCGAACGGGCCGCTCAATTGATCATCGACCTAGCGCACTTCTGGCGCGCGCGCGGATCGTTTACCGAAGGAAGGGACTGGCTCGAACGTCTTCTCAGCCGTGCAAAGGCTCTCGATCTCACGAAAAGGGCGAGGGCGCTGCGCGACTTAGCTGCCTTCGCGGCGATGCAGGACGACTACGACAATGCGAGCCGCCTCGCTCGCGATGCGGTTGAAATCTATCGCGGCTTGTCCGACGATTCGGGCATTGGCTCCGCTTTGCACATCGTCGCCGAAGTGGCTCACCGGCAGGGGCGTTCGGATGAGGCGAAGCGCCTCTACACCGAGTCCTACGAGCATCTCGACGCCGGAAATCATCTCGTGGGGAAGACGATCTGCATGATAAATTTGGGAATCCTGGCTCGTGACGACGAGGAGGATTATGAATCCTCCGAAAAGCTGCTGTCCAAAGCGAGCGAAAATGCGCAGCGGCTCGGCGATCGCAGCGTTTCGGCGCAAGTCGAAATCGAGCGAGCATGGGTCGCGCTATGTTTGGGTGACGTGGAACGCGCCGAGCGGTTCTTTCGCGAAGCCTTCGAAATCAAGACGGAAGAACGCGATTCGCACGGGGCGTGCCAGGCACGGCTTGGAATTGCGAGCGCGCTGCTTGTTGCCGGTCGCGCCGACGCCGCACGTCACGAGTTCGAAACGGCTCTGCGCGAGGCCACGGCGCTGCGGGCGCAAATATTCGTCATCAACGCGATCCACGGGATCGCCGGCGTTGCGGCGATCGGCGGCGATCTCGTCGTGGCCGCGAAGTACTGCGGCCTCGCAGACAAGCTCATTGCCAAGACACATTGCAACGAGCAGTTGGGATTAGTGCAAAAAATTGCGACCGAGCGAATTTATGCCGGCTTGAGCGGGGGAGAAATCGCAGCCGCAGCTGCCGCCGGCGCGGCGATGAAACCAGAAGAGGTTTTCACCCAGAGTACGCGCGTGTAAACGCGAACGAAACCGCAGCGCAGGAAGTTCCGTTCCGAGGCACTCCCTGGCCCAGCCGTCGCGTGCACCAGTCTTGCGCCGGCATCCCGAGCACGTGCGACGCGGTCGCGAATCAATCCCGTATGCCAACCCCGCCGTCGAAACGCTGGGTGCGTCGATCCGGCGAAAAGCGCGGCGTGCTCGCCGCGCACGCCTAGTGCGCCGGTCGCGACGATCGCGTCGCCTTTGCGTGCTTCCAACGCAATCGTCTCGTCGGTCGTCACGAGAATAAGGGCGATGCGATCGTCGCCCGGCTAGAGCGCTTCGCGCTCGAGAAAGGCCGCCGCCGAAGCCCTCGCCCACGCGGCGAGATCCCGTGCAACGCCGATGCGTTCGTCTCGCCGCGCATGCTCGAGCAGATCGCCGGATGCAAGGAGGCTTTGCTCGCGCTCGCCGGGAGCGTAGCCGGCCCGCGTCAGCTCGCGCGTGAGTGACGGGTCGGCCGTGGGCGTGACGAAAACCATCGGTGCGGCGCCGCGCGATTCGTAGAACTCGGTAATCTTCGCGATGTCGAAGGTGCTCACGGGTCCGCGAACGCCCACGCCCAGCGCTTGCGAGAGCGGCGAGTCGACCCCGGCGAACGCGACGAGTCCTCCCGCGACTTCGATGCTCGTCGCGCCGATCTCCGGGTCGAGGCGGTGGGCCGCTTCGATCGAACGGCGGACGCCCTCGATCTCGTCCAGCCGAATCGCTTCCTCGATCGGCGTTTTGCTACCGCTTACGGTTTCAGGTTCTTGCTCGCGGCTGATGATGCGAATGAAACCGTCCCGGAAATATAAAGCGGCGTTTGTTTTTTCCAGCAGGGTGCCGCGCCCACCGTCGTGGCGACGACCGTGGGACTTGTGTCGTCGAAATCGGTGAACGCGAAGCAGTCTGAATCCGTGCCGCAACTTGTACTACTAGCTGGCTTGCTCGTTGCGAATTGAAAATCGGCCGTAATTGGCAGCGAGCACGGCGTCGTCGTTGGACACGGCCAATGAGTGCTGTTCGATGGATTCGAAATTTGCACTTGGCTCAAAGCGGTGAAGCCTGCCGGGACGCTGTTCAGCGGCCCAATAATGTGACCCCCGACCACGCCGACCAGCAAGCCAACGAGCGCCGCAATCCATGTTTTCATATGTCACACCCCGAATCGGAAGGGCAAGGGCTTCCTACCTTCGGTCGGGGTACCGCTCGTCCTGCTGTACGGAGCCAGCTAGCATGCGAGTAGCGAAAGCACGGTAGAATAATGCCATGGAACAACGTAAGCTTGGTACGCAGGGCCTAACGGTTTCCGCAATCGGGCTGGGCTGCATGGGGATGACCTCGGCCTATGGCAGCGCCGATGAGGGTCAGGCAATCGCGACGATCCGCCGGGCGTTCGAGCTCGGCATCAACTTCCTCGACACCGCGGAGGTCTACGGCCCCTACACCAACGAGCAACTCGTGGGCCGGGCCCTGCGGGGCCGCAGAGAGGGTGTCGTCGTCGCGACGAAGTTCGGCTTCAAGTTCCAAAACGGCGTCCGCGGCGTTGATGGATCGCCCGAGAACGCAAAGCGCGTGGCTAACGAATCGCTGATGCGCCTCGGAATCGACGTCATCGATCTCTATTACCAGCACCGCCGCGATCCCGACGTGCCGATCGAGGAGACGGTCGGCGCGATGAAAGATCTCGTCGAAGCCGGAAAGGTCCGGTATATTGGTTTATCCGAGGTCGGGCCCGAGACGCTGCGCCGCGCGAACGCGGTACATCCCATCAGTGCCCTCCAGAGCGAATATTCGCTCTGGGAGCGCGGTGTCGAAAACGAGGTGCTCCCGGCGGCGCGCGAACTGGGCATCGGCTTCGTACCGTACAGTCCGCTCGGACGAGGTTTCCTCACCGGGTCGGTAGACGTAACGACTCTCTCGCAGAACGACTTCCGCAAAACCAACCCGCGCTTTTCGGAAGAGAACGCGCGAGCCAACGAATCGCTCGTAGCCGTCGTGCGTGCCGTTGCGGAGCAGTGCGGCGCGACACCCGCGCAGGTAGCGCTCGCGTGGGTTCTTTCGCGCGGTGACGACGTGGTTCCGATTCCGGGCACGAAGCGGGTGCGCTACGTCGAGGAGAATGCCGGCGCGCTCGACCTCGAACTCACGACGGAACAGCTCGCGCAGCTCGATGGGCTTGCATCGAGGACCGCGGGTCCGCGCTACGCGCCCGAGATGATGAAGCTCGTCGAGCGGTGAGTACCCCGGCGGATATCGACGGCTACATCAGCGGCTTTCCCGAAGAAGTGCAGAGGCTGCTCGAGCGGATGCGCCGAGCGATCGGAAGAGCCGCTCCAAACGCGGAGGAAACGATCAGCTACAACGTGCCGGCTTTTGCTCTGCGTGGGAAGAAGCTGGTCTGGTTCGCAGCCTTCAAATCACACATCGGATTTTACCCGGGCGCCGCGGCCATCGCGGCATTTAAGAAGGAACTGTCTCAGTACAAAACTGCAAAAGGGTCCGTCCGGTTCCCTTTCGACGATCCACTGCCGCTCGACTTGGTCAGCCGAATGGTGAAGTTTCGGCTAAACGCTCGAACACCGGCTCCCGAAAGACTCTCGGTCGAGGGTCGCTCGCAACCGCCGCCGGCCCGACGGTTTCCCACGAGATGATGGTCGTAGATTACCGGATCGTCGACGTCTTCACCGAGACGCCGCTCGAGGGCAACGCGCTCGCCGTCTTTTACGACGCGACCGGCCTCGACGATGCTACGATGCAGAGGATTGCGCGCGAAACCAATCTCTCGGAGACGACGTTCGTCTTTCCGGCGCAGCGCCCGGGATCTGCCGCACGAGTTCGCATCTTCACGCCCGTCAAAGAGATGATGTTCGCCGGCCACCCGACCGTCGGAACGGCTTGGGTGTTGCGGGACGTCGGGAAAGTTGCTAACGATCAACGTCGCTTTGTGCTCGACGAGAACGTCGGGCCCGTCGACATTCGCATCGATGACGAAGGCTTGATTTGGCTGCGCACGCCACCGATTCGCACCTCGCGCGACTACGATCCGGCGCTCTGCGCGGCAGCGATCGGCCTCGCGCCCGGCGACGTGCTCGACAACGTGCCGTGCCAGAACGTCTCCGCGGGAAATCCCGCGGTCTTCATTCCGCTGCGCGACGAGGCTGCAGTCGATCGCTCCGAAGTTGACACCGTCGCGCTGCGCGGGCTTTTAGCAAACGAGTCGGAGCCGACGTGCTTGTTCGTCTTTTCACCGACCGCCCAGGGCGCATATTCGCGGATGTTCGCCAACGATTTCGGCATCGTTGAGGATCCTGCAACGGGAAGCGCGACCGGTCCCCTCGCCGCTTTCATGATGGCGCACGGCCTGGCGCCTGGCGAAGACGGAACCCGGTTCATCAGCGAACAAGGCACGAAGATGGGGCGCCGCAGCATTCTCCACGTTCTCATCGACGGCCAACGCGGCGAACGCGGCATCGAAATCGGGGGTCACGTTACGCCGGTTGCCAAAGCGACGCTGACGCTCAGCTCGTAGGCAGCCCCGCGGCTCGAACGATTGCTCCGCCGGTCACGGTATACGTGACGGTTGCGTCGAGCACGGCGCCGTTGGCGAATCCCGTCACGTGCTCTTTGTCGACGACCGTTTCGCCGTTTGCATCACGGTCGACGATCTCCACGTGCAACTGCGGGTTGCTCGCGAAGAGGCTCTTGTAGGCTGACGCAATCGCGGCACGATTCCTTACGTTGGTGCCGGGGCGTCGGACGACGGCATAGGTCGCATAGGTTTCCGCGAAGATCTGCGCATCGTGATAGTTATAAGCGTTGACTTGGCGCTGCACGATCTGCTCGGGCGTCTCATTCAAGATCGCGACGGCGTCGAACACCTGTCCGCCCTTGACGACGAACTTGACCGAGCCCAGCGCGGCGATATCGTCCAGCGGATTGCCCTTCAGAATGGCTAGGTCGGCGAGCTTGCCTCGTTCGATCGTTCCGAGGTCGTTGGACCGCGCCATCATCGCTGCTCCGCCGCGGGTGGCCGTCAGCAAGACCTGCTTCGGCGAAAGCCCCGAGGCGACCATCTCCAGAGCCTCGTCGTAGAACGACGACGCATGCTGCGTGCCGATGTTTCCGGCATCGGTGCCGGCCGCGATGCGAATCCCCGCCTCGTGTACGCGCTTGAGATTGCGCATCGCCGCGTATGGCGGCTCCGTCGGCCGCATGGCGCGGATTCGCTCCAGAACGTCGGGTGGCAACGAGCTCTCGACGTCCTGCATGTTGAAGAGCGTTCCAACGACGTCGGGATTGGCGACGCGCAGATCGTTCGCCGTAAGGTTCGGCGCGCCATGGAAGGTGTAGCCGTAGTTCCCCAACACGATGAGCGTCGGGCAGTAGATGACGTTGCGCGATCGCACGAGTTCGAGGAACGCATCGTCCACGTCGACATCGAAGACGCTGTGCGCGAGGATATCCGTCCCCGACTCGACGGCGAGCCGCGCGGTTTCAAGCTGCGTCGCATGGATAACGACGCGCGCACCGCGCGAATGCGCGTAGTCGATCGCCGCGCTCGCTATCGGCTGGAAGGCCGCGGCGGGCTGCTCCGGCGTGACGATCCACCAGAACTTCACGAAATCGGTTTGCGCGTTGATTTCGCGGTCGATTAACGCGCGGGCCGCGGCGATCGTGTCGATCTTCACGATTGGCGGATCGTTGTACGGATCGAGAATGCTGCGATCGACGCTCGAGATGAGCGGTCCGGCGACCATCACGCGCGGACTGAGGACCGTTTGTTGCGCCTGCGTGCGGACGTTGTAGTTCCAAAACGGTCCGCCGACGTCGACGACTGAAGTAATACCGGCGCGCAGATAGCGCGCGAACGTATCCTGAAGATTGTTGCGGATCCACTCGATCTCGTCCGTATACGGACGCACGGACCGCAGATCGATTGCGTCGGGGCGCGTATAGAGGCCGCCCGATTGGAAGAAGTGGACGTGACTGTCGATCAGGCCGGGAATCGTAAAGAGGCCGGTCGCGTCGACGCGAAAGGCCGACGCCGGAATGGCGACGTTGTGCGCGGGCCCGACCGCTTCGATTCGTTCTCCGCGCATGAGGATCGTAGCGTCGTGGAGCGGCGTTAGATCGTCGCCGAGCAGCGCGGTCGAGCCGAAAATCGCCGTCAGCTCGCGGCCTGCGTTGAGATCTTGTGCGGACGGCACGCCGCTGATGGACGGCATGATCGGCAGCGCGCTCACGGCCGCCAGGCCTTGGAGAACTTGCGCGCGAGTCATCGAGTCGGTGAAGGGCGAATGGAAGAAACACATCGTTAATCGAGCCTCATGTACGTCACTTGCGCGACCGCGACCAGCACGCCGTCATCGCGCCAAAGATTGGATGTTACCGGAATTAGCGTACGTCCCTGTTTGATCGCTTGCGCGAAGAGCCTTACCTCGCTGCGGGCGGGCGCGAGAAAGCGGATGCTCATGTCGGTCGTCGTGATGCGGCTCTGTGCGCCCCAGATGGTCAGGCTGACGATCGCTGCGGCGGAGTCGGCCGCGGTCATCAGCAGGCCGCCGTGAAATGAGTCGAAGATTCCGTCAAACTCTTTATTGCGGGCGACCGTGCAGTCGAACCAGCCGGCTCCCAAGCGAGGCTGCGAAAAGCCTAGGCGCTTGAAGATCGGAATCGATTGCATGCGATCGCGAATCGCCTTTTCGATATCCGGTGCTAGCGGCGGCAGGCCGCCGGAGTAGGGCGCCATCAGCAAGCCGGGAGCGAGCGGATTCACGATTGCCGGCAACGCGTGGGCTTCGGCTCGAGATCGCCCTGTTGACCGGGCGTCGAGATAACGTACGGCGCCCGGGAGAACGTAACGGCTTGCGGAGCGATCTCCGCGCAGGCGAGCAGCGTCCCCTTTTCGGAGAGCGGAATGGCGTTCCAGGTCATCCAGTCGACGTTCGGCGTCGCACCGTTGAAATGCCTCATGTCGTAGATGACGCCGTCGACATCGGTGGCGGCCACTTGGGTCATCGGGATGACGCCAAAATCATCTAAGGTGTTCGGAAGCGATTTCCGGTAGGCGCTATAGAACGTGGCCTCGACGATCCACTCTGCCGTGTCGCCGGCGAGCCGGGCGGGGCGGCTGAACCGCGTATTGCAATCGACGCAGCCGGAGTCGAACGTTCGCGGCGGCAGATAAAAACCGGTCGTTTCGTTTACCAACCACAACGTTGCCCGTTGCCAAGCGTGCGGGCCCGCCGTGTCCGCAGCGATACGGACGAAGATCGTGTCGCCGGCGTGCAGCGGCAGATTGCGCGAATGCTTCGTCACGGCAACGTTCCTCGTTCCCGACCATTCGATCCAGAAATAGGCAGAAGTTGGATATTTGGCCGCTTTCCCATGGTAACAATGAACGTCCGATTCGGAGCCCGCCTGCAAAATGTCCGTCGAATCGTACGTACGCCACTGGCCGTTTTTTTTGGCGTGAGCTTTGAATGTCGCCATCCACCCGTCGATTGCAATCCACAACGACGAGCCGTCGGTCTGTTCAAATCGGTTCGAGCAGTTGATCGTCGGGCGGGCCTTCGGGACCGTCCACTCGCCTTCGACCGCGCAAAAGCGATGTGCCGGAATCTGCAGCGGCTTTGCGCCCGGCGCAAAGAGCACTGGGCCCGCCCAATCCGGCTGATAGACGCGCTGTATCGATCGGTGTGGCGACGCGATGAAGGTAACATCGAGGGGCCGCCTGGCGTCACGCATCGCGCGCAGCGACGCTTGATCGCGCGGAGACGACGCCGCGCCGCAGGGTGCGGGCGTGGGAACGGCGGTTACGGGCGGCGCGACCGCGTTTGCGCTGCAGGACGCGACGGAGGCTCCGATCGCCAGGAGCCCGGCGTACGCCGTGGCGCCGTGCAGTTTTGCCATGCTGCCTATTTAAGAGAGCCCGCTTATCGAGCCTGCGGGAAGATCGCCGCCAGTGCTTTTCCGAGCAGGGCGATATCCGCATGCTCGTGGTGCGAAAGCAGGTCGTCGATCAAGTCCAAACGGGCGGCGCGAGCTTTTTCCAGCGCCGCCGTACCCTTCGCCGTCGCTTCGGCGATCGAGGAGCGCGCATCGTCGGGCGAGGGCGTGAGGCGAACGTAGCCGTCGCGCCGCAACGCCGCAACGATTCGAGTCATCGTCGGCGGAGCTACCTGCTCGGCATCGGCGAGTTGGCGGAGGTTGCACGGGCCCCCGAAGACCAGCACCGAGAGCGTCGAGAGCTGTGCCGGCCCTATCGCGCTCCGGCGATCTGCCTGCCTCGCGTAACGGAGCACGTGGATCGCGGCGGAGTGCAGTCGCTCCGCCACGCGTCGCCGCTCGTTACTGCGGGCCATAGAACGAGCAGTAGTGCCCGTCCGGATCTCTGAAGTTGACGGCCCAGTTCTCCGCATTGACCGGGCGCGGCTCGTTGATGAAGGCAATGCGATCCTTGAGGGCCGCGTGAGTTCGACTGACGCTGGCAACGCCGAAAACGCACTCTTGCGTGGGGCGATCGGCGCCGGCAGAAGCCAGCTCGCCGGTCAGTGCCAGTGTCGTCTGGCCGGTCTCGAAGAACACGAAGTTGCCGAAGCGGCCGCTCACGCGAAGTCCGAGGATCTCGCCGTAAAACGCAACCGCGCTATCGAGGTCGTTCGAACCAAGCATCACAAAGGCCAGGGTTGCATCGCGCACTGGATAGCCTCCGAGGTTGTTTTAGTTAGCTAAGCTAACTATATGGCGTCGAGCCGGCGCCTGTCAAGCGGATCGCTACCGGGAGTTCGTCGTAACGGCGAAGTTTGTAGATCGCGGTCGACACTCCCCAGCTCACCAGAAACACCCCAACGATGATGAAGCCGAGCGTTCCAAAATTATCACTTAAGGAGTTAACCACGTCCCAAAGTCCTCCGCTCAAACGAAGCTGTAAGGCGACGACGCTTGCGGCTTCGATTGCGCCGATGATCAGCGCGACGAGCACCGAGACGAGCGTGATGACCAAATTATAGTAGAGCTTTCGCATCGGTTTGATAAACGCCCAACCGTATGCACCGAGCATGAGGATGCCGTCGGTGGTATCGAGTAGCGACATCCCCGCCGTAAAGAGCAATGGGAAAATGAGAATGTCGACAACCGGAAGTCCCTTGCCCGCTTCTACGGCCGCGATGCCGAGGAGCCCGACTTCGGTCGCCGTATCGAATCCAAGACCGAAGAGCAGGCCGATTGGATACATCTTCCAACTGCGGTCGACGAGCCTGAGAAGCGGCCGGAAAAAGCGTCCGATGAGGCCGCGGCCATCGAGCATTTCATCGACGCCTCGATCGTCGTATGCTTCGCCTTGGCGCGCACCGCGAAACGCGCGAAAGATATCGATCAGCACGATCAGGTTGATCGCCGCGACGAGCAGCAAGAACGTGGCCGAGACACTGGTGCCGACCAGTTCGCCGGCCCGTTGCAGTGCGGGCAGCGAGCCTTTGACGATCGAGGCGGCCGCGGCGATCACTGCCGTGAGCGCGATCACGACGGTGGAATGCCCGAGGGAGAAAAAGAATCCGACTCCTACCGGGCGCTTGCGATCCTGCATGAGCCTTCGCGTGACGTTGTCGATCGCGGAGATGTGGTCGGCGTCGACGGCATGACGCAGCCCGAACGTATAGGCGAGCAACGCCGTTCCCAGCAGCAGAGGGTGCGATGCAAAGAGCCAAAACGCCAAGCCCCACGCGGCCAGGTTGAGGCCGATCAATAAGGCGTAGAGGAGGTAGACCTTACTACGCAGATCGGTCATTTCGTAATCGCGACGAGAATCCGGCGCGCGTCGTCGGCGTAGGCCGGATGGAACTGCGCATCGGCGGCAAGCGCTGCCGAAAGGCGACGCCGCGCCTCTCCTGTGCGGCCGGTATGCCAGGCGATGACCCCGCAGTGATACTGCAGCTCGGGATCCTGCGTATCGTAACGCGCCGCGCGCACCGCGTAGACGCGCGCTAGCTTCCAACGGCCCATCGCCGCCAAGACCCACGCCATCGTGTCGTCTGCATAGATTTCGTTTCCGCGTTTGCCTAGGTCGGAGCGAGCTGCGGCTAAGGCGTCGTTCAAATGCTCGCGGTGTTCGGCATAGTACATCGCCAAGAGTCGGTCGTTAATGCCCTGTACGTTGAAAAGGCGCTGCTCGGCGGCAATCAGCGCGTCGGTTCTGTGCGCGCCTTCATCGTCACCTAAGGCTCGCTGCGCGTCGGCCTCGTATCCTAACGCTTGCGGGAGCGGGTAGAGCTCGGCGCTGCGGGTGGCCGCTGCCAGCGCACGTCGCCAATCGCGGTGCGCGCGGTAGAACTTCGCCGCAAAGAGCAGTGCCATGGCATTATCGGGATAGATGCGAAGCGACTCGTCGTACTCCGCTGCGGCCGTCTGCGCGTCTCCGGCCTCGACTGCAAGCTGGGCGTCGCGCAGGTGGTACCACGAACGAGTGTAGGCTGGTACGCTGATCATCCGATCGACGTGTTGGGTCGCCTCAGCCATCTCGATGCGTGCCTCGGCGAGTTTGCCGGTCACTTCGTCGTAGCGAGCGCGAATCGATTTCCACGTAGGGCTGAGATCGGGGTCGTTCGGACTGGAGAGGATGCGCCGGGAATCCTCGTAGCGGCCCACTTCCATCAGCGTGGACGCCATCTGCGCGCGCGCGTCGTCATTAAACGGGTCCGCTTCCAACGACGCGCGTTCGGCCGCGAGTGCCTGCGAAAAGCGATGAAACACAACGTCGCTCGAGGCGATGACGCCCAAAGCCTGGACGTTCCCTTGCGGTTGCAGCCATAGGGAGCGGGCGGCGATTGCGTGCGCGCGCGTCACGTCGTTGAGATCGCCCGTTTCGCGGAACCGCTGTAGATACTCGCTCCCCAGCATTCGACGCGTGATCTGGTCGCTGGGATCGCGTCGCGCCTGCCCCTCGTAGAACGCGATGAGACGATCGCGCTGCCGGTAATCGGTAGATACCGGGGCTGGGGGCATTCCGGATGCCTGCGCTCGATGCGCGGCAAACCACGGCCATACTGCCCCAAGGGCGATCGCCGCCAAAAAGGCGACGATCGCCGCCGGCGTCTTCACGTTAGAGAGGCGCCTGGACGTACGGGAATGTCTTCGTGTTGGACTTATCGTATGCAACGTTGTCCTCACTAAGACACGGAGCTTCTTTTTTGTCGTCGGGAATCAGACCGAGAGCCGAAAGGGTGTTGCCGAAAATGGCGCCGAGCGAGATATCGACGACGTCATCGTCGAGGGCGCGGCCGCCCCATTTGCTGCCGGTCGCGCCACCCGTCTCGTAGCCAAGATAGGAAGCCTTCGTAACATCTTGCGAAAGATCGGCCTTCATTACGTTGGGATAGAGGATCGCTTGCAGCGTTTCGGCATTTTGCTTGCTGCGGAACATCAGTGTGAACGACTTGATCTGCGCTTGCACAACGGGATCGGCGTACGGTTCGGCGCGGTTGGTCTTGTTATGATCTTCGAAGAGTTCGAAAACTTCTTTGACCGCAGGCCGAGAGAGCAGTTCGATCTGCTTATACACTGTCGCTCCCGCGTTTGGGTTTGCGGCGGCGCCTGCCTGCGGGTTAAAGACGCCCGCGCCCGAGCTGCAGCCACCGATGAGTGCTCCGGCGAGAATCGTGGCAAGAAGCGCGAGTTTATACCTTGATGTCATGTTGCTGTACTCCTTACTCTGATTTGCCGGGTGAAGCAGTGGTGGCCCAAAGGCCGATGACGCCTGGCGATCCGCTCGCCGGAGCGAGGAGCTTCTTGGGCATCTCGATGACGATCGAGAGCACGTCGTAGGGCGCCAAGAAATCCTTTGGCTTTGCAATCTTGCAGCCGTTAGAGCCGGCGGTTCCATAGCTCACGC
Organism: Candidatus Acidiferrum sp.; assembly: GCA_035571115.1. GTDB lineage: Bacteria > Vulcanimicrobiota > Vulcanimicrobiia > Vulcanimicrobiales > Vulcanimicrobiaceae > Cybelea. The sequence goes on along the minus strand of DATMKR010000011.1, from coordinate 8,210 downwards.
CGTTGAGGACGATCTTTTGCGACCGCGATGCGAAGCGGAACGAGGTTGCGGTAGCTGGGGGAGTATGCGGGTGGTTCATGTAGTTGCGATCGGGAAGAATCTTAAAAAACTGCGCCAAGTCGAAGAAGAACGGATCGCGCCGGGGGCCCACGAAGACTTTAATATCGTTCTTGAGCGACGCGACTTTTCCAAACGCGAACGTCCCAGTCTTACCGATGAGCGTATTGGACGTTCCGACTTCGTTAGGTTTGCCGGGTCCGTAGAGCGTGATGTTTTGTCCGGTTCCGTCGGAATCGGCCGTGAACTGGATAACGGTGTTCTCGGTAAATGAACCGGATGCCACGCCGGTGTTGGCGATCTTGAATTGATAAAGCAGGCTGGGATCGAGCGCGATCCCCCCGTACATGCCGCTCGGAATGAGCGGGCGCACGTCCATGACCAGCGCGACCTTGGCGGCGTCGTGCGGATCGGGGAACGCGAAGACATCGGTAATATCCGCAAGTGGGTTGGCCACGACGGTCGGTGAGTCTTGGTGGTCGGATCCCCGGGCGGCTCTCACCGAGTAGAGCGAAACCGAGAAGGCGAGCAAGAAAACCACCGCCATCGTTACGATGGGTCGAAGCAGTTTCATACGGGCTCCTTTATGGCCAGTGGGTGTTGGTGTGTCGAACGTGTCGAAAGAAGCGACGGAACGAAGACGAATGCAGCGATGCCGCAGAGCGTGAGCGCAATCACGGCGAGGGTGGGCACCCCGGCGCCTTGATCGGCGAGGCCTTGGGCGAGCATGATCGCGCCGAGGGTCGAAATCACGCCCGAGGTGATGAACGGCGCGACACGCGTAAGGAGCGCAAAGGACGACCTCCGTTGCAGCCATGCGGCACCGTGGACGACGGCGAGGCCCAGACCGGTCAGAATTGTTGCTAAGCCGAGGCTGAAAACGACGATGAGAAATAATCCGTAACCGATCCGGTGCAGGTGCAGCGCGGTGAGCAGCACGACGATTGCCGCCGGGCACGGCGCAATACCGCCGCTCATCGCCGCGATCACGGCGCTCGGGAAATGGAGCGGTGCCGAGCCCGGGATCGCGTGCGCGTGTTCGTGATCGTGATCGTGGTGATCGTGGTATTGGTGGTGGTGCTCGTGCGCGTGTCTCGCGCGCCTAACGGCCGCCGACAGCGTACGCGCGCCGATGACGGTAACGGCCGCGCCGGAGAGCAGCGTGATCCACGTGAAGAGGCTCTCCGTTGCGAACCCGGCAGCAAAGAAGAGCAATGCTCCGAGCAAAAGCACCGCGATGGTGTGCGCGAAGGTCAGTGCGGCGGCCAAAATCACCGCTTGTTTGAACGTCGCCCGCGCTCCCACGAGCGTAAAGGCGAGCAACGCCTTGCCGTGGCCCGGTTCGAGGCCGTGGAGAGCTCCGAGGCCAAACGCGGCAAGGATCGTAAGAAAAATCAAGAGCGGCGTCTGCGTGCCGCGCGCAAAGAGATCGGATAGTGCGGACGACCGCACGATCGAACTCACGCCCCAGGAGGCCGCATCGTCGCCGCTAACGCGCACGTGCCCGACGCGTCCGTTGACGAGGTCGAATGTCGCGAGGTCGTTATGACGGGGTGAGCCGATCAGCGCGCTGGGATACGAGCGGAGTTCGTCCGTCGGCTCGGACAAGCCAGGCAACACGATGTCCCTCCAACCAATTCGTCGATCGGCGTAGACGAGGTCGCGAACGGTTACTGTTGCCTTTAAAGGCGTCGCGACGGTGAAGTCACCGGTCCAATACAAGATGGGAAGGCCCCCGGCGCCCGGACGCATGCGCGACGCTACACGTTCGAGGTGCATTGGAAGCGCGGCTCCGCCGGTCTCGAAGGAAAGGCCGTCGCCCACGCGCAGCGCCTCTTGGCTCTCCCAGTCGCGCCGCCGCTGCGGCGTCCAGAAACCCGTCGCGTGCATGATTTGAAACGTCGGAATCTCCGCGATATCTAAAACGTAATGGATGCGCAGCTCTCCGCGCTGCGGACGTATCTCTGCGAGATGGTTAATCGTGAAGTTTCCGAGCGGATGCGCTGAGGCGCCGCCGGCGGCAGCGAGGAATAGGAAGGCGCTCCAAGCACCCAAAGCCGCCGACCGCGTCATGTTAAGAGCCATCGTCCCCCTTTGATGGCTTAGGAAACGCGGGCGAGACGCTTTTGGATTGGGGTCGGACGGTAGCGGGCCAGGATACGGCCATCGACGAGGGACGAGCCCCCTCAGCTGCAGCTCACCCCGATCCGGATGGTGAAGAGCTTGGAGAGTTTTTCTATGAAGCGAGATTTTGCAAGGGTTTCTTAAAGCTTCGTAATGGCACTTTAAGAATCGCTTGCTAGCATTGTCGCATGCACGTCGCCGGCGAAGAGCAAGCCGAGGAATTGATAGCGCGTCGCCGCCTTACTGAAGCGGCAGCGCGGCTTGCCGCGGCTAGCCATGACGGCGGCGATGCGCAGGCCTCGCGCAAGCGTCTCTGCGCTGGAGTCTATGCGCTGTTGGGCGACGACCGAAATCTCGCGGCGATGGTCGCGCCGCAACTGCTAGCGTCTCGTACGGCCGTCGCCGTGGCCTCGCACTTCGAATCGCTCGAAGGCGAACCCGCTTCACACGACTATCTAACGGGCGCGGTCACGCTCTCGTGGGTAGCGGATGCCGCGGGAACCTACGACCTCTGCCGGAGCGCCCACGATCGCGCGATTGCCGAGAAGCGCTTTCATTTCGCCGTAGGTGCGCGCGAACGGTTGGCGCACCACGCGGTCCTCTTCGGCGACCTCGAGATTGCGCGAAATGCCCTTGATGACGCCGTGCGTCTCGCGTCGATTCACCGTCTTTCGGAATGGTTTTTGCGCAGTGCGGCTGCGGCCGCGCGTTTGGCACTCGATGTCGGCGATTCCGACCGCGCCGCACAGTTGGTCGAGCGCGCGCAGATGCATGCGCGCAGCCCCGAAGGCATTGCCTTATTGGCGCCGGTCGGAGCCGCGCTGGCGATCGCCGCCGGAGACGACGAGGCGGCGGCTGCGTGGAGCTCCGCGGAGATCCTCGACACGGCGCTCGGTTCGCAGGATGTGGAAAGCGCGATCGCGGCGACGATTGCGCTGCTTTGCGCGCGCGCGGTCGTTCCGGGCTCGCCTGTTGCTACTGCGCTGCGACGAGCGTTGCTGCGGGCGAGCGGAACGACGTACGCCGTCGAGCTTTTCTCGCTGGCGGCGCGATACGGGGATGTCGAAGAGGCCCGGCTTGGCGCCGATACGCTAAATGCCCTGGTCGCTCCCAATCGCAAGTATTGCAAGGCGCATGCGCTCCTTGCCCGGGCGCACGTGCTCTTTCGGGGTGGCGAACGCGCGGCATGGATCGATCATGCCGGCGACGCGGCACGAGCCTTTAATGCGATGGGAATGCGACGCTGGATGAATGAAGCGATGCTTCTGCTCGTCCGGCAAGAGAACGAGAGCTTTCCACGACGCCGTGGCCGTCCGATGGGTTCGGCCTTGACTGGACGCGAGCAGCAGGTCGCACATCTCATTCGGCGGGGGGCTCGTAATCGCGAGGTAGCCGCGGCCTTGCAAATCAGCGAGCATACCGTCGAACGGCACGTAAGCTCAATTCTTGGGCGCCTCGGCCTTCGTTCGCGGTGGCAAATTGCCGACCCAAGGAATGCTTCCGAACATTAACGTTTGCTGAAGTTGTCTTAACTATCCCCGCGACTTCCAGGATGCACGGCGGATGTACCATCCCCTAGCATTCGAGTTGGAAGAGGCCGGCACGTGCCGACTTCTCCGTTGCTGTTGGGAGTAGAGTTTGTTCAACGGCCTCCGCTGCGTTAAAAAACGCGTCCTGTTCCTCAGCTTTTTTTGCTTTGCGGCCTCGAGTGCGGCGGCGCTGGCCGAGACGGCGGGGATCATCTCGGGGCGGGTCAGCGACGACAAGACTCGGATGGCGGTTGCGGGCGTGCAAGTGATCGCGAAGTCTCCGAGTGCGACCTATCGCACGACGACCGATGCCCATGGCGCCTACCGGTTCTTGAGCGTGTTACCCGACACGTACTCGCTGTCGTTTCTCAAGAGCGGCTACGCGTCGTACTCGATCTCGGTGGTCGTTCTCAACGGTTCGCAGCAAGCCGTCAACGTGCCGCTCTCGCGCACGCTCAAGGTGATCGCTTCGACGCACGCACGTTCGGCCGGCAGCGCTTTTCAGCGCGGCATGACGATCGACACGTATACGGTGACCGGTGCGCAGATCGATATGGTGCAAGGCAAGACGTTCAACACCGATGAGAACACGCTGCTGCGCAGCATTCCCAGCGTCACGATCGATAAGACGGGCACCGTCTCGATTCGGGGTGGTTTTGCGTTCGAGGCGGCCTACGAGTTCGAAGGGATCGACTACACCGCCCCCACGGCCAACCTGCAGAACACGCTGCAGAACATCTCCAACTTCGGCCTGCTCAACGGCGTCGGGAGCGTGCAGCTCATTCCCGGAGGCGGGGATGCGACGCACGGCGACAGCGGCACGGGCCTGGTGCTCTTCACCGCCAAGCACGGTACCTATCCCAGTTACTTTCACGTCGACGTCGAGTCGGTGCTCTTTCCGTATCTGCATCAGCTGGGTCTGGAATGGGGCTGGGCCGATCCATCGCAGCGTTTCTCGAACTATGCCGGCTTCATCGGCCTGCGCAGCGCCTTTCAGTACGGCGCTCCGGGCTCGGCGGCCAACACGTTGGGCACGTTGGGCACCAACGCCGCCACGCTTGGGAGCACGATCGATCCCAATCTGGTCTACTACGCTCCGTCGTTTCGGGCATCCAACGATTTCGTCGACAACGCGATCTACCGTTTTGGGAAGAACAACTCGCAGCGTCTGCAGTTTTTCATCCAGGACCAAGCGATCACGCAGACCCTCGATTACGGCGGCTTTCAATACCTGCCGTACATCTCGGGCGGCACGACGGCGGGCAAATGTGCGCCCTATCCGGTCAACGGTCCCGGCGGTCCGGTCAACACGTCGCAGCAAAACTACGCGTGCGATTCGCTCATTCCGCTCTTTCCGGGTCAACCCAATACGTACGCATTCGTTTCGCAGGCCGATCAGCTCAAGAGTCCGTTTCTGGCCTATAAGGTCGAATACGGCACGAGCCTGGGCTCGACGTCGCAGTTGACCGCGCGGTATTTTCGCACGTTTAGCGGACAATCGGAAGACCTGCCGGCCCAAGGCATCTTCGCCGATCCCTACGGCGGCACGCGGACGGCCGGGCAGTTCGACGTCGCCACGCAGATCGGCGAGAAGAACCTGCTCAAATACGGCGCGATCTATGAGTTCGTCGTGCCCTACGGCAACCGTTACGACTTCACATCCTATACGGCGTTCACGACGCCGGCCTACATCATCGCCTACCCGATCACGCATCCCAACCAACCGCTGCCGCTGCCCTACACGTATACGGGTCTGCTGCCCAACAACAACCCGTCGTTCCAAGAAGGGTTGGAGCAGGATTTCTTCTCCCCGTCCTTTTGCGCCCAGTTACAGATTCACGGAAACTGCGGCTACTTGAACTCGTGGTTTCCCGGCGGCGTGCGTTTTCCGTTCGAGGAAGACGTCTCAACGGTTACCCAACAGCAGTACGGAGCCTATCTTCAAGACAACGTCGAGATGTCCAACAAGTGGAGGACCGAAGCGGGGCTTCGCTTAGACGGCTACAACTTTCAAATCCCAACCCAGGCCGGCGCGCCCGCTTCGATTCCGGCCGTCGAGCATCAGCGGCTCTACGAACCGCATTTCGACCTTTCGTATGCCCCCGATCTGCGCGATACGCTGCGGTTTGGCTTTGGACATACGCTCTCGATGCCGATTCCCAGCTTGCTGGGCGCCGACGTCAGCCGCGCGCCATATGCCCCCTTCGAGGAGATTCCCTCCTACGACAACACGACGGGCAAGGCGGCGCAGTACTGCGGACCGCTGGCCAATCAGCTCTGCGGTAACTATGCCGATCAGCTCTATTGGCTCACGCGCGACTATCGCTACGGCAGCTCGACCTTGGAGGCGCCGCTGGTCGGTGCAACCTTCACCAATATCGATCTCTCGTGGGCGCACGAGTTCCACGACGGCTCGGCGCTGAAGATCACGCCGTTTTACCGGCGCGGCTACAACGTGATCGAGCAGACCGCCAGCATCATCGGCTTCAACTATCAAACCGGTTCGCCGGTGTTCGGCGACGTCGCGTACTCGAACCTCGGCATTCAAAAAGCCACCGGCATCGAGGCGCTCTATAACAAAGATATTCCCTTTGGGATCTCGATGCAGATCGGCGCGACCTACATCAGCCAGTTTGGCAACGAGCCGCCCGGAACGTTCCTTCAACCGGCGGCGTTGGCACTGGGCCTCGTCTATCGCTCGCCCGATCTCTCGCCGTTTCAAATCAATACCGCGTTTAACTACCAGAACGCCCATGGCTGGCGGATCGATCCGGTCATCGGATTCAACGTCGGGTATCCCTACGGTCAGGGATACTACACGGCCGTCTACTGTAATGGCATTCCGGTGGTCGTGCCGGCATCGAGCCTCTCGGTCATCTACTCGCAGACGCCAGGCTATATCGATCCACTCGATCCGGGCACCTGCACCAAACCCAACATCGCGGCAACCCGCGGCATTCACGAGCCGGGATTGGCCGGAGGCCTGCTCACGACACCGCGCGTCGACGTCAATCTGACCACCGAATACCGGCCGCCGGTCGGCAAGGGCGTGCTCGCGCAATCGGTCTTCGGTTTGCAGATCCTCAATCTGTTCGATCAGCTCTACAACGTGCCGGTCTATAACGGCTGCTACGGCTCGCCGATCTCAACGGGATTGCAGAGCGGCAATGCGCCCTGCACGTATTCTTCGGCGCCCTATGCACCGCCCGACGTCGCGGCGCATTCCTCGGCGCCCTACTTGACCTATCCCAACCTCCCACCGATCTCGTTCCGACTCTACTATCAGGTGACGATATGATTTCCTACAGTCGCGTTGCGGCGGCCGCCGCAGCACTCGGCGCTGCGGCATTCTTGGTTGCCGCCTTGAGCGCGTGCGGTAACGGCGGTGCATCGGAACCGCCGCAAACTTCCTACGATCCGGCCGCAACCTCCAAAGTGCAGTTTGCCGTCGGCATCGCGACGCTTTCCTACAACAACGGAGCTAGCGTGGCGTATGGCCTCAACGAAATCGAGACGCTGCGCCAGAGCGACGGGCTCTCCGGTACGCTCTACAACGTGCCGATGATTATCGGCCCGTCGGGCTTTGCCGTGCTGCTCTCCACCGAAACCGGACTGCAAGTGCAAGGCGCCGGGAACGATACCGGCACCAACCACATCACCTGGGGTACGCTCAATCAATCGCTGTGGATCGGACCGCATCGCGGCGGCCCCAAACAATCGACCAGCGGGGCGTTCGGCTACGGGTTGTGCGCGTGTAACTCCGACTCCGGTCCGCCCAACGGCATCACGCCGCTCTACGTTTCCTATAACCTGCCGGTCTATGGCGACGACGACGTCAACTGGTACGGCGGGCCGCCGGCCTTCCCACAGGAAGGCCCATCGGTCATCGCCCTTGGATGGCAAGGCTATTCGCTGGGATTTACCGACTTCGCCGTCAAGCCGGTCCTGGGGACCTACCACCTCTACGCCGCCGTTCCGCCGGCCTACGATACGCCCCAAGATCCGACCCCCAGTCCCAATCCCGATCAATCCCCGACGCCGCCGCCGGGGATTCTTGCGGCGGGCGCGCAGCTGACCTCGCTGCGAGCGCTCCCGCAGTTTGCTACCCCGACCTTTGCGCCCGACCACAAAGGCGGCGGAATCATCGGCGTGACGGTTCCCGCCGGTGCCAGCGAAGCGATGGTCGTCGCCTATGCCGTGCACGGCGGCAAAGGCCTGTGCGGTCAAGCGCACATCTACGACGCCTATTACACGCTCGTTACGCATTCCGCAGGCCGGCAAAAACTCGCACTCGCCGACAATCTCGGTCCGCTCACGCAATCCGGCAAGAAAACCCCGACGATCTGCAAGGGCGAAAGCTACGACATCTATGCCGCGGCGACGGATTACCCAGCCTACGAAGCATCCTATCCAAACAACCTTTCACAGCTGCCGCTCATCAAAGGCCCAAACGGTCAGGCCGACGTCACCACCTCCGATAAGCTCTTCGGACTCTATCCG
>DATMKR010000010.1:0-10120 GCA_035571115.1 Candidatus Acidiferrum sp. | reverse complement strand
TCGTCGGTTCCAACCCAAATCTCGCCCTGGTCTATCGAGGAACCCTCGATGTAGAGGATCGTGTCGGAGTACTCGGCCCCCGAGACGTCCTTCGCCAGCGGCCCTCCGGAGGGCAGTTGGTGCTCCGTAATATTGCGCGTAAGATCCGGGCTGATCGCCCGCCAGGTTTCGCCGCGATCGGTCGACTGAAAAACGACGTTCCCGCCAAACCACGCAACGTGGCCGTCCCACGGTGCAAACGCAATCGGGGAATCCCAATTGAAGCGGTACGCCGCTTTGCTCAAGTCAAACGGTCCGAGAAAGCTTCCGGGGAATGAGTCGTACGGACGAATGAAGCGGCTGACGCCGGTCCTGCGATCGAAAAGAGTGACCGCACCATCCTCCAAATCGGCCCAAATATAATTCGGGTCGATCGGGTCGGGAATCGTCCACATTCCATCGCCACCGACGACGTTGATCCAATGGCGGTTGAGGATGCCTTCGTCGTCGAGTGAGTTCGACGGACCGCAGAAGCCGTTGTTATCCTGGAAAGCCGCGCAGACGGTGTACGGGTTTTCGTTGGAGAGGCCGACGTGATAGATCTGGCCGATCGTCAGATTCCGCGAAAACGACCAGTGTTCGAGGTCGGTCGTAAGCGCGAATCCACCGTCTTCACCGGTGATGATCCGCTTGGGGTCGTTGGGAGCGATCCAGATCGCGTGGTAGTCAACGTGAACGTCCTTGGCGATCTCCTTGAACTTGCGGCCGCCGTCTTTGCTCTCGGAGAGCATCTCCGAAACCGCGTAAACGTGATCGGGATTTTTCGGGTCGACGGCAATGTGCGTGAAGTAAAATGGACGCTGGTCGACGAGCGTATCGTCGCTGGTCATTTTCCAGCGCGCGCCATCGTCGTCGGAGCGCCATAGAATTCCACCTGCCGCTTCGATGAGCGCAAAGATCCGGCTCGGACGGCTGGGCGCGATCGCCAAGCCGATACGACCGGTGAACCCCTGCGGCAATCCGTGCCCGCTGAGCTTTCTCCACGTGCGGCCGCCGTTGGTGGATTTGTAGAGCCCGCCGTCGGGGCCGCCGCTGGTAAAGGTCCAAGGGACGCGGCGAAAGTGCCACATACCTGCGTAGACAATTTTTGGATCTACCGGATTGATCGCAACGTCGCTCGCACCGCTCGCCGGACTGAGATAGAGCGACTTGCTCCAGCTTTCTCCGCCGTCAAACGTGACGTAGACGCCGCGATTCGTCGAGTCTCTGAACGGATCGCCGAACGCGCCGACGACGACGTGGCGCGAATCGCGCGGATCGATTGCGATGCGCGAGATGCTCCAAACGCCGGCCAAGCCGGCGCGCCGCCACGTCTTTCCGCCGTCGCTCGATTTGTAGAGTCCGTCGCCATAGCTGACGTCGTTGCGCGGGTTCGCCTCGCCGGTTCCCGCCCAGACCACGCGTTCGTTGGTCGGATCGATGGCGACCGCGCCGATCGCCGAAACCGACTGCTTATCAAAGACGGGCTGCCACGTTGCACCGCCATTGACCGAGCGCCACACGCCGCCGCCGGCGGTTCCGAGATAGTACAGCTGGTCGTCTTGCGGCGTCCCCGCCACCGCGGCGACGCGGCCGCCCGCGATTGCGGGTCCAATCGAACGCCACGACAGATTCGCGTACGCCGCAGCCGCGAAGAGTATCGTCGAAATGAGCATTATAGCGCCTTTACTTCTTTGGCCGGCGACAGCGGTTTCATGCCGGCTTGTTGTAACGCCGTGTTAACACCCGGCAATACGCCGGTCACGAACGCATCGTAGCGGTCGATACCGCTGCGGTATTCCACGTCGACGCGCGACAGGATGTTCACAACCGCGGGGGTTACGAGGCCCTGCGCGGTCTGAAACGCCCCGAGAATGTCTTCGTGCAATGCCGTCTCGTCCTCCGTACCTTCACCTCGAATATTCACGGCGAGCGAACTAAAGAGCGTCTGCCGGGCCTTCGACGCGTCCTCGAGCTTGGCCGTCAACGCGACGTTATTCGCTTTCTTTGCAGCAGCGAGCGCGGTATCGATGGACTTCTTGAGGTCGTCGAGCGTATTGAGCACGGTGTTGATTTGCGATAGGTGGGACATCTGACGCATCGACTCGTCGAAGCTGCGCTGATACTCGGCCTGCGTGAACGCCGAACGCGGGTCCGGCTCGACTTTGGCACGCTGTACGTAGGTTCGCCCCGATAGGGTCAAGCGCACGGAGTAGAGTCCCGGAACGACTCCCGGTCCGGTCTCGGGGTTGAGAAAGTCCTGCGTCGCGCCGCTCCACTTTACCGGACCGTTGACGTTGAAATCCCAGGTGTAACGGTTCAAGCCGGCCTTGTTCGGAACGTAGGGGCGGTCCTTACCGCCGACTTTGTGAGTTCCGGAAATGGTGCGGATCGCGCGGCCGAAGCTGTCGAGGATGTCGATTCTCGGCGCATCTTTTTGAGGCTGCGCTTGATAGAACGTGATCGTCACGCCGTACGGCGGGTTGTCCGCCGCGTAGTTCGTGTAGACGCCATCGTCGTTGGGATGCAACGACCACTCGTAGGCGACTTGCGGAGCAAAGAGCCGGCTTTTCTGCGCGACCGCTTCCATAAGCCCTTGCACCGGGGTCATATCGTCCATGATAAAGACGTCACGCCCGTGAGTCGCGATGACCAGGTCGTCGTATTGCGGCTGTAACCGAATGTCGTGCACGGATACAGGGGGCAGGCCGTTTTTGAACGATTGCCAGCTCGCTGCGCCGTCGAATGAAATCCACATCCCCTCTTCGGTTCCGAGATAGACGATGTTGCGATTTCTGATGTCGGGCCGAATCGCCCGAACCCACTGATCTGCCGGCAGGCCGGCGACGATCTTCGTCCAGTGGCTGCCGTAGTCGTGAGTGACGAAGGCGTACGGCGCGTTGTCGCCGGTGTAGTGTCCGTCGGCGATCGCGTACGCGGTCCCCGCGACGAGCGTCGAGGGCGCGACCGTCGCAAAGCGCGCGAACTCGGGCGCTCCCGGAGGCGTCACCTTGGCCCAATGTTTTCCGCCATCGCGTGTCAACTGAACGAGCCCGTCGTCGGTGCCGACCCAAATCTCGCCCCTGGTTCTCGTCGACCCTTCGATGTCGAGAATCGTATCGCTGTATTCCGCGCTGGAGACGTCGTTCGTGATCGGGCCGCCCGCGGGTTGCTGATGCGATTTGAGGTTGCGCGTGAGGTCGGGACTGATCGTGCGCCAGGATCTTCCGCGATCGGTCGTTTGGAAGACGACGCTGCCACCTAACCAGGCAACGTTCTTGCGCCAAGGATCGAATGCGAGCGGCGATTCCCAGTTGAATCGATACTTGCTGGTCGCGAGTTCCCACGACTCTTTACCGGTCTGAAGGTAGGGCTGCGCCGACCACTGATCTTGCGTCACGCGGTTGTAAACGGTAAGCGAGCCGTTCTGAGAGTCCGACCAGAGCCAGTTCGGATCGTCGGGTTCGGGAATGCTCCATTCCCCGTCGCCGCCTGACGAAGCGATCCACGCCTTGTTCTGAATGCCGGAAGGATCGAGCGAGTTCGAAGGACCGCACCAGGCGCCGTTGTCTTGGAGACCGGCACAAACGGTATATGGATTATCGTTGCCGAGCCCGACACGATAGGCCTGGCCGATCGGCAAGTTGGCCGAGAAGAACCAGTTATCACCGCCGTCGAGCGTAAGGGCATAGCCGCCGTCCTCGCCGGTCATGATGCGCGACGGGTCGTTCGCTGCGATCCAAATAGCGTGATAGTCCACGTGCACGGACTGCGCGATCGGTTTGAACGTTTTTCCTGCATTAGTGCTCAGCATCAGCTGAAAGGAGACCGCGTAGACGTGATCGGCGTTCTTCGGATCGACCGCGAGGTGCGAGAAGTAGAAGGGGCGCGCGTCGACCGACGAATTGTCGCTGACCATCGTCCAGTTGGCGCCGCCGTCGTCGGATCGCCACAGCACGCCGGCCTTCGATTCAATCACCGCGTAGACGCGGTTGCCGTCGCTCGGCGCGACCGCCAAACCAATGCGTCCCATCGGACTCGCCGGCAGACCGTGTCCCACGAGCTCCGTCCAACTCGCGCCGCCGTCGGTGGACTTGTAGACGCCGTCCTCTTCTCCGCCGCTGACGAACGTCCACGGCCGGCGCTGGAACTTCCAGATGCCGGCGTAGAGCACGCTCGGATCCTGGGGGTTCATGGCAAGGTCCGATGCGCCGCTTTCCGGCCCGGCGTAGAGTGTCTGCTTCCAGGTCTTTCCACCATCGTTGGTAACGTAAATGCCGCGCTGCGGGCTATCGCTAAAAGCGTCACCCAATGCGGCGACGACGACGTGGTTGTGATTGCGCGGGTCGACCACGATCCGCGTGATGTACTTCGTCTCTTTGAGGCCGGTATTGGTCCAGTGGTCGCCGCCGTCGGTCGTCTTGTAAACGCCGTTGCCATAACTCACGTCGTTGCGCGGATTACCTTCGCCCGTTCCAACCCAGACCGTGTCGTTGTCGGTTGGATCGATCGTCACCGCACCGATTGCCGCAACGTCTTGATCGTCGAAGACGGGAGCCCACGTTTGCCCGCTATTGGCGGATTTCCAAACTCCGCCGCCCGCAGCGCCGACGTAATAGAGTTTGGGATCCGTCGCCGACCCGGCAACCGCCGCAACGCGTCCTCCGCCGGCGGCAGGACCGATTTCGCGCCAGGTCATGTTTGCAAACGGAGGTCCGGGCGTCGGCGTCGGCGAGGGTGACGGCGACGGGGAAACCGCCGTCGCCGGCCTTGGAGGCAGCGGCGACGCCGGCAAAGGTGATGCGACGGGATTAGCCGCGTAAAGCGACGCCGCAAGCAGCAAGGGAACGATCAACTCCAAAACCTCTTCTTTTTAGATCAAAGCATCGCGAATCAATGTGCGGGTGCGGCCCGGTGCTTCGCTTGATACATCGGAACGTTCACGTGAACTGCATACCACTGAGACCACGCGATCATTCCACACATTACGATGAACACGAACAGAAGGACGGCGAGAGCGCGACGCGAACCCACCGGCCCCATATGCGCAGGACTATTCTGAGCCTCCTGGCTACGGTCGGCTTTTCTATAGGGCCCCTGCTGCTTCCGGCGCAAGCGGCCAATCGAGCGGTACCTGCCACGCCCATTGCCGTCGCCGTCTACGCCGGCGTTCTGAGCCGCATCAACCCGCAGCTCCCACGGTGGCAAAGCCGGGATCTCGCGCGCCGCGTGCTTCTCAACGCAGTACGTTGGCGCATCGATGCCAACATGCTCGTGGCCATTGTTACGGTCGAATCGCGTTGGCACACGCACGCGCTTTCGCGCGCCGGCGCCATCGGGCTCGGACAGCTAATGCCGGGTACGGCGGCAGGGCTCGGCGTCAACCCGCACGACCCAGCGCAGAATATCTCCGGTGCCGCTCGCTACCTTCGCGGTTTGGTCGGACGGTTTGGAACGAAACACTACGACCTCGTCTTCGCGGCGTATAACGCGGGGCCGAAAGCAGTGAGTGAGTACGGCGGCATTCCGCCGTTCGACGAAACGCAGAACTACGTCGTGCGCGTATTGGAAACGTGGCAGCGCCTCTCGAAAACCGTTCGTCTTCCGGCCAACGCCTACGCCGTCGCGCCACCAGTTCGCGGGGCCGACCTCGCCTATTGGCTCGAAGGTCCCTCAACCCAGTAAAGAATCGTTTCGACCGCCGCGGCCAAACCGTGGCTTCCGTCGACCCGTAGCGGGATTGCGCCGGCGTTGCGCGCCGCCTCGACGTCGCTCTCACGGTCGCCGACGACGACGCAGCACGCCGGATCCACGCCGAGCGCCCGCGCCGCATCGAGAATCAGTTTCGGCTTGGGCTTGCGGCACTCGCACACATCTTCCGGGGAATGCGGGCACACGAAGAATCCGGCAAAGGGGCCAAGCAGCTCGTCCACGCGACGATTGACGGCATCGACCGCTTCGTACGTGATGAATCCGCGACCGATGCCGCTCTGATTGCTCACGACGGCTAGCGGCAAGCCGGCGGCGCGCAGACGGTCGAGCAGCGCGCGCGCGTTCGGCACCGGCACGACGCGCTCGGGATCGCCGTTGAACGGCACGTCGACCACGATCGTTTCGTCGCGATCGAAGAATACTGCGCGCACTCGGGGCTCGCTTTTCAAGCTTCGTTATGGCACAGCGATGTAGACTTCGGAGCCGCTTTCGACAAACTCTCGCGCTTTTTCGGCCATCCCTTGCTGCGCGTACTCGCGGACCTCTTGCGTAATCTTCATCGAACAGAAGTGCGGGCCGCACATCGAGCAAAAGTGAGCGATCTTCGCCCCGGGCGCCGGAAGCGTTTCGTCGTGGAAATCGCGCGCCGTTTCGGGATCGAGTGAAAGATCGAACTGATCCTGCCAGCGAAACTCAAAACGCGCTTTTGAGAGAACGTCGTCCCAGTGCGCGGCGCCTTTATGTCCCTTCGCGAGATCGGCCGCGTGGGCCGCGATCTTATACGTGATGACTCCGTCCTTGACGTCCTTCTTATTGGGTAAACCAAGGTGTTCTTTGGGCGTGACGTAGCACAGCATGGCGGTCCCGTACCAGCCGATCATCGCGGCGCCGATAGCGCTCGTAATATGATCGTAACCGGGAGCGATATCGGTCACGAGCGGCCCGAGCGTGTAGAACGGCGCCTCCTTGCAGACTTCGAGCTGCCTGCGCACGTTCTCTTCGATCATCTGCATCGGCACGTGACCCGGTCCCTCGATCATCACCTGCACGTCGTGCTTCCAAGCGATGTCGGTGAGTTCGCCGAGCGTTTCGAGCTCCGCAAACTGGGCCGCGTCGTTAGCGTCGGCCGTGCACCCGGGGCGCAAGCCGTCGCCAAGCGAGAAGGCGACGTCGTATGCCTTCATGATCTCGCAAATATCCTCGAAGTGTTCGTATAAGAAGTTCTCACGATGGTGCGCCAGGCACCACTTTGCCAGAATCGACCCGCCGCGCGAAACGATGCCGGTGATGCGATCGGCGGTCAGGGGCACGTATCGCAACAAAACACCGGCGTGAATCGTGAAGTAGTCTACGCCCTGCTCGGCCTGTTCGATCAGCGTATCGGCAAAGAGTTCCCACGTGAGGTCCTCGGCCTTGCCGCCGACTTTTTCGAGCGCCTGATAGATCGGGACGGTGCCGATCGGGACGGGGGAGTTGCGCAGAATCCACTCGCGGGTCTCATGGATGTTTTTGCCCGTCGAGAGATCCATCACCGTGTCGGCGCCCCAGCGCGTCGCCCACGTCATTTTCTCTACCTCTTCCTCGATCGACGAGCTCACGGCCGAGTTGCCGATGTTGGCATTGATCTTCACCAGGAAGTTCCGACCGATGATCATCGGCTCGCTTTCGGGGTGGTTGACGTTTGAGGGAAGAATCGCGCGCCCTCGCGCGATCTCCGCGCGTACGAACTCCGGCTCGACGCTCTCGCGCAGCGCGACGAACTCCATCTCGGGCGTGATCTCGCCGCGCGCAGCGTAGTGCATCTGCGTGACGTTGCCGCCGGGCTTCGCCCGCCGCGGCAAACGCGGCGACGGGAAGCGCACGACGTCGAGCTCGGGCATCGCCTCGCGACCGCGGCGATAGAGCGAGGTGGCACGGTCCAACTCGATCGTATCGTTACGGGCGGCGATCCAGCGGTCGCGCAGCGGCTCCAAGCCGCGCCGGATGTCGAGCGACGATTCCGAATCGGTGTACGGACCGCTGGTATCGTACAGCGTGTGAACCGTTCCATCGGTCAGCGTCACCGCACGGCGCGGAACGCGAATCGAGGGGTCGCTGCCCCCAACGTAAACCTTCATTCCATCCTCCCTGCGCCGGCATTATCCGGATCAGGTTACGTGCGGTCGGCGACTTGCGGCCGCCCTCTCAGCCAAACTCAGCTCCCGCGCAGGGACTCTATACGCGGGAAGCGCGGTTCTTCCCAGGCAGGCGGGTGCCTTTGGAAGAGATGGGCCCGCCGGACGGAAATGACGGCAGCGATGACTAGCTTCGCCCCCGACCCCGATCCTCAGGAGACTCGCGAGTGGCTCGAGGCCATGCGCGGCGTGCTCGCCGTCGAAGGGCCCGGGCGCGCCCGCGAGCTGCTCTCGGCGCTTGTCGATGAAGCGCAGCGGGCCGGCGCGCACGTATCGCTGGGTCCAACGACGCCGTACGTCAATACGATTCCGGTCGACCGGCAGCCGGCGATGCCGGGTGACCGCGAACTCGAGGCGCGGCTGCGTCATATCGTGCGCTGGAACGCGCTTGCGACCGTCGTACGTGCGAACAAGGTCAGTTCCGAACTCGGAGGACACGTTGCGAGTTTTGCCTCCGCCGCGACGCTCTACGACGTCGGCTTCAACCACTTCTTTCGCGCGCCGAGCGAGACGTTCGGCGGCGACCTCGTCTTCTTCCAAGGCCACTCCTCACCCGGTGTCTACGCGCGGGCCTTCCTCGAGGGTCGCATCACCGAAGAACGGCTCGAACATTTCCGCCAGGAGGTCGACGGCAAAGGCCTTTCGTCGTATCCGCACCCCTGGCTGATGCCGGACTTCTGGCAGTTCCCGACGGTCTCGATGGGCTTGGGACCGATCATGTCCATCTATCAAGCGCGCTTCATGCGCTATCTGCACGATCGCGGGCTCATCGACGCGACGGGGCGCAAGGTCTGGGCCTTCGTCGGTGACGGCGAGATGGACGAGCCCGAGTCGCTCGGCGCGATCTCGTTGGCGGGCCGCGAGCGGCTCGACGATCTGATCTGGGTGGTCAACGCCAACCTGCAGCGCCTCGACGGCCCGGTGCGCGGCAACGGGAAGATCATCCAAGAGCTCGAGGGCGTCTTCAGGGGCGCGGGGTGGAACGTCATCAAGGTCATCTGGGGCAGCCGCTGGGACCAGCTGCTCGCCGCGGATTCGGGCGGCAAGCTCGTGCAGTTGATGAACGAGTGCGTCGACGGCGATTATCAAACGTTCAAATCGCGCAACGGCAAATACGTTCGCGACGAGTTTTTCGGCCGCTATCCCGAGACCAAAGCGCTGGTCGAAGGCTGGACCGACGACGAGATTTGGGCGCTGCAGCGCGGCGGCCACGATTCGCTCAAGGTGTACGCCGCATATAAAGCGGCCTGCGAGCACCGCGGCCAGCCAACGGTCGTTATCGCCAAGACGATCAAGGGTTACGGCATGGGTGAGGCCGGCGAGGCCCAGAACATCGCGCATCAAGCCAAGAAAATGGAGCTGGCGGCGATGCGAACCTTCCGCGATCGTTTCGCGCTCCCGATCTCCGACGACGCGATCTCCGCCGACAAGGTTCCGTTCTTCAAGCCCGCCGCCGATTCTGCGGAGATGCGCTATCTGCGGGAGCGCATGGAGGCGGCCGGAAGCGTACCGCAGCGCCGCCGCAAGTCGAAGGTTCTGGCGGTTCCCGACTTGACCGCATTCGACGCGCAGCTGCAGGGGACGGGCGATCGCAGCATCTCCACCACGATGGCGTTCGTGCGAGTTCTCAACACGGTCGCGCGCGATCGTGAAATCGGAGCGCGCGTCGTTCCGATCGTCGCCGACGAATCGCGCACGTTCGGCATGGAGGGGATGTTCCGCCAGCTCGGGATCTACTCATCGGTCGGACAGCTCTATCATCCGCAAGATGCGGAGCAACTGATGTGGTATCGCGAAGACAAACTCGGTCAGATTCTCCAGGAAGGCATCAACGAAGCCGGCGCGATCTCGTCGTGGATCGCCGCGGGCACCGCGTATTCCAACCACGACGTTCCGATGATTCCGTTCTACATCTTCTACTCGATGTTCGGCTTTCAGCGCGTGGGCGATCTCGCGTGGGCCGCGGGTGACAGCCGCACGCGTGGATTCTTGCTCGGCGCGACGTCGGGTCGAACGACGCTCAACGGTGAAGGGCTGCAGCACGAAGACGGCAGCAGCCAAGTCGCGGCCTCGTTTATTCCAAACTGCCGCAGCTACGATCCAACATACTCCTACGAACTGGCGGTGATTATCCAAGACGGATTGCGCCGCATGCTCGCCGAGCAGGAAGACGTCTACTACTACATCACGCTGATGAACGAGAACTACATTCACCC
>DATMKR010000009.1:0-6908 GCA_035571115.1 Candidatus Acidiferrum sp. | reverse complement strand
CGGCGGCAACGGGAGCGCCGGTACTCTTGGCGACGGTGGTGGCGGCGGCCTCGGATGCGGCAACGTGGGAAGCGGAGGCGGAGGCGGCTACTACGGAGGAGGGGGCGGAGGAGGTGGAGCGTGTTGGTATAGCACCTGTTGTCCCCAGACCGGGAATGGCGCCGGTGGCGGCGGCGGTTCGTCGTTCGTTGAAAAGAGCGCGACCGATGTCTCCGACAAGAGGGGCGGAGCGCCTGTGGGCAACGGCCAGGTCATCATTTCTTGGCATTAGCCACCAGATAAGACCCCGCAGTTCTTTCGTCAAACGGCTTCGCGAATCGCGGCCGTTTTGCGCTTTTCGTAGCATAGCTTAAATAATTCCACGCCGTTGGATGATGCGCGTGGCATACGCGAATTGAGTACGCGTGACTTCCCCAAGGCAGCGCTTCTGCGATTCAGCCTAGTACACGCTCCCGCTACCAGAATGTGCCCGAGTCCGTTGTCTAGCCATAGTCTGGGAGTATACGGGGCTTGAGTTTCTTGCCTAGCCATGCGTCTAGCCAATAAAGGAGGCGCATTTGCATGGCCTCAAAAACTCTTACCTGGTATGGGTTTCTTATGGTGGGCGGTATAAGGATTGAACTTATGACCTCTTCCGTGTCAAGGAAGCGCTCTCCCACTGAGCTAACCGCCCCAACGCCGCTATAGCGTTCGCACTGCCTGCTTCGCATCCGAAGGTTACGTCCCTTCCGCGATGGCGCTTCAAATCGAAACGTTGGTTTGACACAGCGTCGTGGAGCGTGGTATGGTTTCGCGTATTACTCGCACGCCATAAAGGGGGCCCGATGATTAATAACCGTCAGCTTTCCTCGACCACGCCGGACGTCGGCGTAGGGTCGCCGTGCGCTGGACCTTCGGAAAACAGACTGACTTAATACGTCGTCGGTCACTAGAAATCTTCGAAGGCCTCCGCAGCGACCGGGGGCCTTTTCATTTCGATATTCTTGCACAATTACTTCAAATTACGAGGCGAATCATGGAGCTTTGGATTCTCAGGGAAATCCGGATCCGCCGTGACGACGCCCTCGAAAACGCCCGCTGCCGCCGGCTTTCACGTCTGGCTGCAAGTGGACGAAGTACGAGGGTCCGCATTCGCATCGCCGACGGAGCGCAGGCGATGAGCGATGTGCTGGCCGCGATCGCGCGCGGCTTGAGAAACGGCGAAACCGCATAATGCTTAAGGGAGATCGGCGCCGTCAAGACGCGTGTCGGCGCCCTCCCACTCTTGAACGAAACGCGCGCGCATCGTCGCCGCTGCAGCATTTTGCCCGTCTGCCGCGAGCGCCGACGCTAAACCGTAGAGCGCGCGGGGATCGTTCGGATAGAGCGCGAGCGTTTGCGTGAAGGCCGCGACAGCTTGCGGATTTGCGCCGCGGCGCAGTTCGAAGAATCCCCGCACTTCCTCCGCGGGCAAGAGCGGAATCACTTCACCGCTAAAATCGGCGTTCTGATCGGCGGCAGCCTGCGTAATCCAGCGCTGCACGTCCACGGGTCTTCCGTCCGCTTCCGCGACACGCGCCAGGAAGAGTTGCGAAAAGTATCCGTGCGCCGGCGGTTTTTTAGCCAAGCGCGCCGCGATCGCGCGGGCTTCGGCCGTATGCCCCAGGTGCAACGCCGCAATTCCTCGCACGGCCGGATTGCCGAAGGCGGAATCCGGCGCCGCGTAATCCTCGGAGTAGCGCCCGAAACGAAGCGCCGTGAGGGCATCGAAGCTCGCGTCGTAGGCGGTATCCATACGCGCGGACCAGACCTGCGCAGTCGGGTAGTTTCCCAGCATCATCGCGGCGGAGTACCCAACGGCAACGTCGTGTTTCAGATAGCGATAAACGTGTTCTGCGTCTTCATTCGCGCTTTCGAGCTGCAGGAGAAGTGCGTAGGCGCGTTCGCTTGAGGCGAGTGCGGCGGGGTAGTTCCCGGTTTCGATCCAGTAGTGCGCGGGCATGTGCGCGAGATGTTCCGCTTGCGCGGGGAATGAGGCGGCATCGAGGCGCCGGGCGCACGGCAACGCCGGGCTGCGATCCGGCGCGAGATCGTAGAGGTGAACGCATAGGTGGTTAGCCATCACGTTTGACGGATCGTCGCGTAGCACGGCCGTGTCGAGCTGTAGCGCCGCGCGCGATTCGTCGCTGGCGAGGCGATAGCTCTGCCAAGTGAGTCCGCCATGTTCCAGCAGCGCCTCGGCGGCCAGGAGCTGCGCGTTCTCGTCGTGTGAGGATTCCGCGAACGCCGTCATCGCAGCCCGGTAGGCGGCATCGTCGGCATTCCAATCCGCGAAGGTGCCGGCGTAGCGCCTCGCCATGATTGCGACAAAGGTTCGTTCTCGCTCGGATGCGTCGGCCGAAAGCAGCACGCCGTGCCGGATCGCGTGCTGCCCGACTTCGAAGTGCGGCTCGGTCATCGGCGAGTTGAGGTCGGGCCCGGCGGCCAAGGCGATTCCCCAGAACGCCGCCGCCAGGCCGGGATCGCGCGACGCCGCCTCATCGAACGCCCGCGTGGCCCCGTCGCCATTGTATGCATAGTAAAGGAAGAGGCCACGATCGAATGCGGCCTGTGCGTGCGGATCGTTGGTTGATACTGGAAAGTGAACCGAGGTGGCCGCCGCTAACACGGCAGCGATAACGATCGCGGGCAGGGTCACGTCACGTCTCTCTCCAAAGAGCCGTGACCGGCACGGGCGCGTAGCTCAGTGGGAGAGCATCCGCTTCACACGCGGGGGGTCGTTGGTTCAATCCCAACCGTGCCCACCATCTCCGGAGTTGGCGTTCGCGTCTTGGCGCTGTAGCTCAGTTGGTTAGAGCGTCGCCCTGTCACGGCGAAGGTCGTGGGTTCGAGCCCCATCAGCGTCGCCAGCGTCACGAGCGCATCGCGGTTCACGAATGAAATCGAGGAACATGCGGTGCGCTCGCAAATCGGTGCGCCCTCGCAAATCGGTGCGCCAAGGTAGCTCAGTCGGTAGAGCACGCGCCTGAAAAGTGCGGTGTCGCGCGTTCGATTCGCGCCCTTGGCACCAAAGTAAGAGAGGCCCGGCTCATTCGGGCCTCTCGCCACTTTTGCCGGACCGGCCCCCGAATGCCATCCACGTGGCGCTTGCTAATGTTATGCAGCATCTTGTGGCCAGGCAGCGTTTGCTGGATTGCGGAAAATGTGGGACGTTGAAGGTTCTTCTAAAGAGCGGGGCCTCACGCTGTCTTGTTTGCCATAATCGGCGAAGCCGCGAGTACTACCACAGCAGTGCGACGCGGCGAAGGAAGCAGCGCGAGTCGTACGTGATGCGAAAGTACGGCCTTTCGATCGGGTTGCTTCAAGAGTTGCTTCAGCAGCAGGCGGGTTGTTGTGCAATCTGCCGAAAGCGTTGGCAAGATTGCACGAAAGCAAAGCGCACTCACGACGACGCGATATTTCTGCAGCACCTCTACGTCGACCACGCCCACCAAACGGGTAAAGTCCGCGGCCTGCTTTGCAACGCCTGCAACACGGCCATCGGCCTATTTGAAGAGGATCGCGCTCGACTGCTTTCTGCGCTGTCCTATCTGGATGAACAAGAGCATCGTTGACCATCTATCGCAGGTTTCGCTCGAAAAAGTCCACCGTGCGGCGCCAGGCCGTTTCCGCGTGCTCGCGATTATAATGTCCGAGGCCTCCTTTGCCGGGTTCGCCCGAATTGTAAAAGCCGTGCTTAGCGTCGTAGCGATAAAACTCGTAGGCAACGTTGCGGGCTTCGAGCTTACTTTCGATGGCTTCCACGCCCTCAATCGTGAAGTGACCGTCGTCGAGCGCCCAGTGGCCCTGAATCGGGACGATGATGCCGCCCGGATCGCCGGCTTCGGGCGGCGGATAGCCGTACCAGGTGCTCACGGCGTCGAACTCGCGACCGTGCATCACGCTGAGCATCGCCAGCGCTCCGCCCATACAGAATCCCATGACGCCCACGCGTTGGGTGCCATGTTCGCGCAGAAAGCGCGCGGCGCCGGCGGCGTCTTGGGTAGCGGCGTCGCTAAAGTCGAGCCCCTCCATTAGATGTGTTGCTTCGTCGGGAGTTGCGGCATGACGGCCGCGATAGAGATCCGGAACCACGACATTAAAGCCGTGCGACGCGAGGCGATCCGCCGTAGCTTTGATACGATCGTCGAGGCCCCACCACTCCTCGAAAAGAACGATGCCCGGCGATTGCGGCGCCTTTGACGCCGATACGAAGTACGCGGGCGCCGTCTTTCCATCCGGGCGAACGAACTCGATCATCGAGCCGGTCAATGCTGTTCCACCGCGGCGACCTCTTCGGCATCCTGGCGATCGAGATTCGCCATCCGCTCGTTAAGCAACCACTCGTTGGCTCTGCGTATGTCTTGCGGGGCTACGCGTTCGTCGAGCCAGGCACGGAGTTCGTCGTCGGTCGGATAGCGGACCAAAGCGTCTTCAAACTCGTCGCGAGTCACCTTCCATCTCTCCATGACGCCTTGGTCCATCGGGCATGGATAGATGTAGTCGTGAATCGTTCCGGCCAGGTACGCGCGGCCTTTATCGGAGACTCGCAGCAGCCAGAGTGCATCGCCGCTCGGCTCGCGGCCGCGGCGCGGAAAGGTCTTTCCGTCGCGAAAATCGGTAGGCATGCGCCCTATAATGCTCGCGGGAAACGGCGGGTTGCGCATAAGCGCCGAGCGAACGGTGCGTACTCATGCGGGAGCGAAAGCCGGAGGTGAAGTCGGAGCCGCGATGGCACGCCTCTCTAGCCGTTCTGGCGGCGGTCGCGCTCTATATCACGCTTCCACCGCGCTTGACGATCGGCCCGGTCTGGGTCGCGCCCTTGTTGGTCTTGCTGGTGCTGGTGCCGCTCTCGATCCTCGCGCCTCGCCGGCACAGCGACACTCGACGCACGCGGTTCGCAAGCATCCTGCTGATCGCTATCGTGACTTTCTTCAATCTCGCCTCGGTGCTGCTGCTGGTCGCATCGCTCTTTCATCCGGAGAAAGGACCAACGCACACCGCTGGACTGTTGTTGCGCACGGGTCTGCAGATCTGGCTCACCAACATTCTCGTCTTCGGGCTTTGGTACTG
Source organism: Candidatus Acidiferrum sp. (assembly GCA_035571115.1). Classification (GTDB taxonomy): domain Bacteria; phylum Vulcanimicrobiota; class Vulcanimicrobiia; order Vulcanimicrobiales; family Vulcanimicrobiaceae; genus Cybelea. Next base: position 1,817 of record DATMKR010000009.1, on the reverse strand, counting down.
GGAGCTCGACGGAGACGGCCCCGATATGCGCGCGCACGTCGACGCGGCGACGGACGTTACGAACGCCGACTTTCTATTCCCACAAATGCAGATGGCCATTTCGGGCAAGGCGACCCCGCCTTGCATCGATCAACACTGGAAGCCGCAGTTCTACGATTATCTCTACCTCTCGTTTACCGACTCGACGGCCTTTAGCCCGGCCGACGTCATGCCGTTAACCCGCTGGGCGAAAGCCCTGATGACGGTGGAGGCGCTGATCTCGCTGATCACGATCGCGATCGTGCTGGCGCGCTCGATCAGCGTCATCTCGTAGACGAGTTGGTCCGGGTCGTAGGACGCAGCGAGAGGATGCTCGAAGCGGAACGGTCGCCTGGCGCGCGGGTATGATGTAATGGCAGCCTGCGACCTTCCCAAGGTTGATGCGTGGGTTCGATTCCCACTACCCGCTCCATCACACCTCGAGGCGACGTAGCCAAGTGGTAAGGCAGGGCTCTGCAAAAGCCCCATTCGGCAGTTCGAATCTGCCCGTCGCCTTTAGCGATTTCGAATGAAGCGGATCGCGGTCGTCGGGGCCGGCGCGATCGGCGGATTCCTCGCCGCTGCGCTGGCCAGAGCGGGCAATCCCGTGGCAATCGTGGCGCGCGGCGAGCATGCCGCGGCAATTCGCCGCGACGGCTTGAGCGTCGAGAGCGACCTGGGCGACTTCTCTGTGCCGCTCACGGTCAGCGACGACCTGCGAACGCTCGGCGCCTTCGATTTTCTATTGCTTGCGTTTAAGGCGCATCAGTGGCCCTCGCTGCTGGAGCAGCTCGCGCCGCTCGCGGGCACCGATACGTCCATGGTAACGATGCAGAACGGGGTGCCGTTCTGGTACGTGCGCGAGCCTCCGCTGCGCAGCGTCGATCCCCGAGGAGCGATCGCGGACCTTTTCTCGGATACGCAGGTTATCGGTTCGGTCGTGCACGTCTCGGGCGAGACCGTCGCGCCGGGCCGCGTTCGGCAGAGTGGCGGATTACGTTACGCGCTCGGCGACCCCGGCGGTGGTTGTAGCGATCGTACCGCCGAACTCGTGGAGCTCTTCAAGCGCGCGGGGCTCGCCGCCGAGGCGGACCTGGAGATCCGTCGGACGGTCTGGCTTAAACTCGTGAACAACGTCGGGCTCAATGCGCTCAGCGTCTTGCGGAACATGACGATCAAGCCGATGCTGGAAGACGCGCAGGCACGCGAGGAAGTTCGCCGCCTGATGACGGAGGCGCTGCGCGTGGGTCAGGCGATGGGCGTCGTTGGTGAAGTGGACGTTGAGGCGCGAATCGCGTACGCGGCCCGGCTCGAGAACGTCAAGACTTCCATGCTGCAAGACTTCGAGCATCGCCGCCCGCTCGAGATCGATCCGATCTTGGGAGCGGTTTGCGAGTTGGGCGAGCGTTACGGCGTCGCAACGCTCGAAGTTCGAAAAGCATACGCCGCATTGCAGCGGCTGAATGCGACGCAGCCGTGATGGTGCAGGAATCGCCGCATGTGGATATTGCCGAACTGCGCGGCGTCGGTCCGAAGAGCGCCGCGCTCTTCCGCGAACTGGGTATCGAGACGGCAGAGGCACTGCTGGAGTACCTGCCGTTTCGTTACGACGACCTGCGCTTTCCCACGCCGGCGTTGCGATTGGGCGAGACGGGAGGCGAAGAGAATGCGGTCGGGCTCGTCGTCGCCGTAAAGGAACGCCGCGTACGCGGTCTGGAGATCGTCGAGCTGCAACTCCACGACGACGCCGGCGCTCTGTTTACCGCAAAATGGATCGGACGCAATCGTTACGTCGTCGG
>DATMKR010000008.1:0-30197 GCA_035571115.1 Candidatus Acidiferrum sp. | reverse complement strand
GAGCTTTGCGATCACCCACCCAAGCGAACCGAACTACCTCGCCCTCTTCAGCGGATCGACGCAGGGCGTCACCTCGGACCAATGCCCGGTGTCGTTTGGCGTGCAGAGCCTCGGCAGCGAGTTGCTCAAGGCAAAGATCTCCTTTACCGGCTACGCCGAAACCATGCCGTACGACGGCTACACGGGCTGCATGGCGGTTGCGGACAGCCTTCCGAGCGGCTGGCTTTACATGCGCAAGCACGTGCCGTGGCCGGATTTCACCAAGATACCCGGCTCGGTGAGCATCGTGTATCCGGGGCCGCTCAAGAAGCCGCCCTCGCAGTTCACCTGGATCACGCCGAACATGTGCAACGACATGCACGATTGCGCGATTAGCATCGGCGATAAGTGGGCGAAGAAGAACCTCCCGAAGCTCATCGCCTGGGACCGGGCGAATAACGGCGTCCTGATCCTGACCTTCGACGAGAACGACGGAAGCCCGGGAAACCAGATACCCACGATTCTCATCGGCAACGTGAACCCGGGACAGTATAGCCAAACGATCAATCACTACAGCGTCCTGCGCACCATCGAGGATATCTTCGGCCTCAAGCACCTTGGCGCAAGCGGTTCGGCAACTCCGATCATGGGCGTCGTTAAGTAGCGTTTCCTAGAACGCTCGTCACCGCTAGCCTCCTCGCTTGCGGCATCGCCGGGTGCATGGCGCACCCGGCGCCGCGTAAGGCCCTGCCGGCGGGCACTCGACACGTCGTCAGATATGACGGCACGTCGCTCTCCATCGATGGGCGACAAACGCCGATCCGGGCCGCCCAGTTCGATTATTGGCGGCTTCCCGCACCCGATCTTTGGCGCGATGCATTTCGGAAAGTAAAGGCGGCGGGCTATAACGCAGTCGCGCTCGACTTCTTCTGGGGCTATCATTCTCCGCGTCCGGGAGCGTACGATTTCACCGGAGTGCGCGACGTCGATGCGCTGCTCGACATTGCGGCGCAAGAGAGACTCTATGTCATCGCGCAGCCGGGCCCCTATATTGACGACGGCGCCGAGGGCGGCGGCCTTCCCGACTGGATCTTCGCACGAAACGCCGTCGCGAAAACGGCGAGCTCCCGTTATGAAGGCGAACTGCGGCAATGGCTCGCAGCTATCGACACCCGGCTTGCGCGCCACCAACTAACCGGCGGTCGCGGCAGCGTCATTCTCTACGGAACGCAGGCCGATCCCGCGGCAAGCGTGCGGGCAGCGCGCCAACGAGAGGCACGCGCCGACGGCATCAACGTGCCGTTCATCGCCCAGATCTTCGCCGTTGCGTACGACGGTATCAACTGGGGCTGGACGGGCGATCCGTTGAGCGCCTATCACACGCACGACGGTGAACCGCTCACGGAGACGCACGCGATCGCGTTCCCGGAAATTACGGGGTGGCGCTCGCATCGAGACGATGCGGAGAGCACGCGCGTTTTCGACGACCAGGCGTGGCCGCCGCTGCTGACGGCGCTTCCGCGAGATACTGACGACGCACCTCTGCGCGCGCCGCCGTCGCCCAGCGGACGCAACTCGCGCAAAGAGTTTCTGAGCGTCGACGACTACGGCTTCCATCATGGAATCGTGTGGTACCGCGGGCACTTCAACGCAAGCGGCGCCGAACGCGCATTCGTGTTTGCCGGCATGACCGGCCGCGCAGGCGCCGCTGCCGTTTGGCTCAACGGCGTCTACCTTGGAAGCGCCGTCGCGCACGACGACGGCACGATCTCGGCAAGAATGAGAATCGCGCCCGCAGCGCTGCGGGTGAACGCCGGCAACGTGATTTCCGTTCTCTTTGAAAACATGGGTCACAACGAGAACCTCAGCCGCGATCCCGGTCGCGCTCAATCGCGCGGCATGCTGCGTGCCGCGCTCTCCAACGGGCGCGAGGGCATCGCGTGGCAGATTCTCGGTAACGGTGAGTACAATACCGATCCGGTTCGCGGGCCGCTCAACTCGGGTGGCCTCGGCGGCGAGATCGCCGGCTGGCAGAGCCCGGAGTTTTCGGACCGAGCGTGGACGCCGGCCACCTTGCCCGCAGCCGCCGTTCGCGCGGGCGTCACCTGGTACCGTGCGCACGTAGCGCTGCACGTTCCCGTCCCTCCGTCTATGTTCGCCGCCCTTCGCTTGGATGACGCCGGACGGCCCGACTATCGTGCCTTCATTTACGTCAACGGCTGGCTGGTGGGACAGTATCGCAGCGATCCTGGATTTTCGCACGTCTTCCGGGTACCGCCGGGCATCCTAAGTGAAGACGGCGACAACGTTATCGCAATTGCTGCATGGAGTCTCGACGGAAGGAGCGCGCTCGGCCGCGTTTCGTTCACTACGGTCGGCGCGTTGCCCGACGCGCATCGTGCCCTCGCCAATATTCCGGAGGTCCAAGCCGCCCGCGGCGTCGCGCAATTAAGCCTCGACGTTGCCGGCGATGGCAAAGCTGACCGCCCCCATTTCGTGTACCAGGGCCGCGACGTGGCGCCGACGATTCGAGTCCGTCCCGGCGATACGATCGATATCACGCTGCGCAATCGCTTACCAATCGCGAGCGATACGGCCAATGCGGTGAACCTTCATTTTCACGGCCTCGACGTTGCGCCCACGAAGCCTGGGGATGAGGTCTTAATGACGCTGGCTCGGCCCGGGGAGTCGCTCCACTACGTCGTGCACGTACTGAGAAGCCAACAGCCGGGAATGTATTGGTATCATCCGCACGCGCATGGCGAGACGTACTGGCAAATCACCAGCGGCATGGCAGGGGTGATTCTCGTCGAGGGGCTGCGAGAACGAGTCCCTCGCCTTGCAGCGATGCGCGATCGCATCATCGTCGTTCGCGACGTTCAAGAGACGCCGAACATCTTGGCGATTCCTTGGTACGCGCGCAAGATGACGCCTCGATCGTATATCCTCGACGCCGACGATAACTTGGGGCCGAGCAGCCCATGCCTGCCGGAGGTCGGCCTGCATTTGACCGTAAACGGTTCCGAGCAGCCGGCGATCGATATCGAGCCGGGCGAGCAGCAGTTTTTTCACGTGCTCAATGCGTCGGCGAGCCGAGTTCTCGATCTGGCAATCGACAACGAGCGCCTGGGCATCGTCGCGATCGACGGCTACCCGGTCGGCGCTTATCCTCGAAATCCCGCGATCGTTTGGGCCGATCACGTTGTCGTTCCCCCGGCCGGCCGTGCGGAGTTCGTCGCAACCGGACAATCGGGCCCAACGCTTCTTCGATCGCGCTGTTACGACAGCGGTTCGGGCGGCGATCGCGATCCGCAGGCCGTGCTTGCGATTCTTGCGCCAAGCAACCCTTCGCAGGGAGCGACCGCCGTCTCGCGGAGCGCGTCGACATTGCCCGACGCGAACGATGCGGTAATTTCTCCGGGGGCGCCCGTCGTTCGGCGCATGGTCACCCTAACCGAGGACGCTGCCGGATTCTACATTGACGGCCGCGCCTTTTCGATGGGCGCGCCGCCCGCGATCGTTGCTCGTTCGGGGACGCTCGAAGAGTGGACGATCCGCAACGGCACCGATGAGGTCCACGACTTTCACATCCACCAAGTGCACTTTGTGGTCGAATCAGTCGATGGCGCGCAAATCCATCCGCGAACGTGGCGCGATACGGTGCTCGTGCCCGCGCGACGCCGCTACGGTCCGCGCAGCATTCCCGGGACGGCAAGCATCCTCGTGGACTTTCGAAATCCGGCAATTCGCGGAACGTTCGTCTTCCATTGCCACATGCTCGACCACGAAGACGGAGGCATGATGGCAACGATTAAAGTGATCTAGGAGTCGGACAGCCCGGAATCGGGCCAGAGCGCTTGGCTGCGAGGGAAAAAGCGGCCAACCGAGCAGCTCAGCGCACCTTGTTAAAAAAACTGAAACATTTCGACCGGCGCAATGGTCTAATTTAGCATGTCGAACAAAACCAACATCGTGAAGTCTTTCGCGTGGCGCCTGCCTTTGGCCGCGCTCGCGCTTCTCCTGGCTCTCATGAGCCACCCGAGCTTGGCAATCGCCGACGACCTCGGCGGTATCGCCGGCATCATCACCGACGCGAGCACCGGGGCGCCGATTCCGGGCGTCCAAGTACAGATCAGCGCGCCCTCCCAGGCGACAACGGCGACGACGGATGCCAAGGGACACTACGTCGTCCTGTCGTTGCCGCCCGACAACTACACGCTGACGCTGACGAAGGCGGGTTACGATACGCAGGCGGTCTCGGGGCAATCCGTCTTTGCAGACCAAACGCAACAGTACGATTTCCAGCTCACGAAGTCCACGGGCTCGTCGTCCGGATCACCCTAACCGCCGTCGGCGCTAGATCCCGTAGAATTTCAAACGCGACCAGAGTTGCGGGAGTGGCGGATGCATGCCGCGGCAGAGAACGATCGGACGGTCGCGCTCACGCGGCATCACGTACGGTGACGTGCCGAAGCTGCCGACGACGCGCGCCGAATCGCACCACTGCGACCATTGCGCGGGGTCGACGTCGACTGCGATGACGACCGACCCGTCGAAGCCACGCGGCCCCCACAGGTAGTACTGGTTGTTTCCGCTGAGCGCGGGAGGAAGATTCTGGCCTAACACGTCAATCGCGGCGGCCTCGCCGTAGCGCGTCGCGAAGATCGCGGCCTTTGCCCGGTCGGTCGCAGGCAACGATGCGTAAACTCGCTCGACTTCATTTGTCAGCTCCTGCCAGCCGAACTCGTACGAAAAGATCTGCGTGAGCGGCGCACCCATCGTCGCGACCTCTTCCGGCCGTTCTTTGAAGCCGGATCGTTCGATGACGTACTGGAGCCGCCCGGGCGGGTAGAGGGGCAACACAAACGGTAGCGCGAGCACACCGTTGGCGGCGGCCAGCGTCGCCCAAATCGCGACGACCGCCGTCGGCAGCCTCGTGCACGCCGCGGCGCCCAGCGCGAACATCGTTGGAAACGCGCCGGCGAGATAGTAGCTCTTTCCATGCGTCGCATAGATGAGCAGGGCCGAAACCACGAAAGCGATCGCCAGAAACCGAAACTGCGCGAGCCTCGCCGAGACAAACGGCGCGACGATGCCCGTCAGCCACAGTGGTAAGAGAACGATATTGAGCGCAACGACTTGATCGGTCAAGAACTCAACCGGGGTGCCGGTGAGATTGCCGGCGCTGTCGTTGCGCATGACTTCCAAGAACGGAAGCCCGTGCGCGAACTGCCAGAGCACGTTAGGCAGTGCGATCGCCACGGCGATGCCGGCCCCGATCCAGAGGTCGCGCACGCGAAACGCCGCGCGCGGCCCCGACGCAAGAAGGCCGGCCGCCAACCCGATGACCCAAATAAGGATGCCGTACTTCGATTCAAACGCGCAGCCGGCGAACGCACCGGCCCACCAAAACGCGCGCCCCTCCGCGCGCAGCAGGCCGCGCGCGACGAGATAAGCGACTGCGGTAAAATCGAAGACTTCGAAAGTGGACGTCGTGAACGTTGACGTCATCGCCGTCAGCATCGGCGCCGACGCCGCGGCGATTGCCGCCAGCCACGCTCCGCGGGTGCCGGCGCCGAGCAACTGCGCGAACCACACGACGAGCGGCACCAGCAGTGCCGCCGTCAGTACGGAGGGCAGACGCAAGAGCCAGACGTGCGCGCCCGCGAACTGTGTCGCCGCCGCGATCAGCGGCACGAGCGGCGGCTGATCGACGTAGCCGAACGCCGGGTGCCGGCCGCAGACGATGAAATACAGTTCGTTGACGAAGAAGCCGTAACGGCCGGCAGCTACGAGGTGGGCGATCGCCACGACGGCGGCCACTCCCCACGCCGCCCACTGCATGCTCCTATTCATAGGAGCGATAATATCACGCCTAGGAAATCATGGCATCGCTTCAGGCAGGCCCTGACCGCCGGCACCGAGCCCTTCGGGCGAGCGCACGACGCCGGATTCCATATCGCTCCACGCTTGTGAAAGAATCGAACGCAGCGAGTACAAGAGATGCGTACCGTCGGCTTGCGAGTAGAACGTCACGGGGATCCCCACATCGCGCAGAAAGATTGCCGTGAGGGTGGGAAAGAGCGTCGGAACGATCTCGTCTCGCGCTCCCGTCAACACGTAGAACCGAGTGCCGCGCATCTTCGTTTCGATCAACTGCGACCTCGAGCCGAGCAGCGACCCGGCGATGCACATGACCGCCGCCCAATCCTCCGGATGCATAGGCGCGATGGTAAACGTCGAAAACCCGCCCATCGAGTAGCCTGCCAGATATCGCTTGTGCGGATCGATCGTAAACGCTCGAACCGCCGCGTCGAAAGCGTCGTAGACGTCACCCTCCGAACCGCGAAAGTCGTAGTTGCCGCGCCCGTACGGCGCGACGACGATCGTGCCCGTCCGCTCGGCCACGTCCTCGATGAACTGTGGTGCAATCAAACGCGACTCGGACTCCTGGCGCCCGTGCAAGAACACCAATAGCGGCGCCGGCTTATCTTTCGAGTATCCCGACGGCACGTAGACCGCTACCGGCTGCATCGTTCCATCCTTTGACGAGCGCACGAGCGTCTCGCCGAGGCCTCGAATCGATTCCATCGGCTGATAGGACTGCGCCAAGAGCTGCCGCGCAAGGCTCAGGTCGAGTTGCGAAAAGCCCTGTACCGAGTGCTGCCACTGCTCGGCGGTGTAGTAGCTCGGCGGCGCAGCGTTCAAGAGATCGGCGTCGTCGAGCAAGCGCTGGTAGTAGTCCATCGTCGAATCGCGCCCCGTTATCGTTTCGATCTGTCCGACCTTCGCGTAATAGGAGGCCGCGACGGAGCGCAGCGTATCGCTGGCGCTCGTCGTTACGGCAATCGTAAAAGCAAGCAGTGCGGCCGCCGATGCGGCCGCACGGATGGTCAACACGTAAGAATAACGCGCCCGCCTCCCCCGGAGTGACGCGCCCCTCATTGTCATCCCGCGCCCGCATTGTCATCCTGAGCCCAGTCGAAGGATGGCGAAGAACGATCCCCAAACGGTCTGCGTTATGAAATGGTTTTTCGAGCCTGGGCACAGCGCGGCAGAGTTTCGCGCGCGGCACATGATGGTAACCTGGGTGCGCGGTTCATTCAAGAACGTTCACGGGCAGCTCGAGTTCGACCCGGCGAATCCGCGGCGGCTCGCCGTCGAAACGATCATCGACGCGTCGACGTGCTGGACGGGCGTCGAAGCGCGCGATAACCATCTTCGCAGCCCCGACTTCCTAAGCTGCGAGCGCTACCCTGAGATTCGCTTCAAAAGCACCGGCGTCTCGCAGGTCGGTCCGGTCGACTACCGAGTAACGGGCGATCTCACGATAAGAGAGACGACGCGGCCGGTAACGCTGGAGGTGCGTTATCTCGGAACGTGGGAAACGCCGTGGTGGGAAGATGGAGTTGACAAAGGCCCGAAGACGCGCGCGGGATTCACCGCCCGCACGCGCATCGATCGCTACGACTTCGGCGTCGACTGGAACGATCAGATGCCCGACGGCGGCGTCGTCGTCAGTCCGCAGATCGACATCGTCATCGACGTCGAGGCCGTCAAGGAAGACTAAGGCCTCTCCTTACTCGGGGCAGTCTGCGGCCTGCCAGCGCTTGAAGCGATCGCACATATCTGCGGTCCAAGGGGCCTCCCCGGAGGACGGCGGCGGCATCGCTCCGGTGCTCACGGTCTGGTAGATCGCGTCCGCGTGAGTCATCACTGCGCTTCTGTCCGAAAGATCTATGCCCGCGATTTTCATGTGTGCGACGTCCATATCCGTGAACATCGGGCGAATGTCTCTTGCGAAACTCAGTTGCTCTCCGTTTGTCATTGCAATGCCTCCTGCAAGGGTCTAAGCGCTAGTGATCGATAAAGCCAGACGCTTCGTCCATCGTCGGATCCAGCCGCAAATCCTCGTAGGTGTATTTGCGAGTCTCGTGCCCCTGCGGGGTCGCAACGCGAACGACGACCTCGTGTGGATGAACTTCCTTGACGATACCTTCCTCCTTAGTACCGTCGATGTAGACTTTATCGCCCGCCTTGAGCATTGGGGTTTCCTTTCATCGTGAATCCGCCGTACGTCAAGTAGGCGCCGAGAGCGAGCGTTACGCCCGCATAGATGTAAAAGAGCTGTTCGTACCGCACGGCCGATAGGTAAGCGGCGGCGCCCGCCGGTGCGAGGAACGTGAGAAACAGACCCTTGAGGAGCGTCAGCCAGCCGACGATCGTGACGACGATGGGCAACGCCCCGCCGGACCAAACGTTGTGACCCAGAACCATCGCAACTCCAAGGCCCAGCACGACGAAGCCGAGGACCAGTAGGGCGCCCGGCTCCGTAACGAGCGCGCCGACCGCGCCCAACGCCGCCTGACGGTGCGCGAACATCGAGAGCGAGTAGAGAACGCAGAAAAGCCCGATCAGTTTGCTCAGGAATGCGGTACGCTGCGACACACTATCCTCCATACCACCTCCACGATGGTTCCACCAATCGAATCCTTTCCCCTTAGATTGGAACGCAATCGTCGCGGCGAGGATGTCGCAGTTACGTTAGGTAGCGCATTTGGTGCACGAGTTCGGCTTCCGAAAGGCCGCCTGGGAGGCTTAGTTTGTGGCCGGAGGCAAACGTGCTTCTCGACCAGCTTACATCGGCGATGTCGTATACTTCGTCAACGTACGTGCTGAAAAACTGCCACGTCATTTTGTAGAGCGCTCCCCACGAAATCACGATCGCCCCATCGGCGTCGTAGCCCGGCAGGGCGACGGCATGTCCGCCGACGATCGGCGGGTTGCCGGGAGCGACGCTCCAGATCTTTTGCGGTGGATCGGTCATGATGTTTTGAGGCACGTTAAAGCCGATGTAGGCGATTCCACTGTTCACAATCGTCCGTTTTACGTCGTCGAGATTGCGCGGATCGACTTCCACAAACCCGAGGATCTTATCGACCGGCGGCCCGTCGGGCCCGATCGGTGCGCCCGTCTTATGAATGTAGGTTAGGACGTGCTGCTCGTTGCCGCCGGGGCCTTCGCCGCCTTGGCTGGGTTTGTAACCGCACGCCTTTTCATACAGAAGCTCGACGTCGTCATCGGGTGCGGTCTGCGTCGTTCCGGTCGAGTTGAACGTCCAAACCTGCCGTGCGTGATAGAACGCGGCGCACGTACAATCGCCGAGCGTGTTGTTGAGCATCATCCCGAACTTATTTGGGGCCTGCGGCATTCCGGTGACGTAGTCGACGGATGGAGGAGGCGGCGGTAGTATCTTACCCCCGAGGATTGCGCTCAGGTGCGGGATTGCCGGATCGAACGTTCTCGGGTTACATCCGAGTTTAAAACCCAGCGGTGCTTGCATGAATTGTTTTCTAGAACGCACCTACACCGCTAGGGGTGCCGAGTCCGGTCGGACCGTCCCATCCCTGGCCGGCGACGCAGAGTGGCGCGCCGCACATGCCGTTGCTGCCGGAAGTGATGTCGCTCAGGGCCGAGGTGTGCGAATACAAATTTCCCGCCGGATTGGTGCTTGCGTAGCCTGCGAGTGCGAAGACCGAAGTGACGATGGGTGTGGCGACGGAGGTTCCCCCGAAGACGAGCCAGCCGCTTCGCTCGAACGTGTCGTAAATTGCCACGCCCGTGTGGGGATCCGCATCGGCCGCGACATCGGCCTGCGCGCGCATCGAACACCCGGTATTCAAACCGCTTTGGAAGCTCGGCTTGCCGTAAATTTTGCTGCAGCCGCTGCCTGCGAGCAGCCATGCGGTTTCTGCGTGCGGAGCGATCGACGTCAAGCTGGTTCCCCCGACGCCGACGACGCTTGGTAGTATGGCAGGCCACTGCGCGGTGGAGTTGTAACCGTGATCGCCGGTCGAAGCCACGATCGCTCCGCAGCCATCCTTATAGACGCCGTCGTACGTTTCCGTTCCCTCGTTGCTGCTCCAACTGTTGCTGACGTAGTCGGCCTGGCTGGTCGCGTATTGTTCGGCGCTGCTGAGGTCGGTAATACTCGTCGACGCCGCTTCAACCAAGAGAATCTTACAGTTGGGGCAGATGGCCGAAACCATCTCGACGTCGACCGATTCTTCCGCGGCCCACCCCGCGTTCGTCTGCGACGTATACTTCTGTTTGGTAAAGCAGCCATTTGAGACGGTGCACGCCGGCAGTCCGTACTGCGAGCGGTAAACGTTGAGATCCGATTCCACGTTCGGATCGTCATATGCGTCGACGATCGCGATGGTCTGGCCGCCGCCGGTGGTCTGACTGACGGACGTTAGCCCGTACGCCGTCTGCAGGTCGCTGGGAGCGTAGCCGCCCGGCGTGTTGTGCGCAAGGGGGCCTCGAATGTCGGTACGCACCCAGGCTTGGCAGCGCGCAAAGCCCGCTCCCACGTCGCCGCAGACGCGGACCGACGGCCCTTGGCGTGGCCACAGTCCTAACTGCGCCGCCGTTGCGACGCGTGGTGCTGACGTCGCGTTGGGGAGCATGCTCGAGAGGCTCTGCTGAGGGTGTGGCCGGCATGACGCGCTCGCGGCGTCCGGCAGCACGTTTGTCTTGGTGCAGGCCGTTAATACGGCAACCGCGGCTACGGCGGTAACGGTCGCGAAGCGCACTGACTCCCGTTCCTTTCGCAATCCAGGTAGGCAACCAGCATGCCATGCGTTCCCGTGCAAAAGCTGAGAAACGGTGAAACCAAACGCGAATTCGGGGCCGTCAACGACTCCATGAGTACGTCACAAAAGCCCACGCAGGCCGACCTTCGCCCGGCGGCCGCGAGCGGCACCTTTGCGATCGGCGGCGATCTTCCGGTGCATCGGCTCGGCTTCGGCGCGATGCGCATCACGGGGCCCGGCATTTGGGGCGATCCACCCGACCACGACGAAGCGATTGCGGTCTTGAAAGCCGCCGTCGAGCTCGGCATCACGATCATCGACACTGCGGATTCATATGGGCCCGAAGTGTCGGAGCGATTGATTGCGCAGGCGCTGTATCCGTATCCGGCCGATCTCGTCATCGCAACCAAAGCGGGCCTCGTGCGGCCCGGACCAGGCGATTGGCGGCCCGACGGGCGGCCCGAACATTTGCGCGCAGCGGTCGAAGGAAGCTTGCGCCGGTTACGCCTGGAACGCATCGACCTCTTGCAACTGCATCGCCCCGATCCGAAGGTACGGTTTGACGATCAAGTCGGCACGCTCCTCGAGCTGCAACGCGAAGGGAAGATCCGTCACATCGGGCTCTCGAACGTGAGCGTGCAACAGATCGAAGCGGCGCGCCGGATGGCGACGATCGTCTCGGTGCAAAACCTCTATAATCTGAGCGATCGCAGCGCGGAGGATGTCGTCGAGTACTGCACGCGCCAGAGCATCGCGTTCATTCCGTGGTTTCCGCTCGCGACCGGGGATCTGGCGAAGCCGGGTGGAGCGCTGGCGCGCGTTGCGCAGCGTCATGGCGCGCTGCCGGCGCAAGTTGCACTCGCGTGGCTACTCGCGAAATCGCCGGTGATACTTCCAATTCCCGGCACGTCGAACGTGAAGCATCTCAAGGAAAACCTCGAGGCCGGGCGACTGCGGCTCTCCGAATCCGATCTTGCGGAGTTGGAGTGAACGCATTCAGAGGCTCTTGGGCAAGGAGTTCTGAGTTCAACTGTCGATTCTCGGCACTTCCGTTCGTCTAAGAAGCGAGGGAGAATACCTATGGAGTATGCGTGCCTGTTCTACGTCCCCGAGGACGCGAGCCCCGGGCCTGAGGTCTACGCCGAATGCATGGCCGTTGCCGAGGAAGCGCATCGCGCGGGCGCCATGGTCAACGCCCGCGGCCTCGAAGACGCCTCGTCGGCGACGACGGTCCGAATACGTGACGGCAAACGCCTCTTGACGGACGGCCCCTTCGCAGAGACCAAGGAGGTCTTGAGCGGGTTCTTTATCTTCGAGTGTGCGTCGCTTGACGAGGCGATAGCGTGGGCGTCGAAGCTTCCGCAGAGCCGATATGGCAGCGTCGAAGTGAGACCGATTCGTGCACTCGACCCTTGACGGCGAGCAGATCGATCGCCTCTTTCGATCGCAAGCATCGCGCGCGGTCGCAATGCTGGGGCGCATTTTCAACGATCTCGATCGCGCCGAGGACGCCGTTCAAGAGGCGTACGCGCAGGCCTTAGATCGCTGGCCGCGCTACGGTTTACCGGAGAACCCGGCTGCGTGGATCATGGTCTCGGCACGAAACGCGGCGATCGACGCTCTGCGACGCGAACGCACCGCGGACGCGAAACGCCAACTGCTTGCAAACCTGGAGGCGCTGATTCACGCGGACGCGCCGTTCGACGGGGAGGCGATGGACGATCGGCTGGCAATGATCTTCGCCGCCTGTCACCCCGCGCTCAACGAGGAAACGCGGATCGCCCTGACGCTGCGATACGCCGCCGGCCTGACGGTTGCGGAAATCTCGTCGGCATTGTTGGTACCGCAGCCGACCGTTGCCCAGCGGCTGGTTCGAGCGAAGCATAAAATCAAGCGAGCGCGAATTGCCTTCGCGATCCCCGAAGCGGCAGATCTGCCCGATCGCTTACACGATGTGTTGCGAGTCGTGTACTTGATCTTCAACGAAGGATACGCTTCGTGGACGCACTCGAATCTCGTTCGCGCCGATCTCTGCGAGGAAGCGCTGCGCCTTGCCGAGCTGCTCGAAAAGCTCTTACCGGGGCAAACCGAAATATTGGGACTGCATGCGCTGGTCCTCTTTCACGATGCTCGACGCGCGACTCGCGTTGACGACTCGGGCGAGCCGGTATTACTCGAACGTCAAGACCGCTCGTTGTGGGATGGGCGCAAGATCGAACGTGGAGCTTCCTTGCTGGAGGGCGCCTCGCGGTACCGCGCGGGGCCATACCTTTTGCAGGCCATGATCGCCCGGGAACATGCCACAGCCGCGACATGGAAGGCGACGAATTGGCGCCGGATTCTCGACTGCTACGACAGCTTAATCGACAAAGATCCATCGCCCGTCGTGCAGCTCAATCGCGCCGTCGCGCTGGCCTACACGCAGGGCGACGAGTCCGGGCTTGCGGTTTTGGACGCACTCGGGGCTCGAGGGGCTTTGGTTGGGTACGCCCCATTCTTCGCCGCGCGGGCGGAGCTTTTGCGGCGAGTTGGCCGGCGTACCGAGGCGGGTGCGGCATACTCGCGCGCAATGGAACTAACGCACAGCTTCGCAGAGCGCCGCTTTCTCCAACGCCGTTTGGCGCACTTGACTTCCCTGGAGTCACTAACGACGTGAACTACACACGCATCGTTCTCTGCGCGATCGCGGCGACGGTCGCGTACTACCTCTTCGGGTCGATCGGCCGCGCGCTCTTCGCGAGCTACTACTCCCAGTATGGCGCCGTTTTTCGGCCGCGCGAGATGATCGTGGGATACATGCCTCTCGGATTCGCCGGCACGTTTATCGCTGCGCTCGCCCTAGCGATGATTTACGCCGCGGCCCACCGAGGCAAGAGCGGAGCGCTCGAGGGCCTGCGATTCGGAGCTCTGATTGGCGTGTTTATCATCGGCGCCGGCGTGGCGCACGATTTCGTCATTCTCAACGTTGGACTGAACCTCGCGCTGGTCGAGGCATCGGGTCAGTTCTTCGGATGGCTGCTAGCCGGCATCGTCATCGGCCTCATTTATCGACCGTTGCCAAGCCCAGGAAACTAACTCGATGAGTCGTGCCATCGTCACCGGAGCTTCCGGGGGTCTGGGCCTCGAGTTTGCAAGGTTGCTCGCCGCCGATCGATACGATCTTGTGCTAATCGCGCGCTCGGGGGAGAAACTCGAGGCGATCGCGGCAGAGCTGCGCGATCGTCACGGGGTGAGTGTCGAGACGCTGACGATGGATCTGAGCGGGCCCGGCGCGGCCGCCGCGGTACTCGCGCGGGTGCCGGAGTGTGACGTGTTGATCAACAACGCCGGCTTTGCGACGAACGGGCGCTTCGACGAGATCGCCGACGAGCGGATTCGCGAAGAGGTGATCCTCGACGTCCTGACCGTTACCGAACTCACGCGTGCCTACTTGCCGGGCATGCGCGCCCGCGGAGCCGGCCGGATCTTGAACGTGGCGTCGACGGCGGGATTTCTACCGGGGCCGTTCATGGCCGTCTACTATGCCGCCAAGGCGTATGTGATCTCGTTCTCGCAAGCGGTTGCTGAGGAATCGCGCGGCACGGGCGTGACGGTGACGTGCCTCTGTCCGGGCGCGACGGCGACCGGCTTTGCGACCCGCGCTCGTGCAAGCGAGACGCTGCTTTTTAAACGGCATCTCGCCGATGCGGCGTCGGTTGCGTTGGCCGGTTATCGCGGCATGATGCGCGGGCGCGATCTCGTAATTCCAGGAATTTCGAACAGGCTCGTTCCGCTCGCGGCGCGGTTGAGTCCGCGCCGTTTGCTGCTTTGGGTATCGCGCAAGAGCGTCGAATAACGTTAATACGTCAGGGCGCGGTCGGAGGCCATATTCGACAAGTGCCAGCGCACGTTGTCGAAGAGAGTCTGTTGACCGATGCCGCTCGCTCCCGTGTGAAAAGCCGGGTCGGTTTGCTTCCAATAGGCGATCAACGAGGCGGCGTAGGCGTACGCCTCGGAGTGTTCGACACCGTCGGCTTCGGTGCCCAAGAGGCAGCGCACGCGTGCCTCGAGCATTTCCTGGTAACGTGACCGAGGGTGGCGCGGAGGCTACGGGTTACCCGACCGCGCCTTCCATTTCCATTTTCACTAAGCGATTCAACTCGACCGCGTATTCCATCGGGAGTTCCTTGACGAAGAAATCGAAGAAACCGTTGACGATCATCGCCACGGCGTCAGCTTCGGCCAAACCGCGCGACATCGCGTAGAAGAGCTGCTCTTCGCCGATCTTGCTGACGCTCGCTTCGTGTTCGACCGTCGAACGCTGCTCGTGGATCTTCATCGTCGGTTTCGTATCGCTCGACGATTCGTCGTCCATGATCAGTGCGTCGCAGCGCACGCGGGTCTTCGCGCCAACCGCGCCGGCATGTATTTCCACCAGACCACGATACGTGGTCTTGCCGCCGTGAGCGCTGACGCTCTTGTTCGTCACCATCGACGTCGTGCGCGGCGCGGCATGGATCACCTTCGCTCCCGCGTCCTGATGCTGCCCCTCGCCGGCGAACGCCATCGAGAGAATTTCACCGCGCGCGCCTTCGCCCATCAAATAGATCGAGGGATACTTCATCGTCAAGCGCGAGCCGATGTTGCCGTCGACCCACTCGACCGTCGCGTCCTTGTGCGCGATCGCGCGCTTCGTGACGAGGTTGAAAATATTGCGGTACCAGTTCTGGATCGTCGTGTATCGAATCGACGCACCTTCCATCGCGATCAGCTCGACTACCGCCGAATGCAGCGACGAGGTCGAAAACTTCGGCGCGGTGCAGCCCTCGATGTAGTGCACCTTCGCGCCCTTGTCGGCGATGATCAGCGTGCGCTCGAACTGGCCCATGTTCTCGGCATTGATCCGAAAATAGGCTTGCAGCGGCATCGCCACCGTCACGCCCGGCGGCACGTAGATGAACGATCCGCCCGACCACACGGCTGAGTTCAAAGCGGAGAACTTGTTGTCGCCCGGCGGTATCACCGTCGCCAAGTACTTCTGAACGATCTCGGGATATTTCTTGACCGCTGTGTCCATGTCGCAGAAGAGTACGCCCTGCTCGTCGAGCGCCTTTGTTGTGTTGTGGTAGACGACCTCAGACTCGTACTGCGCGGAAACGCCCGACAGAAACTTACGCTCGGCCTCCGGGATCCCAAGGCGATCGAACGTTCGTTTGATGTCCTCCGGAACGTCGTCCCACGAACGCTCCGTCTTGTCGGTCGATTTCACGAAGTAGTGGATGTTCGAAAAGTCAATCTCGTTCAGCCGAGCGGTATCGCCCCACGTCGGCATCGGCTTACTAAGGAAGATCTCGTACGCTTTGAGTCGGAACTCGCGCATCCAGGCGGGCTCGTCCTTCATCGAGCTGATCCGCTCGACGATCTCCGGTGTCAGCCCCTTGTCCGATTTAAAGACGTACTTTTCCTCATCGTGGAACCCGTGACGGTAGTCCTCGATCAGTTCGGCCGGCTTCACCGGGGCTTCAAGTTTCAATGCCATTGCCTCCTCAGCGTACCCCCTTCAGTCCAACATAGTCAAGATAATGAAGTGCTAGCTTGATTTTCCTGTGGAACAGGGGTGGAAAAACCCTTTACAGGGGGGGGCGTAGGGGGTATGATTGGCGCCGGTCCCTTCGTCCTTCGTCCTTCGACTGCGCTCAGGATGAGAGAGCTCGGGATGACAAAGGGGGCCACGGTAGGGGAAGGCGCGCCCTTCGCGCCATCGCGGCGAGCCGCCCGCGCACCGCAAAGCGCCGGCACGAGCTCACCGAAAGGTCGGGGGAACGGACTGCACCGCAGCCGCCAGCCGACGAAGTCCGGAGGTGGGATTCCTCAAGGGTCAAGGAGACCTGTACAAATTGAAGGCACTCGGCAGGCACATCGTGTGCGAGCTCTCGGGCTGTCAACCATCGCTGCTCTCGGATATTCATGGCATCGCAGCCATGATGATCGCGGCCGCCAAGGCCGCCGGCGCTACGATTATGGAGAGCGCATTTCACAGATTTGAGCCGCAGGGCGTCTCGGGCACGGTCATTTTGGCCGAATCCCATCTTTCGATCCACACTTGGCCGGAGAAGGCCTATGCCGCGATGGATTTTTACACCTGTGGCGACCACACCGACCCCTGGGCTGCTTGCGATTTCGCAGCGGCTACGCTTCGCGCGAAGAGCGTACTGGCTACCGAACTCAAACGCGGAATCGAGAAGAGCGACGGCGAGTTCACGCACGTGCTCAACAGCAATCAAGATGCTCGAGTGCTGACGGCGTAAGCGCGCGGTTTTTAACCGCTATCATCAGCAATTATCACCTTTGAAACGCATTAACACGGCAGGCGCATCGCGCCTGCCGTCCAATTCTGTTCGTACACGGGTTTTTGCTCGCACCATCTAGGGGAAACGATTTTCATGCGTCTATCTATGCTTCGCTCCTGCATCGTCACAACGGTCGCTCTAACGCTGGCAGCTTGCTCCGGTATGGGAATGCCGTCATCTACTGGCGGCTCCGTGGGTCAGCCGCCGCTCGCGGCGCCGGCGCAGCAGGCCGAGCCGGCCGCTCCGATGCAGCAAGACGATACCAGCGCTCCATCGACGGACGGCGCGCCGGTTAGTCTCGCTAAAGGCGCCCTGGCTACTCTCTCGCAACCGCTTGCGGTCACCACTTGCGCAACGAGCCCACCGCAATACCAATGGATATTTAAAGGCGCCTGCGAGAAGATCACGTTGAAGTCGACCGGGGCCAGCTTCAGCTTGCAAGAGTGGCACGACATCACCGTGAAGGGCTCGATCGGCGCGAATAATCTCAAGGCCGCGACGACGGTCTATATCGCCGATGCAACCGACAGCGGCGGCGACATCGAAACGTACAAAGGCAAGTCCTTTGATAAATACAAGGCCGAAGGGACGACGATCGTCTACGCGGTCGCAGTAAATCAGGGTAATACGATCATTAAGCCGATCGTTGGGAAGAAACCGGTTCTCCAGTACATCATCACGGATGCCAAGGCATTCCCCGGAACGAAATGTGCCGCCGCGGTTCTTACAACCGGAGAGAAAGGGTCGCTCGAATGGGCGACTTTGCCGGGCGGCCCGTATCAGGTTAAGGGTAAGACCGTCACAATCACGCAATACACCGTTCCGCGTAACTTCGAGCTCCCTCCAAAAACGGCGCTCTACTTTGCCGTCAACTGCTTTAAGTAATCCTCTCCTCCTTCGTCCTTCGACAAGCTCAGGATGACAAGGGAAGAACCCCGCAGGATGACAAGGGAAGAACGGCTCAGGATGACAAGGGAAGAACTGCTCAGGATGACATGGGAAGAACCCCGCAGGATGACAAGGGAAGAACCCCGCAGGATGGCGGGGTTCTTCTTTTGTGCGGCCAATCTAGGCCGGGCATGCCGAAGACGCAGCACTGGCAATGGTACGTTGAAGAGTTCGCACCCACCGAGCAGCATCATCATGCGATCGAGGAGCTCTTCGTTTCGGAACGCTCGGCGTTTCAGCAGATCGCGGTGCTGCGCTCGCCGGTCTTCGGCAAGATGCTCGTGATCGACGGCGATACCCAAAGCTCGGAGACCGACGAACGGATCTATCACGAGGCGCTCGTCCATCCGGCACTGGCGGCCGCCGAGGATCGCAGGAATATCTTAATTCTCGGTGGCGGCGAAGGCGCGACGCTGCGCGAGGTTCTGCGCTCTCCAGACGTCGCGCGCTGTACGATGGTGGATATCGACGAGCGCGTCATTGACGTCTCGAGGAAGTTTCTTCCCGAGTGGTCCGCCGGCGCGTTCGACGATGCCCGCGCCGAGGTGATTGTCGGCGATGCGCTCGAGCATATGCGCGTGCGTCAAGAGCGCTACGGCGCGATCCTCTCCGATCTTACCGAACCGCTCGAGGATTCGCCCAGCAATCCGCTCTTTAACGACGACGTCTTCGCGCTGATCAAATCGCGGCTCGTCGAGGGCGGAGTTTACGCGCTCCAAGCGAGCACCGCCGGCGTGCACAACGCCGCACTGCACTCTAAGATGGCGCGCACGCTGCGCCGCCACTACGCCAACGTCGCTTCCTTCTTTACCCACGTGCCGGCCTTCGATACCGATTGGGCCTTCTTGGCCTGCAGCGACCGGGTCGACCTCGCGCGCCTCGAAGCCGGCCGCATCGATGCCTACTGCGCGCGCCTGCGTGGCGAGAGCTTTTTCTACGACTCCGAAACGCACCGGCGCATTTTCTCCCTGCCGCTCTACCTGCGCCGGATGCTGGCAGCCGGCGGCGATACGTTCTAACCATGTCATGCTAAGCTTGTCGAAGCACGAAGGGGGCAACATGAGCATTGATTTTTCGGGTGCGCCGCGCGCCTGGGAGAAGGAGAAGAGCAACTTCGTTGCGCTGCTCGATCTGAGGCTGGAAAGCGTCGAGCACGGCAAAGCCGTAATGCGTATGCCCTACCGCAGGGAGATCACCAACGGCACAGGCGCCGTCCACGGCGGAGCGATCGTCAGCCTCTGCGACACGGTCTTCTACGTCGCACTCGCGTCGATTTATGGCCGCGATCAAGATACTACGACGATCGCACTGCAATGCAACTTTCTCGCGCCGGCCGGGCCGCCCCACGATCTCATCGCTGAAGCGCGCGTCCTGCGCGGTGGCCGCCGCATAGTTTATGGCGAAGTGTACGTGCGCAGCGGCACCGAGATCGTGGCCCATGCCACGCTCGACTTCCTCAACACCTACCCCGCCGAAAAGCCTGCCAAATCAGGGCACTTCACGTCGTAGGCCGCCATTGAATAAACGGACGGCGCTCTACGCCGAACACGTGCGCGCGGGCGCGAAGCTGGTTCCCTTCGGTGGTTTCGAGATGCCGGTGCAATATTCGGGCATCCTGCGGGAACACGATGCGGTGCGTCACCGCGCCGGACTCTTCGACCTCTCGCACATGGGCCAGTTCTGGCTTACCGGCGACATGGTTGCGGGCTGGGCCGATACCCTAACCACGAATGCGGTTGGGACGATGAAGCCGATGCAGGCCCGCTACAACCTGTTTTGCAATCAGAGCGGCGGGACGCACGACGATACGATCTTCTACCGTCTCGAAAAGCGCTGGCTGCTGGTCGTCAATGCGTCGAACGCCGATAGGATGTGGGAGCACCTCAACGCCAATCGCCCCGAGCTCGGCGTCGAGCTCGAGAACCAGCATGGCAAATGGTCGCTCGTTGCCATTCAAGGTCCCCGCTCGGTCGCGATGCTCCAGCCGCACGTCGACGTCAATCTCGACGAGCTCAAATACTATTTTTGTACCGAAGGCCATGTTGACGGTGCGCCCGCTACGATCGCGCGAACCGGGTACACCGGTGAGGACGGCTTCGAGCTCTTCCTTTCCAACAACGATGCACCGAGAATCTGGAGCGCGCTGCTCGAGGCCCATCGCAGCGAAGGGCTGGAAGCCTGCGGCCTCGGGGCGCGCGACGTCCTGCGGCTGGAGGCCGGCATGCCCCTCTACGGACACGAGTTAACCGAGGCGATCACGCCGGTTCAGGCTGGCCTCGGTTGGGCCGTCAAGACTGCCAAGCCGGAGTTTCTCGGTAAAGAAGCGCTCGAACGGCAGATCCAAAGCGACGACTATTCCCGCATCGTGGGTGCGGTGATGAGTGGGCGCGTTCCGGCGCGCGAGGGTTACACGGTCTGGCATGAAGGGCGTCCCGTCGGCTCGATCCGCAGCGGCTCGATCGCGCCCTCGGTCGACAACAAGAACGTCGCGACGGCGCTCGTCGAAAAAGCGGCCGCAACCGAGGGCACGCGGCTGGAGGTCGAGATACGCGGCACGAAGCATGAGGCGACCGTCGTACCGCTGCCATTTTACAAGCGCGCGAAATAAGCATAAAAGGGAGAAGTTCTTGGCGCAACCGGAGGACCTGCTGTACAGCAAAGAACACGAGTGGGTAAAGCTCGACGGCGAGAATGCCACGATCGGCATCACCGCTTACGCGCAAGAGTCGCTCGGCGATATCGTCTACGTCGAGCTGCCGAAGGCCGGCGCGGAGATCGAGCAGTTCTTCAACGTCGGCGTCATTGAATCGGTCAAGGCCGTCTCCGATCTCTTTACGCCGATGTCCGGCAAGGTCGTCGAAATCAACACAACCCTCGATGGCGACCCAGCCGCCGTCAACCGCGAGCCCTACGGCGCCGGTTGGCTCTTCAAGCTCAAGCTTTCGGATCCAGACGAGGCGAAATCGCTGCTCAATGCAGCCGACTACGAAAAAATCACCGCCGAATAAGGCTATGGGCGACCAAGGCGCGTGGCGGCAAATCCGATGGTCAACATGACGGCGAGGAAAAGATAGAATCCGGCCATCTCGACGCGCTTCTTGCCGCTGAGGGCCGCCGAGATGATGAGGACCTGCGAGCGCCAGCAAACTGCGATGACGCAGTCCGCCATAAGCGATGCGCCGAGGTGAGATGCTCCACTCGCAAAGCTCAGCCCGTACGTAACCGCGATCAAGATTTGAACCCCAACCAGCAGCCAGGCCACCGGGCGGGGACCGTAGTTCGTGACCGTACCGTCGAACCAGAAGTGCATGGGGATCTGGTCGGGAAGCTCGCCGTAGCGCCGAAACGTCAGAGATGCGGTTGCTCCGATGAGGAGGATGCCGACGGCAACGACTACTGCTATCACTGGAGTTTCCTACTGCAATTGTCGCAATCCGTTTCACGAAATCGCAGCCTGTCCGTCGGCGCGGGCCGGGGACCGGTGCCGGCGCCGCGAAAGACTCCTGGAGATGTACGCACCCCACACTAAACGCGACGTCGAGCAGATGCTCGGCGCGATCGGCATCGAGTCGCTCGACGAGCTTCTGCGCGTTCCGAACGACATCGCGCTCAAAGCGAAACTCGAGGTGGTTCCCGCGCTGCCGGAGTATCAAATCCAGCGGCGCTTCGATCGCTTCGCCGAAAAGAACGCGGGCGTCGAGTACCGCTCCTTCCTGGGCGCGGGTTCGTATCGCCATTACGCGCCGCCGGCGATTGCGGCGCTTGCGATGCGCGGTGAGTTTCTCACGGCCTACACACCCTACCAAGCCGAAGTCTCGCAGGGCTATTTGCAGGCGATCTACGAGTGGCAAACCTACATCTGCCTGCTCACCGGCATGGATATCGCCAACGCTTCGGTCTATGACGGAGCGACGGCGCTGGCCGAAGCCGGTATCATGGCACTCGGCGCGACGGACCGTCATAAAATCCTCGTCTCGCGCGCGCTCCATCCGAACTATCGCGCCGTGCTGCGCACCTATTGCGACGGTCTCGACGTATCGGTCGACGAGATTGGGTTCGACGAAAACGGCACGACCGATCTCGCCGCGCTCGCGCAAGCCGTCGAAAGCAAAGAGTACGCCGCCGTCGCATTGCAGTCGCCGAACTTCTTCGGCATCGTCGACACGCTGACGCAAAAAGCCCTCGATGCCGTCAAAGCTAGCGGCACGATTCCGATCGCGGTGGTGGCGGAGGCCCTCTCGCTTGCCGCGTTCGCGCCGCCATCTTCGTGGGGCGCGCAGATCGTGGCCGGCGAGGCTCAGAGTTTCGGCGTCGCCCAGGCATACGGCGGTCCCTACGCCGGCTTCATCGCTTCGACGCAGGAACACATGCGCCGTATTCCGGGCCGGCTCGTCGGCAAGAGCGTCGATAACGCCGGCCGCACCGCATACGTGCTGACGTTGCAAGCGCGCGAACAGCACATCCGCCGCGAACGCGCGACCTCCAATATCTGCACGAATCAGGCGCACTGCGCGCTGATCGCCACGATCTATCTCGCGCTCATGGGGAAGGCCGGTTTACGCGACGCTGCCGCGCTCAATCTCTCGCGGTCGCGCGAGCTGGCTAGCGCGGTTGCAAACGTCGACGGCGCCACGCTCAAATACGCCACGCCGTTCTTCAATGAGTTCGTCGTGGACGTCGGCACTCCGGCCGCCGGCGTTCTGGCATCGCTGCAAGCACTCGGAATTCTCGGCGGTGTAGATCTCGGCCGCTGGTATCCGGAGCTGCAATCGTGCATCTTGATGACCGCCACCGAGCTCACCACGAGCGCCGACATCAACGCGCTGGCCGCCGCGCTCGATGGAGCAATCAATGTCCACGCCCACATCTAAGACCTTCGATAGGACCTCCGAGCCCCTGATCTTCGAGCTCGGCCAAGCGGGGCGCGCGAACCGCTACCTCGAGGAAGGTAAACCGCTCGAAAGCTTTCTTCCGGCGTCCGTGCTCCGTGACGACCTTCCGCTGCCCGATAACAGCGAGCTCGACGTCGTGCGACATTACACGCGCCTCTCGCAACGCACGTTTGGCATCGACCTCGGCTTCTATCCGCTTGGCTCGTGCACGATGAAGTACAATCCGCGCGTCAACGATGCAATCGCGACGCGCCCCGAGTTCGCGCAGCTGCATCCGTACACGCCGGACGATCTGGCGCAAGGCGCGCTGCAGGTGATGTACGAGCTGGAACGCTCGTTGAGCTCGCTCTTTGGCATGGCCGCCTTTTCGCTCAACCCGTCGGCCGGCGCACACGCCGAGCTCGGCGCGCTGCTCATTGCCAAGAAATACTTTAAAGAGCGGGGTGAAACGCAGCGCGACAAGGTGATAGTGCCCGATACCGCGCACGGCACCAACCCGGCCTCCGCCGCAATGTGCGGCTTCAAAGTGATTTCGCTGCCGAGCAGCGAGCGCGGACGCGTCGGCGTGGAAGAGATCCGCGCGATCCTCGGGCCGGATACCGCCGTTTGCATGATGACCAATCCGAACACGCTCGGCCTCTTCGAGGACGACATCGCCGCCATCGCCGCGGCGGTTCATGAGGCCGGCGGCCTGATGTACTACGACGGCGCCAATGCCAACGCCATCATGGGCTACGCCCGGCCCGGCGACATGGGCTTCGACCTCATGCATCTCAACACGCACAAGACCTTTACGATTCCGCACGGCGGCGGCGGCGCCGGGCACGGTCCGCTCGGCGTGGCCGCGCACCTCGTTGAGTACTTGCCGACGCCGGTCGTCGTGGCGTCGCCCCGGCCAAACGGCGAAACGGGCGCTGCGCCAAGCGATCGTCTCACATTCTCTCTGGACTTCGACCGGCCGAAATCGATCGGGCCGATGCGATCGTTCTGGTCGAACTTCGCCCACGCGGTGCGCGCGCTCGCCTATCTCTACGCCAATGGAGAAGAAGGGCTCAAGCGCGTTTCGCAGCTCGCGGTGCTCAACGCGAACTATCTGCGCGTCAAAATTGCGGAGTTTCTCGAAACGCCGTACGTCGAGGTCTGTCGTCACGAGTTCGTGGCTTCCGCGCAAGCGCTCAAACGCGATCACGGCGTGCGCGCGCTCGATCTCGCAAAAGCGCTGCTGGACTACGGCTACATGGCGCCGACGATCTACTTTCCGCTCATCGTGCCGGAGTGCTTGATGATCGAGCCGACCGAAACGGAGTCAAAAGAAACGCTCGACGGATTCATCGAGGCACTGCGCGAGATCGTCGAGCAGGCGAAGAGTAACCCGCAGGCACTTCTCGATGCGCCGGTTACCACTGTGGTCGGCCGCGTGGACGAGACCCGCGCCGCCCGCCATCCCGACCTCCGGTGGCACCCCGGTTAGTGACTCACATCATTTTTTCATGAAAAGCCTGGAGGGCGGCGGTCTAAAACCTTAGAAAAGGTGACTCAAGTCACTAATCTAGGTCTGGGGGCGAATGCTTCAACCGCTAATCGACAATCTGTGCTTTATGGGACCCCTTGAACGGAGCACCTCGGATATGGCGGCGCTTCTCGCAGCAACGCGTAGCTCTGGGTGGTCACCCAGCCGGCCGCTCCTTATGTGTCCGGGCGGCTATTCGCGTTCGTGCGTTTACGCGAACGGGCGTTTCGAGGTGCTCCTGCTCAACTGGGCTGCCGGAGCCGTCTCTCCCCTGCACGATCACGGTGGTCAGCACTGCTGGATGCAGGTGCTCGACGGGCAGCTCCTCGTGGACGATTACCTCCGTATCGATGCGGGAGAGCGTCCCGGCTTCGCTCGGGTCGAGGCTCAAGGCTCTCGGCTCATGGCCGCCGGCGATCTCGATCTTCGCTCGGGGCGCTTCGATCTTCACCGGGTGAGCGCGCTCCCAGGTGTTCGGGCACTCTCGCTCCACATTTATGCCGCGCCCTTGAATCAGTTTTTCGTCTACGATGAGGTTACGCAGCGCTGTCAGGCGGTCCAAAGCACCTACGACGACGTGCTCCAGCCGTCGGTGCCCTTGGCCCGATAACGGCCCAACTTCGCCCCAAGAAGGTTCTCAAAATTTTTTGCAGCCCAAAAAGGGCTTACTCCGATTTCCGGAAAAGATGACCTAAGTTAATAACTAGAGTTATCTTTTCATAACCGAGGATGGCGTTGATTCGACACCCGCTAGTTCGTATGTGCCCGGCAGCAACCAACTCGGCTCGATTCGCATGATCGAGGTGGACGCCGTCATCGTTGGGGGCGGCTTTAGCGGCACCGCGGTCGCGGCGCAGCTGGCTGCGCACACCCCGCCGGGCTTCTCGCTCGCGCTCTTCGAGCCTACCGAGCTCGGCCGAGGCGCCGCGTACGGCACGCGCCACGACGAGCACCTGCTCAACACGCGCGCCGGAATGATGAGTCTGTTCCCCGATGACCCGGGCCATTTCGTGCGCTGGCTCGGTGCGCGAGCCAATCCCCAAGATTTTGTCTCGCGGCGCATCTACGGCGCGTACGTCAACGCGATCGCGCGACAAACCTTCGAGCGCCCCCGGTTCACGCACGTTGCGGATCGTGTACGCCGCGTCGAGCGGCGCGGCCGCGGTGAGTACGTCGTCGAATCCGGTATCGGCACTCGGTTCGTTGCCCAAGCGGTGGTCTTGGCCACCGGTAATCCGCCGCCGAACGGCGGCTTTTTACCTCGCGAAATCCGGTTGCATCCCGGATACATCGACGACCCATGGCGCTGCGACTACCGGCGCGTTGGCGGACACGTCTTGGCAATCGGATCGGGGTTGACCGCGCTCGACGTGCTGGTCGCACTCGATGCGTGCGGGCATCGCGGCGTGGTTCACATTCTGTCGCGTCACGGGCGTTTTCCCAAGGTGCATGCCGACGTCGTACCCTATGACGTTATTCCGGCCCTCGATACTCGAGATGCCGCTACGCTGCTGCGCAGCTTCCGCTTACACGTGAAGAAAGCCGCAGAGCGCGGCTTCGATTGGCGCTCCGTCGTCGACGCGCTGCGTCCGGAGGCAGAAGCGATCTGGCGCCGGCTCTCGCCCGTCGAGCGGCGTCGCTTCGAAAAGCATCTCCGCGCGCATTGGGAGCGCCATCGCCACCGCGCTCCGCAACAAGTTGACGCGGTGCGCCAACGGTATCAAGATGCAAAACGGCTCTTCGTGCATGCCGGCACGATCGGCGAAGTGCAGCGCGGAACCGTTACGATCGCCTTGCGCGACGGAAAGCAGGTTGAAGTCCGGCCCGATTGGATCGTCAACTGCACCGGTGTGGGCGGCGCGCCGGCGATGCTTAAGGACCCGATGCTCGCCGGAATGTTTGCCGACGGTTTGATCTCCGCCGCTCCCGGAAATCTCGGGCTGTTAACGACGAGCGGCCTGGGCGCCGTCGGCACGGGGGACGTACCTTCCGGCGGCCTTTGGATCGTGGGGCCACCGGTTCGCGGCTCGCGGTTCGAGGCCACCGCGGTTCCGGAGCTTCGCGTGATGGCAGAGCTCGTCGCGATGGAGATCGCACGCGCGTTTTCCCAGGGTCGCTTTCAACCCTCTCTTGGGACGTACTCGTAATGCAAACGTTTCGCCGCTTGCGGCTGGCTTTCACGCTCGCCTTTTCCACGATCACGATCGCCTGCGGCGGCACGAACACTCCGTTCGGACCGATCGTCGGCTTTGGCGGAGGCGGCGATCCCCCGCCGATTCGCCTGGTCGGCGTCCGCCTCACCGTAACGATTCCGCCTTTGGGAAGCGGTCCACGCGCGAACTATCTCTCTACTAAAACGCAGTCGCTCGAGATCGAGCTGGTCTCGGTCGATGGCAAGGGCGTGTCCGGCGTCAATCCGACGACGATGAACACCGTTCCGAAAGGGCGCGGCTGCAAGTTGCAAGGGCGCGAGGTCGTCTGCAGCGCCACGATCTCCGGTTCGCCCGGCCACGACGTCTTCGCGGTAAGCACGTACGCGGGTGCGGACGCAACGGGTCAGGTTCTTTCGGTAGGCTCCGTTAACGCTACGGTCTCCTCCGGTGGAGGAGGCTTGGGCATCAGTAACCGCCTCTCGCTCGCGCTCGACGGCGTAATCGCATCGCTCAAAGTCAGTCTCGATCCCGCGAAAGGCAAGCGCGGGGAACGCATGACGTCGCGCGTCTCGCTTGCGGCCTACGATGGCGCGGGTGCAGAGATCGTCGGGCCCAGCGACTATCTCGAGCCGATCACGCTCGCAATCCAGGGCGATTCAAATCGCGCGTTTCGCATAAGCGACGGCAAACGTTCGGGCGATGCGCTTTCGATCGTCAAGCCAACCGCGGGTATTACACTCGCCTATGACGGCAACACGCAGGCTTCGCCGGTCGCGGTTCAGGCAAGCGTTTCCGGACCGAGCGGGATCACCGCGAGCGCCAACTTCTCGCTAAGCGGCAAACCGCCGCCGCCGCCGGTCGGCACGATCTACGCACTCAATCTGGGAAGCAATGGCGGCCGATCGGCGACGGTCACGGAGTACGACGGCAAGGCGCAGGGTAATGCCGCGCCCGCGCGGACGTTGTCGCTTAGTTCGAAGCTGTACGCGCGCAGCATCGCTGTCGATTCGAGCGGCGACTTGTACGTCGGCTATTTCGATAACGAGTATGGCTTTTCGGCGGGAACCGGCTTGCCGGACTCCCACAACGAGATCGCGATCTACGCGTCCGGAGCAAGCGGCAACGCACAGCCAAAAGCGGAGATCGAGGCCGATAAAAAAACGAAGACGGCGCTCTTTCCGCTCTTCATCGACTTCGATTCTACGGGCCGCATGGTGACGTTCGGCGCAACCACCGTCGATAAGAATACCGGCGACGCGGTACTGACCTATGCCGCCGGGAGCACGGGGCCGGCCGCGCCGCAACATGGCTGGAACTTCTACGATCCGGACATCACCTATGCCGGGCCGACGGGACTGGCTCTCGACTCGAACGGGAACTTTTATGTCAACGGGGCGCTGCACACGTCGCTTGGTCCAAGCTACGGACTCTTCGTTGCCTCGGCCGCCGACATCGGCAACCCCGCCGCCAATGCGGCGCGCACGATTCCGTGGGATTCGACGACCGGGCTCCAGCCGGGGCAAACCACGGAAGTCGCCCTCAGCACGAGCGGTGAAATCTTTGTCGGCAACGCGGTGACGCAAGGCAGTGGAAGCTCCACCTCTTGTCAAGCGCGCGTCAACGTATTTGCCGCCGGCGCCGGCGGCGGGAAGACCGATAGCCCGCCGCTGCGCGTCCTTACGCTCGACGGCATCTCCACGGACAACTCGGAGTGCACGTCGTCGCGCGACTCGCTCGTACCGTTCTTTCCCGCCATTACGCTTTATGGGCCGACGATCTTCGTCGCCGACGATTTCAACAACGCCGTCGCGGCCTTTGCGGCGGACGCCTCGGGGACCGTCAAACCCTCGTTGCGCATTGCGGGATCCGCGACGGAACTCAATGCGCCCATCGCGCTCGTCATCACTTCAGCTTCCGGCGGGGCCAAGCCCAGGCCGGCATACCCGTTTCATGCACATCACTCTCTATGAAGGAAGATCCACATGAAAAAGAGCCTCGCCACCTGGGCCTTGGCGGCCGTTCCAGCGCTGTTGCTTAGCGCGTGTAACGGAACCACTGCTTCAGGCCCATCAGGAGTAGCCCCTCTCCCCAGCACACAGAGTGCGTCCCACCACGGGCGCGTTCGCCGCAATGACAACGGTCCGCAAGATCTGCACGCCGGCGGCGGCGACTTTCCGGGTTACGCTTATAACCTCTCGATTCAACCGGTCGGCTACTATAACGCACCCCAATCGCCGCCCGGACCGGGTTCGCTCTTCTATGCCGCGCCAACGCAAGGCACGATCTACTACTGTTTGACCAGCAGCACCGACGGCCGTCACGCCTTCGAAGATTACGATGACTCCGGATATCCGCCAACGGGGCCTTGCGCGGCGCTCGGCCAGACGGCAACCGGCTTCGGCGGTCGCCAAGACCCGCTCGATTTCGTGGGCACGGCCGTCGCTATGCCATCTACGGAATACACGCAGTATAAGGCGAATCGCGAGCCGGTCAGCGGGACAGACTGGGGAGAGCCGTTCGAGTTTCCGCAGATTGGCGGAGTAATTTCGCTTCCGTATCGTCCCGGGGACTTCAATCAGTACACCAAGGAGATCAAACTCTCGACGTGGACCTACTGCGCGATTGCCAACGGCGTCGTCAGCGATTGGGACGATCCGGCGGTCACCGCCGACAACGGCAACAAATCGATTACGGGGGGTGCCTCCCAACCGATCACGTTCTACTATCGCTCCGATAGCGGCGGCACGACGTATAACTTTGAGAATCACCTCAACACGGCGTGCAATATCACGTTCAAGGCCCCGTATAACAAATCGCCGTACTCCGCACCCAGCCGGAGCGCCGCCTGGACCTTCGGCGTCAGCTCGAGTTGGGTGGGGCCGGGCACGGGGAACGATCCCAACGAGAACTTCATTGGTGAGCCCGGCGCCGTGGGCATCCTTGCGGCGGTTCAGACCACGCCGTTCAGCACGGGATATCTCGAGGGTTCCTACGCTCGTACTGCCGATCCGCATGTCGGTCAGGCTTGGCTCCAAAACGGCTTTGCGAAGAAGAAAGCGGTCTTCATCAACCCGGAAGATAAAACGGCTGTAGACGCGGCTTTTAAGAAGATCACCGCTGCGGACATCAACTACGGCGAAGGCAGCGATGAGGAACCGCTTGGAACGAGCGCGCCGTGGTGCGTCCTCTACATCGATCCGAAGTATTTCGTGAGCCCGCCGGCACACGCGTATCCGATCGCCGCCATTAGCTACCTGCTCTTTTACGGGCAGAACAACGGCGTGCATACCTCCGATAAGATTGCGTTGATCAAGTTCCTGGAATCCAAGCAGGCGAACAAACTGGTAAGTAAGTTCGAGTACACGGCGCTCTCCCCGACGATCGAGACCGCCACGCTCAACGCCCTCAATGGAAACGGCGGCAGTCAGCCGGCCTGCGTCCAGTAGTTAGCAAAACCTACCTGCTACGTTCGTGCGCGCCGCTTTGCGGCGCGCACGAACTTCGATTGTATGGAGCTAAGCATGAAATCTCGCCTCGCCGGCGTCGTCGTCACTCTGTTTGCGATGACGGCATGCGGTGGATCGGGTTCCGGTTCGAGTTCGATGCCGCCGGCAGCGAACGGCATGGCGCGCGTGCGTTTCGCCGACGGTGCTCCGGCGCTCGAAACGGTCATCGGGGGCACGCCGCAAACCCTGTGCTTGGGAGCGAACGCTCCGTGCTATCTGCAAGTGAACGGCGAGACGGTATCGGAGCTCTTTTACTACGGCACGATGACCTCGTTCGTGAACGTG
>DATMKR010000007.1:0-20648 GCA_035571115.1 Candidatus Acidiferrum sp. | reverse complement strand
CGTTGCGCGGTGGCAGTCGCGACGGAGAGCGCGACGTCGGCGCGAGCGCGCTCGTACACGGCCTCTTGCAGCGTTGCGCCGCCATAAGCAAAGGAGTCTTCGCCGCTCTCCGCACTATCCAGCATCTCACCGACGGCATCGAGCGCTTTCGCGAACCCGGCGGCGGCGCCGCCGCCGGGGGTTCCCAACGGCGGCGCGTCGGGAAGTAGCGGCTCGACTCTCACAACCGCTCCAGTTCGATGGTCTTTTCGGCCAGCGTTTTGCCTACGTCGAACATCGAAGCGTCGGATTCGTAGGCGCGCGACGCGTTCATCACTGCAATCATTTCGGTCAAAATATCGACGTTTGTGCCCATCTGCGTGCTGGTTCCGGCGAACTCTACTCGCGCGTCGCCGTCGTCGGACTCCAGGAGACGAAACTGCGGAATCATTCTTGGATACGCGCCGTTGGGACCGGCCGCTTCGGCGGCGGCAACGTTGCGAGCCGCTACGTCGAGCGCCGCGCGCTGCGCGTCCATGCCGCTGGCCGCGGCGTCGAGCAGATCGATGCTCATTTCGTCACCGCCTTGATTTCCTCGAGGCGCGCGTGTTCGGTGCTCAACAGCGCTTCGGAAAAGATCGCGGCCGCGGCAGTCTGCGCCATTGCGGCGTCGGCGCTTCGCCCTGCCGCTTTGCCGGAGTTGGCGCGCGCAACTGCGGCCTGCGCCTCCCCAAGCCGAGTGCGCGCATCGGCGAGCGCATTTCTTAAGCTATCTCCAACGTCGAACATGGGCACGATCTTAACAGTGCCGGTTGACCACGGAGATTACGTGAGATTGATGAAATGTGACGAGCCGCAAATAATGACTTTAGTTGTTTTCGCTGCACCACCCTCCCACGAAAGTTGAACGGCGGTCGCTCGCTCTTGCAGGCGACGAAAGCGGCACTTCGAAGCTCGAGTTGTCATCACTGCGTTAGGAGCTGAGGTTTAGGATGCCAACTTTCAACAATCGCGTGCTTATGCTGACCGCGGGAGCGCTGCTTGCAACTTCGGCGTGTGGAGGGAATGCCACCGTTCCATCCGGCGTAGTCTCGGCGCCGGCCGCGAGTTCCGTCGTTCCAACCGACACGACCTCGATACTGAAAAAACTTACGAAGGATGTCGAAATCGGCTCGACCGTCGATCCGACAAATGGCGACATGGGCCCGCGCGCGATTTCTTTGGTCCCCGCGAACTTCGGGCTCAAGAAAGGGCAGCTGCTCGTTTGCAACTTCGACGACTCTGCGGGCACGGCTGGGAATGGGACCACGATCGAAGTACTCGATCCAGTCGCGAGCTCCAAGCCCGTGACCTTTGCACAAAGCACCAAGATCCAGGGTTGCGACGGCGATGCGATCACTGCGGGAGATGACGTCTACGGCGCGGGGCAGGCCAGCGGTGTAGTTTCGGAGTTCACTCAAGCCGGAAAATTCAAGAAGAGTTACGGTTCTCCCATCGAGGTTCCGTTCGCCGACGCCGATGCATACTGCGGTGAAGCGTACGCACCTGAGGACGTCTACATTGGGGATTCCAAGACCGGCTCAATCATCAAGTTGGCGTTCCCCGTTAGTAGCTCCGGCCACGCGCAAGTGATTCAAGTGATGAGCGGCTTCGGGATCAACAGTGGCTCCGGTTGGAGCGTCTTAGGCCCATCCGGGATGCAATACGATAGCACAAAACACGGTAGCCGTTGCAACGACACCCTTTATATCGTCGATGGGGTCGATAATACGGTCATCGCCGTTTCGAACGCCAGCAACCTACTCGAGAAGAACGAGATCGTCGTGCAACCCGGCGGAAAGACGTTCAAATGCGCTCACGCAAAAAGCACGTGCGCCACGCTCGTCTATAGCGGCTCTCCGCTCAACGCGCCCGTAGCTTCTGCCCTTCTACCGAACGGAAACCTCATCGTTGCGAATACCCAAGGTGGAAACAAGCTTGTGGAGCTGACGCCGACGGGAAAGATACTCGACACCAAGAGCATCGATAAGAGCAAGGTTGCTCACGTCTTCGGACTCCTTGCGACCGGCACGAACGACAGCAATACGGCGCTGTTTTATACCGACACCAAAACGAACACGCTCCAAGAACTCGAGCAATAGAGAATCTTAAGGGAGAGCCGCTGAGGGTGAGAGCGGGATGAAGAGCGCGTTGGAATAGCCTGGCGAACGGGTAAGAGTCTTGTGAAAGCGCTCCAGGATGCCGGAATTAGGCGCGTAAGAGCGGTCGTTCCGGGCTATAATTCGAGCATCCACTCCGGAAAGGAGAATTTATGCGAATCTCAAGATTACTTCCCGCGCTTCTTGCGGCCGTTTTTATTATCGCTCTTCCCGTGCCGGCACCGGCACAGTTCGCGATCGGCGTCGGCGTCAACATCGGCGTGGCCCCGCCGCCTATACCCGTCTACACGATCCCGGTCGCTCCGGACCCTAACTACATGTACACGCCCGGTTACTGGGCCTGGGCACCGGGCGGTTACTATTGGGTCCCCGGCGTTTGGGTGGCCGCGCCCGCCGTCGGCGTCTACTGGACGCCTGGCTACTGGGGCTCCTATGGAGGCGCCTACCGCTGGAACGCCGGCTACTGGGGTCCTCGGGTCGGTTTCTACGGCGGCATTAACTACGGATTTGGCTACTACGGCGCCGGTTTCGTAGGCGGAATTTGGGCCGGCGGCGGCTTCCGCTACAACACCGCGGTGTGGCCGGTCAACCGGACCTACATCCACAACACGTATTACAATAAGACGATCATCAACAACTACTACAACCACTCTCGCGTCAGTTACAACGGCGGGCACGGCGGGATCACGGCGCGCCCGACTCCGGCCGAACGTTCCGCATGGGCGAGCCGGCGCTACGGCGCAACGCCCGAGCAGGTGACTCATGCGCGCTATGCCGCACAAGATCGCACGCTTTACGCGAAGACCAACGGCGGCCACCCACCGGTGACCTCGACGACCCACGCCTACAACGCGAACAATCGTCCGGCGCACTATGGTACGGTCTCCCACGGAACGTCCGTCACCCATTACAACGCGACCACGCACACCGCGACGCATTATAACGGGACAACTCACTCGACCACGCATTACAACGGAACCACGCACACCGCGACACATTACAACGGAACCACGCATACGACCACGCATTCCACCGGGACGGCGCACGCGCAGCCTGCGTCGGCCAGTCATCCGAGTCAGGGCAACGAAGGCCACAAGCCTCCGAAACACTAGGCCCGGAATCGCAAAAGTCAACGGGGCCCCGCTCGGGGCCCCGTTTTCCTATCGTGCGATCGGCAAGCCTTGCGAATCCAGCGGGACGCCGAGCATCAAACGAGTCACTTCGTCGTAGTTTGCGATGCCCGCTGCGATGCGGTTGCTTTTCAGATAAGCGTTATACGTGCGCCACGACCAATGCGCGAGCACTACATTGATATGGCGCGCGTTGCGCCGTCGAATCGCCGTAAAATCTTGCCAGACGAGCGGAACGAACTCGCGACGCGCATAGTGGCGTTTCTGCGGCAAATAGAGAAAGAGCGCAAACCATCCCGCGTATCTCACGGCCGGATCCTCGGAGCGCAGACAGGTCACGATTGCGAGATAGTTCGCCTCGTCTTCGCGAGCATAGGCCGCGACGTGACTCCACTCGTGCGCGTAATCGAAGGGGCGCTCGAACCAGAACAGATCCGAAGCGGTCGCCACGTTGAGGGTAAACGGGTTGATGAAGCCTTCCGTTCCGGTGGCAAGCATGAAGGGATCGGCCACGGTAGGCTTGGCTGCGCCGACGAGCGGAGCCCACGAGTCGCCCACGCGTTGCACCGCCGGCAGCCATGCGGCCCGCAGCGCCGCAAGATCGAGCGGCACTTTCGCGCGCGCGTGTGCGGGTTTTGCCAACGCGTTCATCTGCGACATCGCGCGCCTTTGCAAAGCGTCTGCGGCCTGCGGCGTCACTCGGGCCGGATCGTACCGCACCCGAGTCTCGAGCGGCGCGCGCGCGTAGTTCCACGCCCAGCTCAGCTCGAACCACACGGCGTAGAGGCCAACGACCGCGGCGCAATTCAACAGCAGAGCGCCCACGTTCCTCGCACGGCGCCCGCGCCGTCGAGCGAAGAACACGATCTGCCAGACGATCGCAGCGACGCCGGCCAGCGCGGCCACGTCGCCGAGCGACCACGGCAGTGCGTTGGTGACGGGAAATGCGATGCGTTCCCAAACGGGATAGGCGCCGTTGGAGTAAACGCGCTCGATCCAGGCCGCCTGTGGCTGTACGAGCAAGGCGACCGCGCCCAGCGCAATTGCCGCGAGCTTGAGGCTACGCTTTAGCGTTTGCTGTACTGGAAACGTTTACGGGCGCGCTTGCGGCCGTACTTTTTCGATTCCTTTTCGCGCGGATCGCGCGTGAGGAAGCCGTTCTTTCGCATCGTCTCTTTGAGCGACTCGTCCATTTCAACCAGCGCGCGAGCGATTCCGTGACGAATCGCGCCCGCTTGGCCCGTCACGCCTCCGCCTTCGGCCTTAACGCGGACGTCGAAGCGCGAGACGCTCTGCGTTGCTTCGAGCGGCTGGCGCACGATCTGCAGCAGCTGCGGACGCGAGAAGTATTCGTCGATCGGCTTGTTGTTGACGGTAATGATGCCTTGGCCGAGCATCAGCTTGACGCGGGCGACGGCGCGTTTGCGGCGCCCGGTTGACTGAATTACTTCGATAGGTTCGTTCAAACAATGCTCCTACGGCAACGACGACGGCTGCTGTGCGTCGTGAGGATGCTCGGCGCCCGTATAAACGCTCAAGCGGCGCAGCTGCACGTCGCGCATGCGATTGCCCGCGAGCATTCCACGCACGGCCTTCTCGACCAGCCGTTCCGGATGCTTGTCGGCGATTTCCCGCGCCGTTTGCACCCTCAGGCCGCCCGGATAGTTACTGTGGCGATAGTAAAGCTTCTGATCCCACTTCTTCCCGCCCAGCTCGATTTTTTCGGCGTTGAGCACGATCACGTGGTCACCGTCATCGATGTGCGGCGTCCAGGTCGGCTTGTGTTTGCCCGAAAGCGCGCGTGCAATTCGCACGGCAAGGGTCCCGAGGCGCTGTCCGGCGGCGTCGACGACATACCAGCGATGCTCGGTCTCCGCGGTTTTCTGCTGGTAGGTGCGCACAACCAACGTATCCTACGGGAAAGGCCGCCCCCAGTCAAGGCGCGGCCCGCGTCACCGGCATAGGATCGGCGGCTCGGCGAACGAGTCGTAGCCGTCATCGTAGCGGACCCCAGCCAAATAGAGGCCGTGGGCGGGCGCGATGGGCCCCGCCGCCGAGTGATCGGCCGCCTCCAAGACCCCCGCCAGGTCGCCGGAGCAACGTCCGCTCCCGACCTCCACGAGCGTCCCCACCAGCGAGCGTGCCATGCGGTAAAGGAAGCCGCTCGCGGCGATCTCGAGCCGGAGGAGCCCGCCACATGGCTCGATCGTGAAACGGTAGATGCTCCGGACGGTCGAGCGTGCCTCGTTTGATGGCCCCACGGGCAAGATCGAGCAGAACGACCGGAAATCGTGTTCGCCGACGACCTGAGCAGCGGCGGAGCGCATCGGGCCGAGTTCCAGCGGGCGAGGCATGTGCCAAGCGTAGCGAGCCGTCAAGGCGTCGCGCTGCGGCCGGCACGCGATTGCATAGACGTAGGTCCGTTGCGACGCGGAGAAGCGGGCCGAAAAGCCGGCGTCCACGACGGCCGCCTCGCGCACCGAGCAATCGGACGGAAGCACCGCGTTGAGGGCGACGGCGAGCCGTTCGAAGGGAAAGGCCGCAGCCGTTGCGAGCGAGACGACCTGACCGCTGGCATGCACGCCACTGTCGGTCCTTCCCGCGGCCGTCACCTTGACCGGCTCGTCAAAAAGGCAAGAGAGCGCCTTCTCCAAGATACCCGCGACCGTCCGGTCCACGGGTTGCCATTGGAAGCCGCAAAAGTCGCTTCCGTCGTACTCGATGGTCAGCCGAAGATGGGTGCGCGCGACGTCAGCCGTGCTGGCGTTGGAGCGGAAAGAGCAGGACGTCGCGGATCGAGCGCTGGCCGGTGAGCAGCATGACGAGACGATCGACGCCGATTCCAATCCCGGCCGTCGGCGGCATGCCGTATTCGAGGGCCCGCACGAAATCCCAATCCGGGTCGGGGATCTCTTCGTCTCCGGAGATGCGCTCGGCCACTTGCGCCTCGAAACGTGCGCGTTGATCGTCGGGATCGTTGAGCTCGGTGAAGGCGTTCGAGATCTCCATCCGCGCGCAAAAGAGCTCGTAGCGATCGGTGATCTCCCGGTCGCCGGCACGGCGCTTGGCCAGCGGAGAGATCGCGACGGGATATCCGGTCACGAAGGTCGGCGCGACGAGATGGGGTTCGAGTACGCGCTCGAAGATTTTGTCGAGCGCGTGACCATGCGTCGGCGAGCGCGGCAATCCGAGCTCGTGCGCGATTGCCTGCGCGCCCGCCGGATCGAGCAGCACATCGCGCGCGTACTTTCCGTCACTATACTGCGCCATCGCGTCGAGATACTCGATGCGTGCGAAGGGACGCGTAAACGAGATCGTTCCATCGCCATGCGGCAGATCGGTCCCGCCGCCGGTAACGGTGGCGACGAGATGCACGATCAGCGCCTCGTTGAACTCCATCATGTCGGAGACGTCCCAATACGCGGCGTAAAGCTCGAGCATCGTGAACTCGGGGTTGTGCGTCGTGTCGATCCCTTCGTTGCGGAAGATGCGGCCGATCTCGTAGACCCGCTCCATTCCGCCGACGATCAACCGCTTCAGATTCAGCTCCGTCGCGATACGCAACTGCATCTCCTGATCGAGCGCGTTGCAATGCGTTACGAAGGGCCTGGCGGCCGCCCCGCCCGCGACGTGCAGCAACGTCGGCGTCTCGACTTCGTAAAAACCACGTTCGTCGATGAAGCGGCGCATCTCCGCGATCAAACGGCTGCGCATGATCATCGTGTCGCGCACGTCGGGGTTGACGATCATGTCGACGTAGCGCTGGCGGTAGCGCTTCTCAACGTCCTGCAAGCCGTGCCACTTATCGGGCAACGGCATCAACGACTTACCGATCGCAACGAAAGAGGTCACGTGGAGCGTGAGCTCGCCCATTTTCGAGCGAAACATGTAGCCGCGCACGCCGAGCAGATCGCCTCGGTCGAGATCGGCCCAGTCGGCGAAGGCCTCGTCTCCGACGTCTTGTTTGCGGATATAAATTTGCAGGCGTCCGGTGCGATCCGCGAGGTCGGCGAAGACGGTCTTGCCCATCGTGCGCTTGGAGAGAAGACGTCCCGCCAGGCTCCACCCCTCGGCCGACGCGTCTTGGCCGGGCACGAGAAACGCGTAGCGCGCGACCAGCTCCGCCGCAGTCGCGTCCACTTCGCAGCGGCGTTGCGCGAACGGATCTCTGTCCCGCGAACGCAAAGCGGCCAGATTCTCGCGTCTGGCCGCTATGAGTGCCGCTTCGGTCTTCCCGAACTCGTCCAAACTTACGACGCCTTCTTTGCGGCCTTCTTGGGTGCGCTGCTCTTGATCGACTCGATCTTGTATTTGACCAGTCCGCGTGGTGTAGCAACGTCGACGGTCGTGCCCTTTTTGTGCCCCATGAGCGCGCGGCCCAACGGGGATTCGTTGGATATTCGATGATTCGCCGGATCGGCCTCGGCCGACCCAACGATCGCAAACTCGTATGGCTCGTTCTTCTTGAGCTCTCGCACCTTGACGACCGCGCCGAGGTGGACTTCATCGGCGACGTACTCGGACTCGTCGATGAGCCTGGCATTGCGAATCATGGCCTCGAGCTTGAGAATGCGCCCCTCGATGAACGCCTGCTCCTGCTTGGCGTCTTCGTATTCGGCGTTTTCGCTCAAATCGCCGTACTCTTTCGCTTGGCGAATGCGGTCGTTCACCTCGCGCCGATGGACGCTCCGCAGCTCGTCGAGCTCCTGCTCCAGCTTCGTCAGACCTTCGGGAGTTAGCACGATCTCTTTGTCGTTCAACCTAGAACCTCACGGGGCTCGTAACCCGAGACCCCACAGCAATTTCCTACGCTCTTGCGAACGCTGGCGCGGTTTGTTCTCAGCGGCTCGCTGGAAGGCCTTCTATACCCAGGCGGCCTCAGGATGACACGGAGGCCAGGCGCACGACGCGAGGCTTGAGCCGCAGCTCGTGCAGCAGGCCTTCATAATCGGCCGGAACCACGTCGCTCCAGGCCTTGCCGAGCAATGCTAATAGCGCGGCTTCCAGGACGTTGGTTCCGAACGATCGCCCCGCGATCTCCGGCGTCGTCGTGATCAGCATCTTGACGCCGCGCACCGCTAGATCTTCGACGTTGCCTGCGGTGACGGTGTTGGTAAGAACGATCTTTCCGTCGAGCCGGTCGGGCATGAATTGGCGCATGAAGTGAAAGTCGCCGGCGATAATCTCGGACTGTTCGTAGTAGTGCGGATATTTTGGCTCCGGCGGCTTCTCTTGCTTCTTACCGGTCGGGTAGAAGAATTGAAACGGCAACTTGCACGCGTCGGGAAGATACTTTTCGGCGAGCTCTTCAAACTCCGCAAGACCGCGCACCGGCATGTCCTTGTCGAGCGCGAAGATGAAGTCGCCGAAGAGCACGTCGGCACCGGCATCGACGAGCGCCTGGGCCATGCCGAAGCGATCCAGCGCGCTGACCATCAGCACGCGCTTCCCGCGTAAGTCGATGCCGAGGTCGCGCTGCATGAAGGCCACGGCCTCGCGCTCCAGCGTATTCTTCAAGCCGCTTCCGTCGACGATTGGCGTGATCTTCGCGGCTTCGAGCAATCGTAATCCGTCGCGCAGTGCGTAACGATGGCGTCCGGCATAGAGATAGACGTCGATGCCGCCCAAGCCGATGGCATCGACGTGACCGTCGAGCTCGCGCACCATCGCCAGGGCGGCATCGAGCTTGCCATCCGTTCCGACGCGCGAGATGTCGAACTCTTCACCGAGGAACGTTACGTTGGCGCGATGATCGCGGCTGCTCGAACCCAGCGAGACCGAAACGACCCGCTTCATCCCTTCGCCTCCGCGCTTCGCGCTGCGCTCAGGACTGCGCTTCGCGCAGCCACAACGGAATTTGAAAAAGCGGCGGCGCGGATAGCGGCGATCTTCTCGGGGGAGACCGCAGCATCGAAGGCGCGCATGTCCGCGAGCTCAAACCCGCAGCGCGCCGCCATCGCCTCGATCTCGATCACCTTCTCGAGCTTGATGCCGCGCCCGAGCGTGTACGGCTCGAGCCGCCCTTCGAGTGCCAAAATCATCGTCTCGCTCATGCATGCCAGCGCCGTGCGCGCCGGCAGATTCAAATCGAACTCCGTTCCCGGCTCGCGGACGCGTTCGAAACGCGGATTTCCGGGAACGCGCATGTTTCCGCCTTCGACTACGAGCACGTCGGGCCGCTCGGCGGCAACGCGGCGGCTTACGTCGTGCGGCAGCGAGAGCTCGCAGACCACCGCGCCGATTCGCAAATCTTCGGGCTCGATGACGTCTTGCGTCGAGCTGGTCGCGGTAAGAACGAGTTGCGCTCGCCGCACCGCGCTTGCGACGTCGGTCGTGTACTCTACCGCACATGGCAATGCGCTGCCGATTTGCTCGTAAAACTTGCGCAACCGGGTTTCGTTACGCGCCACCAGAATCAGACGCTCCACCTTGGGCGCGATAAGCTGGACGCAGGCGGCGCCGATGGAACCGGTTGCGCCGATAACGGCCACCGTGCACGAACGCGAATCGACGCCGAGCTCCTGCGCGCCGCGGAATAGACTCGCAACGCCGGCGGCAATCGTCAGCGAGTTTCCCGTGGTGACCGGGATCGGCGAACGCGCGTTGATCGTGATACCACCGTCGCCGACGACGCCGGTGAATGCGCCTAAGCCCGCGACTTGGGCTCCCAGCCGGGCGCCGATTTCGATCGCGCCCAAAACGCGTTGATAGACCTTCTCGCGCGGAAACTCGACGATCTGTTCGGGCAACAGCGTCGCAGCAACGAACCAGCCTTCGGTTTCACGCCCGTCGGGCGTGCGAACGCCGGAAACGTGCACCGCAGCGTAGGGCGGCATCCACTCCATGATCTTGCGCAGGATCGGCTCGCCTTTGCCCTTTGCGCCGGGCTCGTAGCGGGCGATGTCCTCGAGCGAGAGCGGATGGATGACAAAACAGAACTTATTCATATGTCATCCTGAGCTCAGCCTGAACCTGAGCTTGTCGAAGGGTCGAAGGACTCGGCTTGCCGTTTGAGTGCGGCGAGCATCATCTCGCTGTTCTCGCGCACCTTCCTCTCCAAGGTGGGCCCGATGAGCTCGGCGAGGGTCGGCACGCCGAAATCAAAATCGACGCCGAGAACCACGTGCGTGCAGCCATCGCGGTGCTCGAACGTCCACGCGCCTTCGAACTTGTCGAGATCGCCCTCCAGCAGCTTGTAGTCGATGCGCAGCGCGGCGTCGTCGAAACGATCCTCCTCCGTCCACTCGATCGGCGCCTCTTCCACGAGCGTCTTCCAGCGCGAAATCGCGCCGTCGGGGCGGCGTTCGAGAATCGTCACGGTTTCGACGTCGGGCATGAACTCGGGAAATCGCTCCTGATCTTTGGCCAGCTCGTACACGAGGCGGGCGGCCGCGTTAATCACGATCGTGCTTTCGACATACGGCATCGCTCGCAGAGACTACAGCGGACCCAGTTTTGCAAGAGCGGTGGCAACGCCGCCGCGCAAAGCCTGCAACGCCCGCTCGATCTCGCTCTCGCTCACGACCAGCGGCGGCTCGAGGCGAATGACCCGCTGCTGGTTGAGCGTCCACGCCGCGGTCACGCCGGCCTTGAGCATCTCGGGGATGATCCACCCGCCGTAACCTTCGTGCGTCAGCTCCACGCCGACCAACAGTCCGAGGCCGCGCACCTCGTGCACGACCGCTGGAAACTCGCCGGCAATCGCGCGCGCGCCGGCGAGCAACTGCTCGCCGCGCGCGCGAGCGAGATCGGCAAGCCGTTCGTCTTCCAACACGTCCATCGCCGCGAGCGCCGCCGCGCACGCCAGCTCTCCGCCGCCGAAGGTCGAGGTGTGCAGCAGCGGGGCATGCCCGAACGCGCGGTGCCAAACACTCGGTCGCGCGATAAAGGCGCCCACCGGAACGACGCCGCCGGAAAGCCCTTTCGCAAGCGTCATGACGTCGGGTACGACGTCGTCGCGGTTGCAGGCAAAGCGATATCCGCAGCGCCCTAGTCCCGTCTGCACTTCGTCGGCAACAAA
Organism: Candidatus Acidiferrum sp.; assembly: GCA_035571115.1. Classification (GTDB taxonomy): domain Bacteria; phylum Vulcanimicrobiota; class Vulcanimicrobiia; order Vulcanimicrobiales; family Vulcanimicrobiaceae; genus Cybelea. The sequence continues at coordinate 9,360 of DATMKR010000007.1, read as the reverse complement.
AATGGCGCCGCTGCGATCGCATGCCTCACGCACGGCGAGCAGATACCCCGGCGGCGGGACGTTGACGCCGCCTTCGCCCTGCACCGGTTCGACGATAAATGCTGCGGCGCCGGCGAGCGCTTCCTCGAGCACGCTGGCCTCACCATAGGGAATGCAGACCGAGTCGGCGAGCAACGGACGAAACGGCGACTGAAAGGTTTCGCGCCCGCTGACGGAGAGAGCGCCGAGCGTCTTGCCGTGATAGGCGTCGACCGTTCCGACGATCTTCGCGCGTCCGGTAGCGGCGCGCGCAAGTTTGATGGCGCCCTCGATCGCCTCGGTTCCGCTGTTGCACCAAAAGGAGATCTCCAGATCCCCAGGCGCGAGTTCCGCGAGTCGCCGCGATGCCCGTCCGAGCAAGACATTGAACATCGTCTTGCCCGAGAGCGAGATGAGGTCGAGCTGATTGCGGACTGCCTCGACGACCCGCGGATGCCGATGTCCCAGCGTGAAGACGCCGTAGCCGCCCGCGAAATCGAGATACGCCTTTCCCGTCTGATCCCAGATCGTCGCGCCCTCCGCGCGCACTTCGACCGGCGACCCCGAAAGCTTCATCACGCGCGCCAACGGCGGATTGACGAACCGTTTGTAGTTCTCGTACGTCTCCGCCGCAAGCTCTTGGGGCGACGCCGCACCGTAGAGATCGTCGCGCTCCTCGATCACTGCTCGTCCCTTGCTTTCGCACATCGCGCGAGGCAGCTTGACGCAGACCGGTCACCTACACTAAAATCCACATGCTTAGTCGGTGCTGGATAGTTTTTGAAGCTACGGAAACGCGGGGCCGGAGAGATCCGGTCTCGTTTTTTGTTCACGCTGCAACCAACGGCGCGGATTCGAGGCGCGAGATCGTCGATTCGATCGTGCCGATCGTTTCATCCGCGCCCTCGATGCGCATAATTCGTTCGCGCAGCATCGCGGCGCCCGGGATTCCCTTGAGATAGAGGGCCAGGTGTTTGCGCATCTGGGGAACCGCGCGCGCCTCGCCGAGCTCCTCGACCATCGTGCGGTAGTGCACGATCGCAAAGCGCAAACGGTCGGGCGCACTCGGGAGCGCACGCGCATCGCGCCCTTCCATCAAATCTCGAATTTGTGAGATGAGCCACGGGTTACCGAGCGTCGCACGGCCGAGCATCACCGCGTCGACACCGCTCGCGCGCATGCGTTCGACTGCCAGATGCGGATCGTCCAGGTCGCCGTTGCCGATCACCGGAATGTCGAGGCTGCGTTTGAGGCGCGCGATGTGTTCCCAGTCGGCCTCGCCTCTATAAAACTGCTTTGCGGTGCGCGCGTGCAGCGTCACCGCCTGCACGCCGGCACGTTGCGCGCGCTGCGCGACCTCGAGATAGACCAGCGCGTTCTCGCTCCAGCCCAACCGCATCTTCACCGTTACCGGACAATCCACGGCGGCGACCACCGCGCGGACGATCGATTCACAGCGATCCGGATCGCGCAGACAGGCCGATCCGCCGTTGGTCTTGGTCACCTTCGGCGCGGGGCAGCCGAAGTTGATATCGACGATGTCGGCGCCGCACTCGCGCACGACCTTGGCTGCGCGCGCCATCGTCGCCGGGTCGTCGCCCCAAAGCTGCGTCGCGACGGGTTTCTCCAACCCGTGCTGGTCGATCATCTCCATCGTGCGCCGGTTTCCATGCGCAAGCGCGTTGGACGACACGAACTCCGTCACGGTAAGGCCGAGGCCGAACGGGCGATAGAGGGCGCGCATCGTCCGATTCGTCACGCCGGACATCGGCGCGAGAATCAACGGCGGCCAGATCTCGATCGACCCAATCTGCAGCGGCTTGGGACGCATCGTCCTCGGAGTCACAGGCTCCTAGCTTAGACCATTTTGCTCGTCGCGCCTCGCAGCGCGTGCCGAGCGATGAAACAGATTGAGTCCGATGAGGCTCAAATAGGGATCGACTGCATCGACGACGGGCGTTTGCTTGGCGACCACGTCGGCGAGACCACCGGTTGCAATGACTTTGGCGCGTACGCCCATCTCCGCCCGGATCCGCTCGACGACGGCCTCCACCTGGCCGGTGAAACCGTAGACGATTCCGCTCTGCAGCGCCTCGTTGGTGTTTCGGCCGATCGCCCGGCCCGGCGTCTCGAGCGCAATCTGAGGGAGTTTGGCCGTACGCCCGATCAACGCGTCGATCGACACGGCGATGCCCGGTGCGATCGCGACGCCGAGATATTCGCCGGCCGAAGAGATCGCGATGAACACCGTCGCCGTGCCGAAACTCACGACGATCAACGGCGCGCCGAAGCGTCGCACTCCGCCGATCGCCGCGGCGACGAGATCGGCGCCGACTTCCGACGGATTCTCCGTCACGATGGCGATCAGCCGCTGCGTCTGCGGCTTCAGGAAGATCGGGATCGCTTTGAAGAAGCGGCCGCACGCGCTCTCCAGCACCGGATCGAGCTTCGGCACGACGCTGGCGATCGCTACGGCGCCGATCGCCTCGATGTCGATGCCACCGGTGGCAAAGAGTTGCGTGAAAAAGACTCCGTACTCGTCGGGCGTACGGCGCAGTTCCGTCGTCACACGCCAGGTTTGCTGCAGCTCGTCGTGCGAGAAGCAGCCGAGTTTGGTCTCGGTGTTGCCGACGTCGATCGTCAAGAGCATCGCATCAGGTCCTCAACCGCGTCGAGCAACCTCGCGGCCAGCATTTTCTTGTCGGATCGCCCAAGCTCGCGGCGCCCGTCATCGCCCCACAGGAGCACCAGCTCGTTATCACCGGTTCCGAACCCCCGTTCGCCGCGCACGTCGTTGACGGCGATCGCGTCGAGATGCTTCTCGCGAAGCTTGTTGCGAGCGCGCATTTCGTGATCGTCGGTCTCCGCCGCGAAGCCGACCAAGAACGTCGAACCCTTGCGCTCGCCGAGCGCGGCGAGGACGTCGGGATTGCGCGCGAGCCGCACCGTCAGATCCTCTCCGCTCTTCGCGAGTTTCGATTCGCGATACTCGGCCGGGCGCCAATCCGCCACCGCCGCCGTTGCAATGGCGAGGTCGACGCCGACCGCATGGACGAGTGCCGCCTCGTACAGCTCGCGCGCCGTGACGATTCGTACGACCGCGACGCCGGCCGGCGGCTCGAGCTGCGTCGGGCCGAGCAGCAGCGTCACGCTCGCACCTCGCAACGCCGCTTCCCGCGCGAGCTCGATGCCGGTGGCACCGGTCGATGCGTTGCTGAGGAAACGCACCGGATCGAAAGCCTCTCGGGTCGGACCGGCGGTAATGGCGACGCGCTTGCCTTTCAACGATAGCCGGCGGCTCAACGCGCGGTCGAGTGCTTGGAGAATTTGGTCCTCACTCGCTAAGCGTCCGACGCCCAGCTCCCGTTCGGCCAGAAAGCCGCGTTCGGGATCGACGATCTCGTAGCCCCGCGCGCGCAACGCGGAGATGTTTGCCTGCGTCGCCGGATCTTCGTACATCGCTTCGTTCATCGCCGGTGCGAGGATGCGCGGAATACGCGCCGCAAGCAGCGCGGCCGTCAGCAGATCGTCGGCAATCCCCGCGGCGAGTTTAGCGATGAGGTTGGCCGTCGCCGGCACGACGAGCGCGACTTGCGCCTCGCGAACGAGTCGAATGTGCGGGATGCGTTCCGGGAGGTCCCAGAGCGACGTGTAGACCGCTCTCCCCGTCAACGACGCAAACGTCAGCGGACTTACGAAACGTTCGGCCTCGGCCGTCATCACAACGTCAACGCTATCGCCGCGCTGCACGAGCGTGCTCGTCAACGCTGCTGCTTTATAAGCAGCGATCCCGCCGCTTACCCCTAACAAGATGTGAGGCTTAGCCACCATTCTTCAGCCTGTCCTGAGCCATGTCATCCTGAGCCTGTCCTGAGCCATGTCATCCTGAGCCTGTCGAAGGACGAAGGGGCACCCACAAATTGTCGATCAGGCGCGTCGTGCCAAAACGCGCCGCACCGATAACGAACGCCGGGGGGCGGAGCTCTTCGATCGGCTCGAACGTTGCGGCATCGACGATCTCGAGGTAGTCGAGGTGCGCGTGTGGGCTCAGCGCGGCAACTCCGGCCGCGAGCGCATCCGCCTTACGGGCGCCGCCTTCGAGAACGCACAGGGTCGTGCAAAGCGCTTGGTAGAGCGTCACCGCTTCAACGCGGCGGGTTGCATCCAAATAGCGGTTACGGCTCGACATCGCCAGACCGTCGGGCTCGCGCACCGTCGGCACGACCTCGACTTCGACCGGAAAATCGAGATCGGCAATCATCCTCCGCAGCAGGACGGCTTGCTGCGCATCCTTTTGCCCGAGAAACAGTACCTCGGGCCGCACGACGTTGAGCAGCTTGGCGATGACCGTCGTTACGCCGCGAAAATGTCCCGGCCGTTGCGCGCCTTCAAAAAGCTCTCCCAACGGCTCCACGGCGACGATGGTCGAGAAGTTCGCGGGATACATCGCCGGCACGTCGGGTTCGAAGAGCGCGTCGACCCCCGCCGCGGCGAGCTTTTCGCGATCGTGCTGGAGATCGCGGGGATAGGTCGCGAGGTCTTCGTTGGGCGCAAACTGCAACGGGTTGACGAAGATCGAGGCCACAACCGCCGCACAAAGCTCGTGCGCGCGCCGTACCAGCTCGAGGTGCCCTTCGTGAAGCGCGCCCATCGTCGGAACGAATCCGAGAGGCCGCGGCAACGCAGATGAGAGCGCGCGCGCCCGCGCAACTGTAGCGGCGCTTTCCACGAGCGTAAGGCTACGCGCGCGTCACTCGCAGAAGGGTGCGGCCGACGACGAACGGCTCGCCCACCGGCAACGGAACGTCACCGATAACGGGCTGACCGCCTAAGCGTGTCCCGTTACGACTGCGGAGATCGGTTAGCCGGATCGAACTGCCGTCGATGAGCAGACGTGCGTGCTGGCGAGAGACGTAGCGATCGAGCGAAAGGCAGGCATCCGCCAGCGCGTAATCGCGCCCGATCGTGATCTCCCGCTCGAACGGCCAGGTAGTGCCATCGAGCGGACCGCTAAGCACTTCGAGCAGGTACATGGCCGCCAGCCCTTCTCTAGGCGCTCCCGCGGCTTCCTGGCGCCGCGCAGCTAAGAAATCCCCGCCGAGGGGACGATACTAGGGAAGACCATGGACGACCGACTCGATCAGCTCCTCCAGCTCATCGAAGCCGAACCCGATGGATTGAGGGCCGCAGAGTTTCTCCAAGCTCGAGAAATTTTGCAAAGCCTCGTAGGTAAGACGGTAATCAGTGCCTCGGTCGAGGACACGCGCATCGCCATTTCGACCTCCGACGGCTGCTGCTATCACTTCTACGGCTTCTTAGGCCGCGCCGGGCCGCCTAACTAGGCGTCTCGAGCGCGCGCGCGGCGAAGAGCGCGCCCAAATAGGCGTGCGAGGCGAGCACTCCGCCCTGCACGTACACTTCGTACGGCGGGCGCAGGGGCGCATCGCAAGAGAGTTCGATCGTGGCACCACCTATGAACGCACCCGACGACATCAGCACGGGATCGGCATACCCCGGCACCGCGCCGGGCACCGGCGTGAAGCGCGCATTGACCGGCATCGCGGCCTGTAAACCTGCGGCAAAACGTTCGAGCCTGCGCGCCGATCCGAGACGAATCGCCTGCACGATGTCGCTGCGCCGCGCACCCGCGGACGGCTCGACGCCATAGCCCAGGGCCTCGAACAGCGCAGCGATGAAATCCAAGCCGCGCAGGGTTTGCTCGACGACGAGCGGTGCGAGAAAGAGACCTTGCATAAACGCGCGGCCGAAGCCCAACGTGGGGCCGAGTGCCGCGCCTAACCCTGGCGCGTAAAGACGGGCCGCGACGCGCTCGACCAACTCGGCGCGTCCTGCGACGTAGGCGCCCGCCGGGGCGATGGATCCGCCGAGATTCTTGATCAGCGATCCCATGATCAAATCGGCGCCGGCCTCGGCCGGCTCGCGTTCTTCGACCAGTTCTCCATAGCAGTTATCCACCAGCACCAGCGCATCGGGAGCCACGCTCTTGACCGTTGCGTATGCGGCTTCGCATTCCGCGACGGTCAGCGATCGCCGCGGCGCGTAGCCGCGCGAGCGCTGAATGAAGACGGTGGCGTTCGCTGCGGCGCGCAGCGCTTTTCGCGCGGCCGGCAGATCGATCGTGCCATCATCGCTCAGGGCGATCTCGCGGTACTCGATGCCCTCGGCGGCGAGGGAGTACGGTGCGTCGCAGATTGCGTTACGAAGCGTATCGTACGGCGGCCCGGAGATCGAGAGCAGGGTCGCGCCACGGGGAGTGCATGCCGCCAGCGCGGCGACGATCGCATGCGTCCCGCTGACGATCGAGAGCCGCGCGATGGCGCGCTCCGCGCCGAGAACGCGCGCGAGCAGCGATTCGTAACGCGCGCGCGCGGCGTCGTCGTAGCCGTACCCGGTGGTTCCGCCAAGATCGCTCTCGTCAACGCCCTCGTCGATGAACGCGCCGAGAACCTTGCGCTGCACGCATTGCTGGGCATCGTAGGTCAGCGTTGCGGTTTGGCGTTGCGCCTCGAGGGCCGCCTCCTTGACGCGCCCGGTTATCGCGAAGCGCTCGCACAGTTCAGCGATCACTTGCCCTCCAACAGAACCTGTGTTGAGCTTGTCGAAACGTGGCGCTCGTAGGCGCGCACGAACGGATAGTACATCGCCGTCGCAACCACGATGTTCAATGCGGCAAGCGCTATGGCGCGCAGGTCCTGCGTGGCGACGTACGTCGAGATCAACGTCGGAATCGACGAAGGGACGTAAAACGCGGCGCGCGCGACGAGACCGGTTGCAACGGCCGCATAAGTGATCGTAGCGAGCACGATCGGCACGCCGACGAACGGCAGAACCAGATGAGGGTTGAAGACGACGGGGGCGGCGAAGAGCAGTGGCTCGTTGAGGTTGAAGAGCGAGGGCACGAACGTCGCGCGACCCACGGCGCGAAGACGGGGAACGCGCGAGATCGCAAGCAAACCCGCCAGCGGTAACGTCGCACCGGCTCCTCCCGGAAAGACGAAGAGAAAGAGCGAGACCACGACGATGTACGGCAGCGGGGCGTGCACGGTGAACGCGTGCGTGTTCTGCATTTGCATCGTCAGATAGACCGGCGTTACGATGGCGGCCAAGACCGCGGGGCCGTGCACGCCTGCCGTCCAGAGCAGCGTTTCCACCAGCACGATCGCGACCAGCGCGAGATACGTGTCGCCAAGATGCGCGATCGGATGCATCGCCGATGCGATGGCCGCCGGCAAAGAGACGTGCAGAGCGACCAGCGCGCCAAACGTTCCGATAGCTAAGAGCGCGCCCAGCCAATCCGATAGCGCCGGCGCGACGCGCCGGCGTACGAGCGCCATCCATGCAGCGGTAACGCCACAGGCAAGCATCGCGACAAAGAGTCCGGCGGTACCGAGCACGCGGAGATAGGTGATCGGATCGGGCCCGAACGGCCGCGGCAACGCGAGCGCGAAAGCGGCCACGCTGCCGAGCAGCAACGGCGCGACGGTGTAACGCGTCGCCCGTGCGAGCCGGATCGGCAATATCACGACGAGTGTCGCCGCCATCACGCCGAATGCGGGCAACAGCGCCGACGCCACGCGCAAACCGAGCGTCTCGCCCGCTAAGCTCCCGCCGACGAGCTCCGCGATCAAAATCCCGAGAAAGGCGGCCGCGAGCCCGATGAAACTCCACGGTAACGCGTCGCGCAACGACGCGATAAATGGCAACTCACCAAGGCGGCGCATTACCGGCACGGCCCGCCGCTCGAAAGCGGCGAAAAGCTTAGAGGCGGCGGACGACGGCTTCGACGCGACCGACGATCTCGACATCGCTCGCGTAGATTGGCGCCATTGCGCGATTCTCCGGCTGCAGACGGATACGCCCCGGCTCACGGTAGAAGCGCTTGACCGTGGCCTCGCCGTCGAGCATTGCGACGACGATTTCGCCATTTTCGGCGCTTCGTTGGGGACGAACGACGATCAGATCGCCGTCGAGAATCGCAGCCTCCACCATCGAATCGCCCTGCACGCGCAGCATGAACGCGTCGGAGACCCGCGGCACGAACCCAGCTGATAGCAGAAACTCACCTTCGACGTCCTCCTGGGCCGTGATCGGCACCCCGGCGGCGACGCGTCCCAGAATAGGCATGACGACGGCATCGTGTCCCTGGAAGGAGGCACCCGAGCGCATTGCACGGGGTTTCGTCGGATCACGCGATATCAGACCGCGGCGCTCCAGAGCCTTGAGATGGGCGTGGATGGTCGAGGAAGACGAGAGGCCGACGCGCTCGCCGATCTCGCGCACCGAGGGCGGGTAGCCCCGTTCAGAGGTGAAGCTCCGGATAACGTCCAGGATGCTCCGCTGACGTTCCGTCGCCGGTTTCTCCAACGTCGCCTTGCGCATCGGTCCTCCCATCGGCAAAGTGCCAAGCGTATGGCACGGATAACGGGTATAACCCTATCACAAATGACAAATCATGGCAAACATACGTTCGTAACCGCTTGACAACGCAAGGCAGACTCGTGCTAAAATCTAGTGGACGAACAGGCGTTTGGCACTAGATATAGGAGTGAAAAACGGTGGGTAGGCGCAAACACTTCACGCTCATGCCGGCAATCGCGCTGGCGGCCCTGGGGGTCATGGTCGCCCTTCCTATGCTCTCGAGCGTCCGGCTCTACGCAGCCTCGACGCCGCACTACGCGACCGTCACCGTCCAGCCTGGCGACACGCTCTGGGGGCTCGCCGCCGCCCACTCCGGCCCAAGCGCCGACCTTCAAGAGATCGTCGACCGAATTACCGACGTAAATCACCTTCAGTCTGGCGCGCTGCAGCCAGGGGAGCGCCTCCGCATCCCAGAGTAGCCCTTCGCCCTTCCCTGAGCTCAGGGTCACACGCTCGGAGTGCTAAGGGCCGCTTCTATCTCCGCTACTTCTTAGCGACGCGAGACGAGCACCAGGCTGTGCCCTTGATGTTCCTCTAAGAACCCGAGTCCGTCCATCATCCAGGTGTCGAGGCCGCCGGCCGAGTGTTTTGCGACCTCGCGAACGACGTGCAACCGGTCCTGCAGCCAGCGCAGCTCGCTCCGGGTCGTCGTGGGAAAGATCGCCGTCTCGCAATCCTCGCACCGATACCCGTACTGCGCTATGTTTTCCCCATGTTGTCGGAGACGAGCTGGAGCGTAGTTTGATAGATCGTCGTGGAGGTTCCCGCCACGCCGTTATCGTGGCGTTGCGTCACGTACTCGTCGACCGTCGTTGGAAGCGCGCGGCTCATATCGTAGCCGATCTTGGTTTGGATGTCGGTGGTCAGGCTGCCGCCGCCGGATTGGCGGACTTTGCGCGCTTC
>DATMKR010000006.1:0-43690 GCA_035571115.1 Candidatus Acidiferrum sp. | reverse complement strand
TCGCCGTTGAGTTCGATGCGGCGAGCGTTGGGTGTCTTTCCCATTTTGCGGCTCTCTCTCGCAGATATGCGTGATGGCCGGCGCTCTCGATCGGTCAAGACGTAAGGTGTACTTTGCGGAGCCTATTGCACTTCTTTGCGTGCTAGTCCTGCAGCCCACGTCTAACTAGAAAACACCAAGGAGCAGCATAAACCGCATTTCAACGGGTCCAAAAAGCTTAAGCGGGCTCAGAAGTTACTGAGTATCGCCTATATGCCGCGTGACGCAAGGACGCGCGGCTTTATATCAAATTGCCATCCGGTTAATAGCTGGACGCTTTACTTGATCTCCATGACGTCTTGCACAGTCACCGGGCCGGCATTGTTCCCCCATGACGAGCGTATGAAGGTTGCAACCGCGGCGATGTCGCTCGCTGCGAGTTGGCCGCGCCACGAGGGCATTGCGTTTCGACCTTGCAAAATCGTGGTCAACATTGTAGTTGGATTGCCGACATTGACGTGTGGATTTCCGGCAAGCGCAGGACCAATTCCGCCTTCTCCCGCGGCCTGGTGACAAGCGGCGCAGTTCTTCGCAAAGACGGAAGCCCCAACTTGGACCGAGACGGGGGAGCCGATGGCGGCGACTTGTTGCTCCGTTACGGGTGAGGCATTGTTTCCCCAGGCGGAGCGAATATAGGTCGCGACCGCCGCAATGCTCGCATCCGTGAGTTGTCCTTTCCAAGTCGGCATTCGGTTGTTGAAAGTCTTGGAGTTGACCGTGATTGGCCCAGCACGCCCGTTGACGATCACGCCGATCATCGTGCTGGGGTCGACGGCAGTGACGACGGGATTGCCGGCCAGCGGCGGATACAGGTCCGTTCCTTGACCAGCGGCTTGATGGCAAGTTGAGCACTTCACAGCAAACAACTCGGCACCGCTCAAGGCCGCAGGCGTGCGCGCGGCCGCAACTTGATCTTCGGAGACCGCCGGCCCGCCGTTCTGCCAAGCCGTTCGCACGTACGTGAGCACTGCCGCAATCTGGGCATCCGAAAGCTGGCCGCGCCACGACGGCATGTTGCCGCCGTACTGCGTGCCGTTCACGGTGATCGGACCCGTTCGCCCATTGAGAACGGTCTGGATCAGGTTGGCGCTGTCAACCTGATTGACGTCGGGATTCCCCGCCAGCGGCGGATAGGGGCCTCCGCCTCGTCCGGTTGCCTGATGGCAAACGGCGCAATTGAGAAGGAAGATGGCTTTGCCGTCGGGTGGTTGCGCGCCCATCACCGCACTGCGAAAATTTGCCAGAATCAATCCCGCGACTACGATTCCGGCAGCAAAGACGAGCCTCACGTACATCTTCAAGCGCGCCCTCCATCCAGCGGCTGTGGTCCGCGTTCCTATTTTGAACCTGCGACCTGCCCTTCAGTGACAGCGTCGGCCTTATTTCCCCATGATCGACAATGTCGAGAGTGAGGTCGCGATAGCGGTCATCAGAGCAAAAGTTATCCACCGTTTTGGCATCTCTCCGATTCTCCTCGAAACGCCCTGGAATTCGAAGTTAATCATACCATGCAGGCTGCAACTAAGCTAGCTCGAAAATGGTAGCTCGCCGGAGGCATTATCGTGCGAATCCATGGCAAAATCGGCGTTCTTTCGTTTAGTAGCGTTGTCGGCTTCACTACGATAATGCTTGCCATGAGTCGACCGGCGCAGGCGATGCCGAACTTCGCGCAAGCCTATGGCATCAAATGTTCCGAATGCCACATTCAGATTCCGGCGCTCAACGCATACGGACGCTACGTGCAGCGGACGGGATACGCGGGATTGAACCCGCACGTATTGGAGCGCGAGTCTCCAGTATGGGTCGACTACCCGGTAGGCTACTCGCAGCAGTCGCCAAGCGCAGCTTCATGGGACATCGGCAGCCTCGGAGTCCACGCCGACGGCGCGTTCGGAACTCCCGGAAGCGAATGGACCTATCACGTACAGCAGTGGATTTGGCAGCAGAGCCAGGCCGGAGGCCTCGACACCGCGTGGGTTGCCTACAACAATTTTTTCGACGGTTCGGGCCACATCTTCGCGGGGAAGCTCGAAGTGCCGGCACCGTCGGAATTCAGTCAGTGGTTCGACGTTACCGGCCTCAGCGTCAACTCCTCGGCGGAGATGACCGTCGGCGAACACACCTACGAGTTGGATGCCAATCGCTGGGGCTACAAGTTCGCCTACCTTCGCGGTTCCCTCGATGCGGAAATCTCCTACGTGACCTCAGGCGCCGATTGGGCCGGGTTCAACGATTACGACTGGACGCAGGACAAGACGCTACAGTATAAGTTTGCCTTCGCGAACCGGGGCAACCCGCTCGAGTTCGGTTACTACGGCGCGCGCGGTTCCTGGCCGCTGAGCGAAGGTGGGTTCGACCAGTATTACACCAATGCTTTTTACGCACAGCGTGACCCGGTCAACGGCGTGCCCGGCTTCCTTACGACGTATCAGATGAACCACGACGGCAATCCCGGTATGGGCGCTCCGCCGACGGGCAGCAATGGGGTTTCGTATGAACTCTACGATAACATCGGCTCGCGCGGCCTCGTCGCCGTCGGCGAACAGCTGACAAACGATGGACTAGGCAATCACGCGCAGATCGGAAACGTCGATGCCTCCTACCACGTCACGCGCTTTATCATTCTCTACGCCGAGGAGGCGTTATCTGTGGGCCAGAAGCCGACGTGGAACGGACTGATTTGGTTTGCGCTGCCGACGGGTCCCCTGTGGCCGTCGAATTTATCGCCGCAGTAGCCCGCCCAGCGCGATGTTTGGTGTGTCTCTTCCGCGCGGACGGTGAGCTCGCCCTCTGGTTAGGGATTATCCGCTAACTGATTGAGGAACGCGTCCATCGTGCGTGCTGCCAGCTTTCGCCCTACGACGCGATCGAAAAAACGGCCGGCGGCGCCTCCCGGTGGCTCGTACGAACCTTCGAGTACGAGCTCCGTCTCCTTATCTGCCTGCCGAACCGTAAGCGTGGCGCCGAATGCCGGAAAACCATGCCAGGCCGGGCGCCACGCAAATGCCACAGCCTCACGACGCGGAGCAATACTGAGCCAGTCGAAAAGCAGGTAGTATTGGACCTCCACACCCGCGGTTGCGGAGCCCAAAGCCTTCACCTGAAGTTTTGGGTGCGCAGAAAAGAAGTTTTGGACTCGATCAATCACCGCATTCTCAGGTGCAAGGATCCGAGTAGTTCGGACTATTCGCGTCATAGGTGGATATTTGCCTAGGCGCGTCAAGTCACCCTCATGAAGGCGGCGTTGCATGGTGCGTGCGCGAAATGGACCGAGCTCGGACAGAAATGCCCGAACTGGGGTACGCAGCGTGATGAGTTCCAAAATCGCATCGGCGGGCTTCCGATTCAGGATCTCAGGGGTCGACGGGCTATTCGAGATCGGCAACCAGACGCATAAGCGGAACGGGGTTCATAGTGAGGCGAAGTCCACCACGATCTTATCGAGCCCAGGGAACATGTTTCCCGCCTCGAGCAGTTTCGTCAACGAGCTGTCGGTGTATTGCACGAGCTCGTTTTCATCAATGCGTCCTCCATCCTGAACTTGGTTATCCGCAACCGGATTGTAGCAAACCGTTAGTGTCCTGCCGTCAAAGGAGCGTATTTCGAGGACACGCTCGGCCAGTTTTCCCATAAAGGCATAGCGGTCGTCATTTTCCATAGGAACATTGTAGCAGAATCCACACGGAAACTTCACGGCCACGTCATCGAGTCCGAACCGAAGTTCAACGAGCGCCAACGCGTCAACGAGCAGTAAACGTACTAAGTTAGTCGTGCTAATTGCGACCCGCAATGGGGCTCGTCGGCTGCGGGGGCGGCCCCCCGTCGCAAGTAGCCCCGTTGGGGCCGTTCCAGCAGAGCGCCGCGCAATCGCCGCTCGGTCAACCGTCTGGAAGCCGGTTGAAGACCAGTGACGCCGCGACCAGTTTAGATGTCGCGGCCCTACAAACGAGTCTCAGTCCGTCGTGGATGCTTCCTGAAGCAAAAAACGAGGCGCTGCTCTACATCGCCAACTACGACACCAGCATCGTCCGGGCGTTACCAGTAATTCCAGTCACGGTAACGGACCGGGTGGCGTTCGTCGATAGCTGTTTGCGCGAACTTGCCGTTACGAAGCTAGACTACCGGTCGCCGGAAAACTAATTCGGAAAAACGATTGAGCAAACGGCAGAGGAGCGTTAAAATACGCGGTATGACGATTGCATCGCGGTTTTTATCACTGGGCGTGGCGGCGGTGACGCTCGCCGCCTGTACGGCGCGAACGGGCACTGCGCCGAATTCTCCATCCGCTGCGGGGCCGGCGCGGATCGTGCGCTCGGGCAGCCTGCAGTTTCAGGTTTACACTGCTGGTGAGACCAAAGGATTTCTGAGCACGGCCTCCGCCATCGATATCGCGGCGGGCCCGAACGGCACACTCTGGTTCACCGACGGCGGTACTCCGGCTATCGGCGAGATCACCTCGAGCGGCACCATCACCGAGTACACCGCCGGTTTGCCGGCCGGTGCGGAGCCCAATGCGATCGCCGCCGGACCCGACGGAAACATGTGGTTCTCAGATTACCGCGGCATCGTCATCGGCAAGATCACGCCGTCGGGAACGATTACCGAATACGCCAATACGTCGTATACCGATACCAAGGCCGAGGGAATCGCTTTCGGCCCCGGCGGCGAGCCGTTCGTCATCGGTTTCGGCGCACCGCCCGTGCTCGCCGGCGTGAACTCGCAGGGTACGATTGCCGTTCAAGTGCTGCCGAAGAACCTCACGCCCGACGGTTCGCTCACGGACGACGCGAGTGGGAATCTCTGGTTCTCGGCGGCTAACGCACAAATGCGCGCGGAACTCTACGAGCGCCCGGCGACGGGCAAACATCTCTTGCGGCTTCCGATGCATATGGTGAGCCAACGGGTGCCCTGCTGTCCGCACCAAGCCGCGGATCCGATGACGATCGGCCCGGGCGGCGTCCCTTGGTTCACCACAACTTCCTACCTCCACGGGTCGTCGCCGTATTTGTTTCTCGGCGTGCTGCAGAAGAAAAAGGTCGCATTGCTCCGCCTCAGCTTTAAGGGCCTCACCGGCTCGGCCTATCCCAGCGGTATAGCCGGCGCCCAAGACGCGGTCTGGGTCACGGGAAGCAATCCGTTTAAAGACAGCGGCGCGCTCTGGCGCGTCGCTTCGAAAAAGCACCAGACGGCGTACAACCTCCCCTACAATCCGATCAGCGTTACGGTCGACGCGTCGGGCAACCCATGGTTCACCGCGAGCTCCAGTGGAAGTCCGAGTCAGATCATCGAGGTGGTGAGCACCGCGAGCAACCAGACGTCAACATCGAGCCAATACTAGAAACTCGGCCCTTCACGCAAGGCGGCAAAGCGTCGTTTGACTTAGGAGCGGTACCCGACGAAAGCGACCACGAAGAATCGCGCTTTCCTCCTGCTAACGATGATGATGCGCGACAAGCTGAGATGCACTCGGGACAAGGCGCGATTATGCCCCGCGAAAGAGGTATGACCGCAGCAAGCGCCACAACGTAGAGAAAATCATGTATACAGAACAAAGCCTGACCTGCGCCGAGTGCAACTCGGCCTTCGCCTTTACCGCCAGCGAACAAGAGTTTTACGCTCAAAAAGGGTTTACGAACAAGCCGAGCCGATGCCCCGATTGCAGGGCGGCGCGCAAGGCATCCGGACAAGGCGGACAAAGCCGCGATAGGTCGAGCTACGGCGGCGGAAGCCGATCCGATCGGGAAATGCACTCGGCGACTTGCGCACAATGTGGCAAGGAAGCCCTCGTGCCATTCGTGCCAAGCGGCTCCAGACCAGTCTACTGCCGCGATTGCTTCGCGTCACAGCGCAGTTAGCGGCGTCCGTCCGCCGATTGACGCAAAACGAAAAAGCCTGCAAACAAAGGCTTCTAGCTGGTGGGCCGTCCAGGCTTCGAACCTGGGACCTCATGCTTATCAAGCATGCGCTCTAACCAACTGAGCTAACGGCCCGCGCGAAGGGGAAGTTAGGAGCCCATGCGGCTCTTGCCTCCCTCTCAGATCAGGGCGACCCACTTCTTGGTGATCTCGTCCTCGTTCTTGAGGTGCGCCATCAGCATGGTCTGCAAGACCTCGTGCTCGCGCAGGATTTCGGCGCGCTCGGCCGCTTCGAAGTCGAAGGCCTGGTGCTGCGCGGCGATCTGGTTCTGCTGATCGGAGCTATCGGACGAGGCCGGCGAGCTCGTGCTTCGAGGCGTGGCGAGAGCGCCGCGCCCCGAAGCAGCGCGTTCGCTGCGGTGAGCCGGAAGCGGGCCGGTCATCATTCGGTGATGGTTTGGATGAACTTCTTAGTAATGGAGTCGTCCATTTTGCGCTGGGCCATGTCGACGTTGCGAAGCGTGTCGACCTCGCGCATGTTTTCGCTCCGTTCGTCCATCATCTGATCGAACGCCTCCGACTGCACTTGCAGCTGTTCCTGATTTTGAATCTCGGATGCATACATGCCGAGTTGGAAGTTTTCGTCTTGAGTGTTAAGCGCATTCATGGCGGCGTTTTGCGCGTTGCCGGCGATGCCGCTGCCCAGCGATCCGCCGATCGCACTGCCGAGAAGACCCGAGCCGAGCCCTTCGAGCGCCGGAAGAAGGAATGCCATGTCGTTGCTCCTTTAGCGAACCCTTAGTTCGAGCCGTCGAAGGCGTAATCGACCGGTTGGGGTTGATAGCTCTGAGTCTGAGGCGAGCCCGGCAAGGTCGGGGGAATCAAGGGAAGGCTCTGCGCCTGATTGGAGAGCGAGCCGAGTGATGAAATCAGCGAGTTTACCTCGGCGCTCGCCGCACTCTCCGGCGATTCTCTCGAGTCGCCGCGAAGCGATCCGCCGCGAGTCCCGATCGATCCGTGTAACGTCCCACTCTTACCGCAACCATGCAGCGTGCCGTTTCTGCCGCTCTCGGCCGAACCGGTGATGTGGCGGTCGAGCGAGCCTCCGATACGGCCGCGGTTCTCGTCGTGGAAGGGCCTGGCCGAAATAGTTCCTTCGTGAATGGTAGACAATGAGCTCATCGTGAGATCTCCTTTTTCTACGAGTCTGTCTCGTTGGTGTCGTCGCCGAGAAGCGACATATAGTCGGTTGGCTGCCGGTGATACGAGTGGGCCTGCGAGGTGCTTGGCAACGATGGTGCCGGCAGCGGAGGTGCGGGCAATGAGAGCGCCGGCACCGGGTAGCTCTGTGCCGCGGCGCCCAGCGCACCAACCGAGGAAACCGTAGCGCTCGATTCGGCGATCGCGGTAGACTCGGCCGCTTCAGCGGGAGCTGGGCTGTCCGTCAGGGCCGCGTAGTGACGCATGACCGAGTCGGCGTAGCCCAGGTCGGCGCCATCGGCCCATCGGGTTTTCGTGCCGGTCGCCGTCGGCGAGCCGCTGTTGTAGGCGGAAAGCGCTTCGTGCACATTGCCCCCGTAGCGCTTGAGCAGGCCGGAGAGCATGCCGGCGGCATAGTCGGCGTTTTGGGCCGGATCCATGGCGGCTTTGGTCGAGGCGAATGCGTGCCAACGGTCGTCAATCTGGAAGAGCCCGTGCCCGTGACCTCCGTCGCCCAGGATATTGTGCCCGGCGTTGGTGCCGGGGCCGCCGGTCTCTTGCGCGGCGACCGCGGCCAGCAGGTTCGGATTGAGGCCGTAGCGGCGGGCCGCGCTCTCGATCTGGGAGGCGAACGCGACGCCCGTGTTAGCGAGTCTGGAGGCGACCGGGTCTAGGCTCATGGCCACCCTCTATCCCCGCGACCGGTGCGTTTGACAAGGAGCGGTGCGGGTTCTAGAATGGCAAAGTCGTGGCGGCCCTGCCTGATTGGCGGGGCCTCGTGCTGCGGCGGTCTCATTTATGGAGCGTTCGCACAGGGTTGACATCAGCGGGCTTCTCGCCGGCGGACGCCAGTTAATGGTGATCGCCGACGAAGTGCCGCTCGAACCTTTCGAGGGGATCGCATTCCCCGAGCCGGTTCGGGTGGCGCTGGAGCTGCGCGAGGCGGACCGAATGCTTGCAGTCGAGGGAACCGTGGACGCTCGTGTTCACGGCCCGTGCGGCGCGTGTCTCGAAGACGTCGAACTGGAGGTTCACGTCGACGTCGACGAGCGGCTCGACCCCTCCCAGGGGCGTGACGACGATCCGTTCGGCGAGAGCAACGTCTTCACGGGCCAGAGGCTCGACGTGGCGGACCTCGCTCAACAGACCGTGTTGAGCACGCTGCCGATGGGGCTGCGATGTAAGGAAGACTGCCTCGGTCTTTGCGGCATTTGCGGGGCGAATAGGAATATGGGCGAATGCTCGTGCGACCGCGCCCAATAGACTTTTGAACGGAGAACTATGGCGAACTTAAAATGGAAGACGCCGCGCAGCAAGACGCGTAGCCGCCGGGCGGCGAACTGGAAGCTCGGCGCGGTAACGACCGTCCAATGCTCGCAGTGCCATCAGCCGAAGCGGCCGCACTTTGCGTGCGCGAACTGCGGCACGTATAACGGCCGGCAGGTCATCAAGGTACAAGACGAGCCGGCCGGTTAAGCATAGGTGTCCTTGCGTGGCGTAAAGATCGTTGGCGTCGGCCATTACGCGCCGGCCCACGTCGTCACGAATCACGACCTCGAAGCGTGGCTCGATACGACCGACGAATGGATCACGACGCGCACCGGAATGAAGCGCCGCCATTGGACGTCTGATAACGAGGCGACGAGCGACCTAGCTTCGGCCGCGGCCGAGGCGGCGCTCGTGCATGCCGGCCTGCAAGCCGCCGACGTCGATTGCTTCATCGTGGCGACGGTAACGCCCGACTACTATTTTCCGGCCACGGCCTGTCTGGTCGCCACTCGGCTCGGCGCCCGCGAAAAGCCGGCCTTCGACATCGCCATTGCGTGCAGCGGATTCATTTACGGCTTGACGATTGCGTCGGGTCTCATCCGCTCCGGCGTCTACCGGCGAGTCATGCTGATTGGAGCCGAATCGCTCTCGAAGATTCTCGATAAAGAAGATCGCTCCACCGCGATTCTCTTCGGCGATGGAGCGGGTGCGGTGATTCTGGAACGCTCCGAAGAGGATTCTTTTCTCGCCTGCGATCTCGGTGCCGATGGGAGTCGACCCGAGTTGCTGTACGCTCATGGCAGCGGATCTCGCGAGCCGCTCGATCACGCGGCGCTCGACGCGAAACTGCATCTCATCCATATGCAGGGGCGCGAAACCTTTAAGCTGGCCGTCAATAAAATGGTCGAGTCGACGGGCTCGGTCTTAAGCAAAGCGAACCTGAACAAAGGCGACATCGCCTTCCTGATTCCGCATCAAGCCAACAAGCGCATCATCGATGCAACCGCGCGGTACTTGGGGCTTCCCGAGGATAAGGTCGTGATCAACATTGCCGAATACGGCAACACGTCGGCGGCTTCTATACCGATGGCGCTCTCGGAGACGGTTCGAGCGGGCCGCGTTAAGCCCGGAGACCTGATCGTCTTCGTGGCCTTCGGCGGTGGCCTCTCGTGGGGCGCCGTCGCATGGAGATGGGCCGAATAGATGCGGTTTGCCGCGGTTTTTCCGGGCCAAGGATCGCAATGCGTCGCAATGGGCTGCGACGTTGCGGCGAACTCGGGGACGGCGCATGCCATCTTCGATCGTGCCGCAGCGGTGCTCGGTTACGACCTGCTGGAGTTACAACGCGTGGGCCCCGAAGAGGTGCTGCGCGAAACCGAGTATAGCCAGCCGGCAATCTTCACGACCAACGTCGCGTTGTACGAAGCCGTCGGAGACGACGCGGAGCCGGTCGTCACGGCTGGCCATTCGTTTGCCGAGCTCTGCAGTTTGGTGGTCGCCCGATCGCTTCAGTTCGAAGAGGCGCTGCGGATCGTCAACGAGCGCGCGAAGGCCATGCAGGATGCGGCGCAACAGGCGCGCGGCGGCATGTCTGCGGTTCTCGGATTGGAAGCCGCGCAGGTGCGCGACGTATTGCGGCAGTTGCAGGGCGCGAACGTCGGCCGAGTTTCGATGGCGAACTTCAACTCGCCGACGCAGATCGTGATCAGCGGCGATCTCGACGCCGTGCAGGCCGCGACGCAGCCGATGCTGGCTGCCGGCGCCAAACGGGTCGTGGCGCTCAATGTATCGGGCGCGTGGCATAGCGTGCTGATGGAACCCGCGGTGGAACGCCTGGCCGCCGTCGTCGAACGCAGTCATTTCAGCATGCCGCAGTTCGACGTGATCTCCAATCTTGATGGGCGCCCCTATCGCGACGTGCCGACGATTAAAGCCAATCTCATTCGATCGGTGGTCGAAGAAGTGCGTTGGCACGATACCGCGCAGCAGCTTCTCTCTTACGGTTTAGATCGCGTCGTCGAGTTCGGAGCGGGCGCCGTGCTCGGTCCCCTGATGAAACGGATGCCCGTCGCTCCCCCCGTGACCGTCGTCAGCGATTTTGCCGGCGTTCAGAAGTTTCGCGCCGTGATCGAACGCTCGACCGGAGCGACGGTATGACGCTCACCGGCAAGATTGCGCTCATTACCGGCGCAAGCCGCGGAATTGGGCGCGCGATCGCGGTGGAGTTTGCGAGACACGGCGCGGACGTCGCGCTCGTGGGCCGCGACGTCGCGGCGCTGCAAGAGACCGGCGTACTTTGCGCGAGTTCGCGCGCGGGCGCAACCGCGGAGCTCTTCGAGGCCGACGTGACGGATCGGCCGTCGGTGGAACGAGTTGTTGATGAAACGCTCGCACGTTTCGGGCGTCTCGACTGCGCGATCGCCAATGCCGGCCAGTCCGTTGACGCGCTGCTCCTGCGACTAAAGCCCGAGACGATCGATCGTATGCTGGACGTCAACTTGAAGTCGGCCTTCCATCTTTGCGGCGCGGTCGCCAAACCGATGATGAAGCAGCGCGCCGGCTCGATCGTGCTCATGACGAGCATCGTGGGGATCACCGGTAACGCCGGCCAAGCGGCATATGCCGCTTCGAAGGCCGGGCTCATCGGCCTGTGCAAATCGCTGGCGAAGGAGTTGGGTTCGAGGAATATAAGAGTCAACGCCGTCGCACCGGGTCTCATCGAAACGGCCATGACGGAAAAGATGCCCAGTGCTGCCAGGGAGTTCTTGATCGAACAAGCCGCTCTCGGCCGAGCCGGGAAGCCGGAGGACGTCAGCGGAGCGGTTGCCTTCCTCTGCTCTGATGCCGCCGGGTACATCACCGGACAAACGCTCGTAATTGACGGCGGGGTCCTGATGTGACCCGGCAACGACTCGCTTTTGAAAGGAGACGAGATGTCCACCACCTTCGATAAAGTGAAGAAGATCATCGTCGAACAACTCGGCGTCGACGAGTCGGAAGTGACGCCCGAAGCGTCCATTACCGACGATCTCGGTGCCGATTCGCTCGACCAGGTCGAGCTGGTGATGGCGTTCGAGACGGAGTTCAACATCGATATTCCCGACGAGGAAGCGGAGAAGATCAAGACGGTCGGCGATGCGGTCAAGCGCATCGACGAAACGACGCCGGGTTCTTCGGCGCCGCAGTAATCGTTGTTCGATCAACTCAGTGATCGCCTCGGCGCCATCTTCGACCGTCTAAGCGGACGAGGCAAGGTAACCGAAGCCGAAGTCAACGAGGCCTTGCGCGAGGTTCGGGTCGCGTTGCTTGAAGCCGACGTCTCGCTCGCGACGGCCAAGGCCTTCGTTGCGCGCGTCAAAGAACGGGCGGTGGGCGCGAACATCCTGGAATCGCTGACGCCCGCCCAGACGATACTCACCGTCGTTCACGCCGAGCTCGTGGAGCTGCTCGGTCCTACGAGCGCCTCCGGCCGCGGTCGCCTGCAGTTCGCCGATGCTCCCCCTTCGGTCATTATGCTGGTCGGACTGCAAGGATCGGGAAAGACGACGCAGGCCGGTAAACTGGCGCTGCGCCTCAAGGAACAAGGCCGGCGTTCGCTGTTGATTGCGGCAGACGTCTATCGCCCGGCGGCAATCGAGCAGCTGCAGATGCTCGGCAAGCAGATCGATCTTCCCGTTTATCAGCGCGGCACGAACGATCCCGTGCGCATCGTGCGCGAGGGCATCGCCGAGGCCAAGCGTCTCGCGCTGTCGACGGTCATCATCGATACCGCGGGGCGCTTGCAGATCGATGAAGCGCTCATGGACGAGCTCGAGGAAATAAAAGCGGTGGCCGCGCCGCACGAGATCTTGCTCGTAGCCGATGCGATGACCGGTCAAGAGGCGACCAACGTTGCGAAGGGATTTCACGATCGCCTCGGCATCACGGGCGTGATTCTCACGAAGATGGACGGCGACACGCGCGGTGGTGCGGCGCTTTCGATTCACAGCGTTACCGGCGCCCCGATCAAGTTCGTCGGCGTCGGGGAAAAGCTGGCGGCGCTCGAGCCGTTTTATCCCGACCGGCTGGCTTCGCGCATTCTCGGGATGGGCGATGCGCTGACGCTGATCGAAAAAACCCAGAGCCTCTATTCTGAAGAGCAGGCGCGTAAGCTGCAGGAGAAGCTGCTCAAACAGAACTTCACCCTCGAGGATTTCTTGGAACAAATGCGCCAGGTGCGAAAACTGGGCTCGATGACCGATCTTTTGAAGATGGTGCCCGGGTTGTCGCGCGCTTTGCCCAAGAACTTCGAAATACCCGAGCGCGAGCTGGTAAAGATCGAAGCGATTATCTGCTCCATGACTCGCAACGAGCGCCGGAATCCCGATCTTCTCAACGGATCGCGTCGCAAGCGTATCGCTCGCGGCTCGGCCACGGAGGTCTCCGACGTCAACCGGCTCGTCAAGCAGTTCGAACAGGCCCGTCAAATGGCCAAACACCTTGGCGGAAAGAAGCGGCGAGCGCTCTTGCCTCCTCTTACGTCTTAACTTGTAACGAAAGCAGCTTTAGAAGAAGATGGTACGAATTCGATTGCGCCGGATGGGCGCCAAGAAGCAGCCCACTTACCGCTTTGTGGTTGCCGATGCGCGAGCGCCGCGCGACGGCCGATTCATCGAAATCCTGGGGCACTACAATCCGCGCACCGAGCCGCGCACCGTGGTGGTCGACGAAGAGAAAGCCCGCGAGTGGCTGACAAAAGGGGCGCAGCCCTCGGAGACCGTTCGCCGGCTCTTCGCGGAGAAAGGGCTGATGGAGCCGAGTCCGATTCCGCACACCAAGCGCAAACCCAAGGGCGCAAAGGGCGGCGGGTCGTGAGCGCGTTCGACGACGAGTTTGGTCTCTTTAGCGAAACGGTTGTCGAAGAAGTAGAGCGAGAACCGACGCGCCGCTCGCAGACGCCGCCCCGCCCTGCACAAGGGCCGCCACGCCCCGCACAAGGGCCGCCGCGCCAAGCACAAGCGCCGCCGCGTCAAGCACAAGCGCCGCCGCGGCCCGCGCGGCCGCCGGAACGTCGAGAGCGAAGGCCAAACGCACCCTCGAGCGATCCGTGGGCCGGACACCGGCGCGCATCGGAACTGCTCTCGTTTCTCGCCCGCAAGCTCGTCGCGAACCCCGAAAACGTCGCGGTCGAACTCTTCGTGGACGAAAGCGCGCAGCCCGTGATCGAGCTGATCGTTCATCCCGACGATCTGGGAAAGGTTATCGGCCGCGGCGGCCGCGTCGCGCACGCACTTCGGACGATCGTTCGCGCTACGGCGGAGGGACGCGTTGCCGTCGACATTCTCGATAGCGAGGAGGCCGCCGAAGGCTCGGACGATCCTTCGACAGGCTCAGGATGACAAGGTAAAAGCAGGCTCCGGATGACAAGGTAAAAGACAGGCTCCGGATGACAAGGTAAAAGACAGGCTCTGGATGACAAGGTAGGCTCAGGATGACGAAGGGTGGATGAACTTCCTGTAGGGCGGATCGCCGGAGTATTCGGCCTTCACGGAGAGCTCAAATGCGACCCGACCAGCGCGGGTCGCATCGTCTTTTCTGCCGGCGCGACCCTGCGCTGCGAACGCGACCAAACTTCTGCACCGATTCGGTTGACGCAGGTCCGGCCGCACAAGGGGCGCCTGCTGATTCGCATCGACGGTGTCGACGATGCGGATGCGGCTGGCGAGTTCGTTGATGCGGTGCTGTACGCCCCGCGTCAAGACGTCGTCTTGAACGAGGGCGAGTACTTCGACGCGGACCTCGTCGGATGCGCGGTGTGCGGCATCGACGACACACTCTACGGAGCGGTGGAGCGCGTCGAGCACTTTCCCGCCGGCGATATGCTCGTCGTCGCCGGACACCTCGTGCCGATGGTGCGCGCGATCGTTTGCGAGATCGATCTCGCCGGTCGCCGCATCGTTATCGATCCCCCGGCCGGGCTGCTCGATTAGGCGAAGTTAGTGCCCGTCCGGCGCAAAGTTCGCGCGGAAGAGATAGCTCCCGGCGACCGCTTTGCAATCCACAAGTTTTGGCGAGTATTTGCTGTGCAATGCCGCCAGGGCAACGGACCGATCCATCTGCGCATTGCCGCTCGACTTGCGCAGGCTAACGTGGGTGACGCTTCCGTTGGGCGCGATCGTGACGGCGACGATGACCGATCCGCCGGTCTTCAACCCGCGCGGCATTTGTGGTTCGGCAGGCTCCGTAACCAACGCGTCCTCGTTGGGATGCGCGCAGGCTGCAGCGACAACGGCCGAGCCCGTTACGGCGGGCGTAGAGACGGACGCACCTGGAGCAAACGCGAGGGCTGGTGAGAACGCCTCGAGTGCGAGCGTCAGCAGTACAAAAATCATAACGGTCCCCCCGGTCGCGTAGCAGTTGACGGTTAGGCGGTGCGGAGCCGCGTCGCTGAGCCGCTCGATGCGCTCGATCAACTCGTGGCGCGATCCCAGCGCGCTCGGCGTTGCCAGAGGCGCGCGCGTCTGGCAGACACGCCGTGCCAGCGTCGCCAAAAAGGCCGCATATTCGCCCGGGTCTCCGGTTTTTCGAACTGCCCAGTCGTCGCAGGCGGCTTCCCGTTCCAGCGTTAAGTTGCGCCCGGCAAAGTGAACCCACGGATTGAAGAACAGGATTGCCTCGACCAAACGCTGGACGAGATTGCCGGGTACGTCGTGTCGCCGAACGTGCGCGCGCTCGTGCGCAATCACACGATCGAGGTCGCCGGTTGCGAGCGTTTCAAAGAGAGTTTTTGGAATAATGATTGCCGGGTTACGGAAGCCAACGGCGATTGGAATCGCCACGTCAGCCGAGATGAGAACGTCGGCTGCCGTTTGTGACGGTACGGCGCCTTTCCTTATGCGGCCGATTCGCGCCAAGCTTGCACCGAGCCGAGCGAGGCATAATCCGGCCCCCAAGAGCCAGACGACCGGAACCCAACGCAGCGCCGGAGTGAAG
Source organism: Candidatus Acidiferrum sp. (assembly GCA_035571115.1). Classification (GTDB taxonomy): domain Bacteria; phylum Vulcanimicrobiota; class Vulcanimicrobiia; order Vulcanimicrobiales; family Vulcanimicrobiaceae; genus Cybelea. Next base: position 28,355 of record DATMKR010000006.1, on the reverse strand, counting down.
AAACCCGCAGCGCCCCGCACCAGCGGCTGCGCGGGAACGAGCGAAATCCTCCACGCATGTTCCGCAGTGGCGGCGTGAGGTTGTACGGCGGTGAGCAAAAGCGCCCCGGCATCAGAAACGACGGTCAACACCGGTACGGCGACCAGCGCGAGCAGCGTTGCGAACCAAACCGCATAGCGCGTCGTCGCATTGCGCTGCGGAACGCAGGAATTGACGAGATACGCAATCGCAACGATCGCCGCGCCCTCCCACAATCCGTCGAACAAAACGCGAAGGATCATTTGCCTTTTCTCCTTTGGCGGGCGACCGCACGCGCAATTTCTGTCAAGTCTTCGTCGCTCAATCGCGCGTCGTCGAGCAGCGTGACCGCCAGCGCCCCCGGTGAGTCTCCGAAGAACCGGCCGAGCAGATTGCCAATAGCCGACTTTGCCGCCTGGCGGCGTTGGACGACCGGGTGGTACAGAAATGCGCGCCCGTCTTCCTCATGCGCGATGTAGCCCTTTTGTTCGAGCGTTCGCAGCGTGGTGAGGACGGTGCTGTACGTCAGCGGCGGCGGAGCGAGCCCATTGACGACATCGGCGACGGTCGCGTTGCCTTCGCGCCAGAGCACCTCCATGAGCCGCAGCTCGTGGTCGGTAAGGACCGCAGATTTCTTACGCGGCATTCCCGGTGCGCGCTTCCCGTACTATTAGTTTCATAATAGTAGAGTAGCCGCTGGAGAATCGCCTGTCAACTAGTTTACTAATAGTTCTCGCGGATCGCGCGGCTTAACTATTCTCCGGATGCGCGACGGCGTAGGCCGTCACGGCGCCGTCGACCGCCGCCTTGAGCGAGGTGCCCTTGCCCACCTCGCGTTCGAGCGGTGCGCCGAAGCAAGTATAGACGAGCAGAACGAACGTTACCGTCAGGTGGTTGTGACCGGCGGGCGTCTCCGCAAGCGTGCCCGCCGCGATCGTATTGTTGCGGTTGGGGCCGCAGATTGCATCCGCCGACTGCGCCGCAGGCGACGTTACGGCCGTCATCTGCGTGACGAACCGGCGGTCGAGCGCGAGGTAAAGCTCGCGCAGCGCATTCGTGAGCTCGGCCGGTACGACGTTTCCCGAAGCCGTGACGGGCGCAATAATGATACCGCGCGCCGGCTTGACCACCGGAGTGGGCGACGGTTTCGCGGCGCCTTTATGCTTGAAAACGGAATCGACGATGTTCGAGATGCCCGAGATCGGAACTTGCGCACCGTTGCTGGAGGTCGGCGCGGGGGTGTTTGCGGTTTGCGTTCCGACGTTCTGGGTCTCGCGTCCGACGAAGGCAAGAATTTGGGTGCGGGCGAGCAGCGATTGCGACGCGACGTCGGCGACGCTGGTGACCTGAGCCGTCTGAGAGAAAAGAATGACTCCGCTCTCGACGCTCACGACCTGCTCGACGACCGCGGCGGACTCTCCGACCGGCGTCACATAGCCGCTGATATAAAAGTCTGCTTTTGAAGCGCGGGCATTGTCGAGAAAACTGGGGCGTTTTACTCCCGCGGGGATCGGCAGCACCGTAATCCCGCCGGCCGCCACCATCTCCTGGCCTAGGATCTGCGCGATCGCGGTCCCGATCCGCGGATCTGCCCCGGTTTGCACGTCGAACGGATAGACGAGGACGACGGGCTGCTGTTCGAGGGAAGCCGGGGGCGGCGAGGGTTGGGGCGAGGGTTGCGGTGAGGGCGTCGCCGCGACGACGAAGCCGAGGAGCGAGCACGCGAGAATCAAGCCGGCTATTCGGCGCGCGAAGGGTGTTTCAGCCATGAATCGACGACTCTTCGCGCGCAGCGGCTTGATTTCCGGTCGAGAGCGCGATGCTGTACTCCGCCCCAAAGAGAAAGATCGAGCCGATGCAGTAGAACCAGAGCAGCAAGACGAGCGGTGCGGAGAGGGCCCCATAGATGAGCGTGAAGTCCACGTGCGTCACGTACGCCGCGAAGGCGTATTGCACCGCCGGCCAAGCTACGGCAACCACCGTGGCCCCGCGCAGGGCAAATGCCCAGGAGTTACGGCGATTGGGCAACCAGCGATAGAGCACGACCGCCACGATAAACACCAGCGCGATCGAGATCAAGTAGGCCAAGATGTGCGTCACGCGCCGCGGATCGTGAATTCCGGCGACGTGAAACGAAATTGAGAGCACGATCGGTAGCGCGATGGCAACCAATAAGAGTATTCCGGTCACGGGAAGCATGACGACCGACAGCACCAGGTTATGCACGAGCGGGCGCCCCTTCGGGACGGCCAGCGCGCGATCGAGCGCAAAAGCGAGGCCCATGAAAAGATTCTTTCCCGACCAGAGCAGGAACGCAGCGGCGATCAGGCTCGAAATGCCGCGCCCGTAGATGTACGTTTGCAGGTTCTTAGCGATGTAGTCGTGCAGCGTCGGCGCCAGCGTATTGACGAGGAATAAGGTCCGTCGCTCGGCATCGGGAAAGACCAGCGTCGCGGCGCTCAATACGAGAACCACGAGTGGGAAAAGCGAAAAGAGGGCGTTGAACGCGATCGATTGCGCGTGAAAGGCGCACCCGTCGCGAGAGAAACGAACCAGGGCATCACGAAAAGCGGAGATGAGTCGCCGCATCGCAAGCGGTATATCGTTGGAACGTGCCGCTATTCCCACCGGTTCCGGTAGCGATTCTGGTCGATGGCCGCCCGCTCGCAAGCTACGTACGCGCGTACGTGGCCGGTGGACGTGTTTTGGCACCGGTCGCCCCACTGTTGACGCGAATAGCCGACCGCGTCTGGTACGAAGGAGACACGTTGGTCATCGAACGCGGCGCACGGCGCGTGCGCGTTCGTCTGGAAAAAACGTTTCCGGACCAGTTCGATGGTGCGTACATCGCTATCGGACCGGTTCTTCGAGCGCTGGGGGCGTCGCTCTCCTGGGAGCCCAAGCGCCGCCGTTTGATCGTGCGGCTTCCGGAGCGAGGCAATGTTGCAACGCCGACGCCTTTCGACCCGGTGGCCCCGTCGGCTCCGCCGGCGACGGTCTTCACACCCTCGCCGCCCGTGACTCCGCGTCCGATCTGGACCGGCTCGCCGTTGCCTCGACGGACTCCGCTTCCGCTTCCGCCGCCTCGCCCGGAATGAGCACCACTTTGCCGAGCACGCCGCCGGCTACGCGTTCGTAGGCTTCTCGCGCGGCCGTCAGCGGAAAGCGCGCTGCGACCTGCGGAGGCGTAAGCACTCGCGATTCAAAGAGCGGTCCGAACTTGGCGTACAGCTGCGCAATCTGTGCGAGATCGAGTTGGGCCGTATCGAGCCCAAAGAGTTGCAAACGGCGTCGATAGAGCATGAAGAGGTCGAGTTGGACTTCGCGGCCGGCAGCGGCCGAGAAGACGACCATACGTCCACCCTTTCGCAGTGAATCCGCCAGTTGTGCAAAGACCGGTGCGCCGACGCCATTGAGGGCTACGTCGGCCCCCCTTCCCGCGGTGAGTTCGAGGACGGCTTTGGGGACGTCGTCGGTGTCCGAACGCAAAACGGCCTCGACGTTCAGCCCGTGCAGCGGCGGCCCGAGGTCGACGCTCGAAAGATCCAGCGCGATGGCGTGACCGCCCAGGGCATTCACCAGCGCGACCGCCGCCGATCCGACGGTACCGCCCGCACCGGAGACGACGACCCATTCACCCGCTTGGAAGTGCGCGAGCTCGACCAGCGCGCTCCACGCGGCCACGAAGGGCACGCCCGTGACGGCGGCCGCTTCTGCGCTCAAGTGGGAAGGTCGCGCGATCACCGCGTCGAGCGGCAGCAGCATATGCTCGGCGTGGGAGCCGTCTTGGGTCATCCCGAGGATGCCGCCGCCCGAACCCCAGACCTTGGTCCCAATCGTGGCATCCGGACCCTCGATGACACGGCCGGCAAAATCGCGTCCGAGAATCCGCGGCAGCGTTACTTGCGGAAAATGACCCAACGCGACGCCGGCATCGCTGGGATTGACTCCCGCCGCTTCGATTTCGATGCGTACGTAGCCGGCGGGAAGAGGCGCGTCTTGCACCTGGCTGATTCGCAAGCTTTCGAGCGGGCCGAACTGCTCGACTCTCAGCGCTTTCACGCGTTGCCGGCGACGGGTTGGCGAGCGCTCGCGACCGGAACCATCCATACGGCATATCCCATTGGGTCGCGAATGTTCGCGATCATCGCATTGAAGTAATCGGTCGCAGATTCTGGGCTGATCGATGTCAACTCGCCGATCGCGCCGGCGTATCCGTCGCGCCAAGCTTCGATAATCGTCGCAAACGTATCGCGCGGCACGCGGATCGTGTCGACCACGATATAGTCGATTGCAATCTGCTCCAAACCGAGCGCGGAGAGCACCCCGAACGTGTTTCGACCGATCGAGAGATCGATATTCATCGCGCGCTCCATGGCGCGCGGGCCCTCATGCCAGAAGTCTCTCGGGTCGAGCTCGCCACGCGCAAAATGCAGCATCCCATAGTCCTCGACGATGAGGTGAAGGTAGCCTCCCGGCCGGGTCACGCGTACCAGCTCGCCGATGACGGCATTCGGTTCTGGAATCGAATGGAGCACGTGGCGACACACCGTCAGATCGAAGCTGCCGGCCTGGGCCTCCAGTGCGAAGATGCTTTGATGTTCGAAGGCTAGCCGCGAGGCTAAATCCGCATAGCGCGAGCGCGCCCGCGCTAGGTGATCGTCGAGAATGTCGACGGCCAAAATACGCGCGTAGGGAAAGAGCGCGGCGATGCGCGATGCGCCTTCGCCCGTGCCGCAGCCGGCATCGAGAATGGACGCATCCGGCGGCAAAGCGTAGCGCTGGAGTAGCGCGACCTCCTGAGGCCAGATCGCTCGCGCCTGAGCGTCCAAGTTTCGCACCATGGAATCGTCGGCCATTTGCCGAGCCTGAGGGTTGCGATCCACTAGCGCAGTCCTACGGCGCCGAGATCACGATCGCCCATGCCGCGATCCGAAACGTTGCGCAGCAGCGCTTCCATCGCATCGATAACCGGCAGGCGTTCGTGGTGGGCCGTGGCCTGCATGAGCACGGCGTCTTTATGCGCCATATCGACGCTCCAGAACGGATCGTAGTCGTTCTCGACCATACGCTTTCCGCGACCGCGAATCTGGCCCGTCGGATCGTAGAAGTCGAAGAGCTCGTAGGCTCGTGCGCGAGATACGTCTTGTTCCTCCGCCAGGCGCAACGCGTCGTTGATGCCGCCGACCACCGCCAGAATCATGGCGTTGCCCATCAGCTTATAAATCGCCGCGAGATCCGCGCGTTCGCCGACATAACGCAAGTCGCTGCACATCGCCTCCAACGCAACGCGGAGGCGCGCGAAGAGCGACAGATCGCCCGACGCCATCATCACTCCCTTGCATTCCAGCGCCATCGGCGGTCCCATGAAAACCGGCGCGTGAAGCAACGCGTGTCCCGACTCCTCGAGTCGTGCCACCCGCTGCGCAACTCGTTGCGGCAGCACGGTCGAATGGTCCACGATCGGACAATCCGTCGCAATCCCTGCGAGCGCGGCATCCAACACGGCGTCGACGCTCGCGTCGTCTGCCAAGCAAAGGTGGACGCGGTCTGCGCCGGCGGCCGCCTCGACGGGGTCGGTAAACGCGCGAGCGCCGTCCGATTCGAGAGCTTGGGCTCTCGGAGCGGTGCGATTCCAGACGTGCACCGTCAGACCGCGGCGCAGCATCGCGCGAATCATCGCCGAGCCGAGCATTCCGGCACCGTAGAAGGCAACGGTCTCCACCGGACGTTACTGCGCCTTCGGAGCCGGCCGGCGCGCGAGCAGGTTGAGTCCCGCGACGACGACCGCGGCCGCCAGCGCGTACCAAATCTGCGTGGGTTCGGTAAGGAACTGCAGATTGAACGCGTTATCCAGAGAATAGAGTCCACTTCCCGCGAATGCGACCGCAATGGCACCGGCGATATAGACCGCGTTGAGCTCCCAGCCGCCGTTGGTCACAAAGAAGCCTTTGGTGATATGAACCGATCCGATCGCGACGAGCATCACGAGAACGATCAATGCCGGGCCGAGTGCACCGCCCAGCCCGAGCGCGGTCAATAGACCACCGGCCGTCTCTCCCAAACCAGCCATCAATGCGAACATTTTACCGGGACGAAAGCCGAGATTTTCGAAGAAGCCGCCGGTCCCATCGAGCCCATAGCCTCCGAACCAGCCGAACAGTTTCTGCGTGCCGTGGGCCGCTAAGCCAAGCCCGAGGATCAGTCGAACGATTAACAGTGCAATGCTCATAGTCTCTTTGTCCCCCGATTTACCAGAATAAAGCTCACGGTTCGTTCTTGCGCACGAGATCTTGGACGAGAACGAACTGGATGCCGAGCGCCTGCAGCCTGGGAATCATCGCTCGTACTGCCGCCAGCGTCGTCGGGCGCGGATGCCCGATTGCGATGGCGCTGCCGGTCCGTTGCGCGATCGCCGCCGCCTGCGCGAGTTGCGCTTCGCTGTATGCCTCGTCGGCCCGATTATCCAAAAAGACGTCCCGCGCCGCCGTTGGAACTCCCATCGCGCGCGCGGTTGCTTCTCCGACCGACGCTGCGTTCGTCTTCGAATCGATGAAGAAGAGGTTGTGCTCTGCGAGCACGCCGATGACCGCGTGCATGACGCGCGCGTCGGCGGAGGCTTTGCTGCCTTCGTGATTGTTAACGCCGCGCGCGAGGGGCACTTCCGCGAGGTCGCTCTGAACTTGCGCGACGATTTGCGCATCGCTCATCTCGGTGGTGACTTTCCCGGGGCCCGGATTGAGGCCGGAGAGCGTTTCCATCGGAAGATGCAGCATTACGCCTTTCCCCGCGTTCGACGCTTCGGTGGCGATGATACTCGTGTAGGGGACGTCGGGTAAGACCGAGAGCGTCAACGGTATTTCTAAGGCGACGAATCCACGCTCGGTTGCGATCCATTGGCCGCAATCGTCCACGATCAGCGCAAGCTGCGGACCTTGCGCGTTCGCGGCAGGTGTCGAGGTGGGCGACGCCGCCGGCACTGCGGACGGCAACGGAGTTGCCGCAGGCGTTGCGACCGGCGTCGCCGCCGGAGCCGACGGCTCGGCGGACGGCGCCGGCGTGTGGAAAACGTAGTGAATGGCCGGGTGCGGTTTGGGCCGCATCAGCCACCATCCGGCAATGGCTGCGAAAAGGATCAATACGATCAGCGAAACGAGCGGCCCCATGCGGGAGCCCGAGCGTCGCGAAGCTCTCCTCGGCACCGGCGCTAGTTATTCGGCAATCCAGGATATGGCCCTCGCCGGGATGTAGCAGTGCGTCCTATGCAATTACAGGGAAAGACATTTATCGTTACCGGCGGGAGCTCCGGTCTGGGGGCGGCCTGCGTTATGGAGTTCGCGCGGGCCGGCGCAAACATCGTCATTTGCGACGTCAGCGACCGCGGCAACGAGCTGGCGCGCGAGATCGGCGCCGCCGTTCGCTTCGCGCGAACCGACGTCACCGACGGCGCGCAAGTTCAAAGCGCGGTGGATCTGGCGGCGGAGGCGTTCGGCGCGCTGCATGGTGCGATCAACTGCGCGGGCATCGCGACGGCCGAACGAGTGATCGGCCGGGAGGGTCCGCTGCCTTTAGAGCGTTTTTCGAAGGTCATCGCGGTGAACTTGATCGGTACGTTCAACGTCATTCGGTTGGCGGCGGCCAAAATGATCGAACGCCCGGTCGAACCGCTCGAGGATCGCGGTGTTATCATCTGCACCGCATCGGTAGCGGCCTACGACGGACAGATCGGTCAGGCGGCCTATGCCGCCTCGAAAGGCGGTGTCGTGGGGCTCACTCTTCCGGTGGCGCGTGAGTTCGCGCAGCATCAGATTCGTGTGATGAGCATCGCGCCGGGAATCTTCGACACGCCGATGCTTGCGGGTTTGCCCGAACCCGCGCGTGAGTCGCTGGGGAAGCAGGTTCCGTTCCCGTCCCGTCTTGGAAACCCGGCGGAGTATGCGGCGCTGGCGCGGCATATCGCCGAGAACCAGATGCTCAACGGTGAAGTGATACGCCTCGACGGCGCGATTCGAATGGCGCCCCGTTAAGGCCGTCTACTCGTGAAAACCACGCTCGTTGCCGCGATCGCCTTGCTCGCCCTCGCTATCGCGGTACAACCCTCTCACGCGGCGACGCGGACGCCCTCGCCGATCGCCACGCCGATTCCGCTGCCGTCGCCCGAGCGGTTACTCTATCTTATTCGACGGCAGTTCAGATCGCATCGTCCGCCGCCGCCCTACGTGACCTATACGTTGATTCGAAAGCAAACGCTCGACGACGGCTATCCCGATTTGCTCAACAGCTACACCTATCACATCTGGTGCCGAACGACGGACCGCGCAGCACTGGGTCGCCGAGTCTATCGGGGCTCTGCTCGCGGCACCCTCGAGTTCCTGCGGCCCTCGTTCAACGAGCCTTGGGATCCGGGGCCTCCAACGGCCGATCTCTTCGAACCCGCACCGCTCCATCCGCATACGAGCCCGCGCGACTTCGTACCGACTCCGGAGCCGACGGGCAGCCTGCCGCCTACGATTGCCGTGGTTACTGCGCTCGGGGAGTTCGACTACCGCGTCACGCGGGTCGCCAACGAAGGCAATCTGATTCACGTCAGCCTTCAGGCTCGCCGCGATCCCGATCGAAATCGCTTACGCGAGCTCTACGTTGACGCAAAGACGCTCGAGCTGCAAGAAGTCATCGCGACCGATAAGCTGTACGACGAAGGGGATAGCGGCAAGCACGTCTACCCGATGCTCTTCACGGTTACGCTCGGATGGATGCATAATATGCCGATCGTCACGCACATCCACGGGACGCCGACGTATCAGACCGACGCCGACTATCTCGGGATCGACGCGACCGTCGACTACGACTTCACGGATATCACGTTTCCGAACTCACTACCGGATTGGTACTTCGATCCGCGGTCGTACGCGCAGCACGTCGACGACGCGCCCTCCTAGCTTTCCTACGCGGGGAAGGGCGGGTTCGCCTTAATCAGTTCCGGAAAGTCCGCTCGCAGCACCTTGAGCTTCGGAAGATCGTTGAAGACGATATAGGGATCGTGCGGGTTGTGCAGCGCAAACTCTTGATGGTAGGCTTCGGCGCGATAGAATCCGCGCAGCGGCGCGACGATCGTCACGATCGGCGACGTATAGACGTGCGTTTGCTGCAGGTGCGCGATCGCGGCGATCGCCTCCACGCGCTGCGCGTCGGTGGTGTAGAAAATCTCTGACCGGTACTGCGAGCCTTCGTCGGGGCCCTGGCGATTGAGCTCTGTCGGGTCGTGTGCGACCTTGAAGTACACGTTAAGGAGGGTCTTGAACGAAATCTTCGACGGGTCGTAGGTGATCTCGACGGATTCGGCGTGCCCGGTCGTGCCGGTACTGACGGTTTCGTACTGCGCCGTGTTGGCGTTGCCGCCGGCATAGCCGGCCACGACGCGGTCGACACCTTTGAGTTCTTCGAAGACGAGTTGCATGCCCCAGAAGCATCCGCCGGCGAGGACGACCCGCTGGGCTCCAGCGGGCGCCACGTCGGCCGTAGCGACGGCCGGCGCCGCTGCCGCGCCGATGCCGAGGGCAAGAAAGAGAGCGATAGCTGTACGAATCTTCACCTTCTCTATAACGCACCAAGAGCGCAATTGGATGACCCCGTCACCGCAGGTGCTCGTCGAGCCAGTCCAGCCAGAGCCGGGTGAGCTCCGCCGTCTGCTTGGGACCGTTGGGGCCATGCGTTGCTGCCGGAAAAACGGCGAACCGAACCGGAATGTGATTATCGACCAGTGCGTGGTAGAGGGCGTACGATTGCGTGATCGGGACGACCGGATCCAGCGTCGTTCCCCAGAGCAGCGTCGGAGTCGTAATCTGCGCGTAATACGTGATCGGCGAGTTCTCGCGATAGATCCGCTCACCGTCGCCGCTGTAAGGCGACGTTCCGAGCGGATAGCGGTCCTGAACGTTGGACGTCGAGAGGTTGTACTCATCGAACTCGCTATTGACCGCGGCGCCCGACACCGCGGCGCGCCAGTTGTGGTAGTGTCCGATGAGCCACGACGTGAGCTCACCGCCGTAGGACCAGCCACACACAGCGACACGCGAGGCGTCGACGTCCGGCCGGCGTTCGAGCGCCGCTAGGCCGGACATGATGTCGTCGCTCGGGCCGGCGACCGTATCGTGTACGATTGCCGTCATGTAGGCGTTGCCGAGATTATCGCTGCCGCGGTAGTTCGGCTGAAAAACAACGTAGCCGTGCGCGGCGATCATCTGCGCCAGCGGCCACTGTTCCCAAACGAAGTCGCGCGAATTCGAGAGGCCCGGTCCACCGTGGATGAGCACGACGATCGGATACTTTCTCCGTTTGTCATCCTGAGCTTGTCGAAGGGCGGCTGGATCGGTGACGACGCCGTCTTCGGCGAAATCAGCTGGGCCGGTCCAGCGGAGCTCGCTCATGTGGCCGAGCCGCAGTCCCGCCAGGAACCCATTGACGTGCGTCAAGCGCCGCGGCTTCGTCGATCCGAACGGGAGCACGTATAACTCGCGTGCGGTTGCCGACGTCGTCGCAACGAAGGCAATCGTACCGTCTCGCGCGATGGCGGCGGCGCTTCCGGAATCGAACGTGGAGCTCGAGTATGGATCGCAGACCGGATGGAGATCTCCGAGCGGCACCAGCTGCACGGCTCCCGTTAAGTCGGCCGTCCAAAAGCGTGTTTGCGTTCCATCGCTCCCGCACAGCAGCAGCCGCTTCGAATCAGGGAACCAAAGCGACGCGGCGATATTCCGATCCAACGACGGCGCAATCGTAGCGTCGCCGCCGCCTCCGATGACGCGCACGGTGTTCTCCGCATTAAAATCGCCGCCGAGTGGATACCAGTATGCCAAGTGTGACCCATCTGGCGCGTACGATGGGCTGAGCTCGAGTTCGGAGCGAGCGGTCAGCTTGTGCATCGCTGCGTTCGCAACCTCGACCTGCCAGAGCGTCGAGTACTCGTCGTCGCCGCTGAACGTATTCTTCAAGCGCGTAAACGTAATCGAGCGGCCGTCGGACGTCCACGCGATCTGCGGCGAGAAGATACCGCCGGGATCGGTTGGCGCGATCGTCCAAGAGCCGCTCGTGATTCGCCGCGCCTTTCCGCCGCTCGCCGAAACGATCCACAGATGCTCCGGCGGCGTCAGTGACGACGCCGTATAGTCGTTGTCGCCCGCAAAGAAGAAGGGCGCGGTGCTTGGCGGATCGGCGGCGACAAACGCGACCTCGCGCCCGTCCGGGCTCCAGGCCGCATCGCTTACGTCGCCCTGGCATGCGTGAGCTGCACGTTCGCGCCGCCTTCGCGGACGAACAGCTGGAGCGGCAAGCCCTGCGAGGGTCGCGCGAGGTAGGCGAGGCGCGAACCATCCGGTGACCATCGCGGAACCGCCACCTCGTGGCGAAAAGCCACTACCTGCATTCGTCCGGTTCTCGCGTCGATGACGGCGAGATCGTTGTCATAGGCATCCCGTGGCCGATCTTGGGTGACGACGACGAGTGCGACGTGGCGCGCGTCCGGAGAGATCGCCGGCTCTTCGAGATCGACGATGCGGGCCATGTCGCCGAGGCTCAGCGAGGGCGCTGAGGGGCCCAGGCCGCCTGCAGCCAAGGCGACCGAAACCGCCAGAAAAATACCGTGCATCCTTTACCTTTACTACAGCGGTTGATCTTTAGGTGCGCGCCGATTTCCATCCGCTGGTTCGCGAATGGTTCGACTCGAGTTTTTCTGCCGCGACGGAACCGCAGGTTCTCGGCTGGCCGGCAATTCGAGCCGGCCAGGACGTCCTGATCTCCGCTCCGACCGGCTCCGGAAAGACGCTCGCGGCCTTCACGCTCTGCTTAGACGACCTCGTTCGCCGCGCAACCGAAGGCACGCTGCCGGAGCAGACGCTGGTGGTGTACGTCTCGCCGCTCAAGGCCCTCACCAACGACGTGCGCGAGAACCTGGAGAAACCGCTCGCGGCACTGACCGCCCTCGCCCGAGTCCAGGGCCTACCGATGGCGCCGATTCGCACCGCCGTGCGTACCGGCGATACGACCGCCGCCCAGCGCCAAAGCATGCTGCGAAAGCCGCCGCACGTGCTCGTAACGACTCCTGAGTCACTCTACATCCTGCTGACGGCCGAGAAGTCGCGAGCGCTGTTCGCAAGCGTCGCCACGGTTATCGTCGACGAGATTCATGCGATGGCGGCGGACAAGCGCGGCTCGCATCTGGCGCTCACGCTCGCGCGCTTGGACTACCTGGTCGCACAGGCGAGCGGGCAAAAACCTCAGCGCATCGGCCTTTCGGCCACCGTGCGTCCCTTGGAGCGCGTCGCGCAGTTCTTGAGCGAGCGCGCGACGATCGTCAACGTTGGGCACCGTCGTGAAATGGAGCTCTCCGTTGAGGTTCCCAGCGACGAGCTCGGCCCGGTCGCAAGCAAAGAGATGTGGGGCGAGATTTACGATCGGATTGCCGGCGAGATTCGCAACCATAAGACGACGTTGGTTTTCGTTGGAACGCGCCGCATGAGCGAGCGGGTGGCGTTCGCGCTCAACGAGCGCCTCGGAGAAGGCTTCGTCATGCCGCATCATGGCAGCCTCGCGCGCGAGCTTCGGTTCGACGTCGAACGGCGCCTGAGAAGCGGCGAGCTGCGAGTCGTCGTGGCGACGGCCTCACTCGAGTTGGGCATCGATATCGGCTCGGTCGACCTCGTCGTTCAGCTGGGGTCGCCGCGCGCCATTGCCGTTGCGTTGCAGCGCATCGGGCGCTCGGGACATTGGGTCGGAGCCAAGCCCAAGGGAATTTTCTACGTGACGACGCGAGACGAGCTGCTCGAGTGCGCGGCGCTGGTACGCGCGATTCGCGGCGGTTCGCTCGATGCGCTCGAGATTCCGACGGCGCCGCTGGATATTCTCGCGCAGCAAATCGTCGCGGCCTGCGCGCAGCACGAGTGGGAAGTGGAGACGCTCTTCGCAACCATTCGCACGGCCTTTCCGTACCGCGATCTGGAGCGCGCGGATTTTGATGCCGTCCTCTCAATGCTGGCAGACGGCATCGCGACCTCGCGTGGGCGAAGCGGGACCTATCTGCACTACGATCGCGTGAACGGTCGTCTGCGCGCGCGCCGCGGCGCGCGATTGGCGGCAATTACCAGCGGCGGCGCGATTCCCGATACGGCCAACTATAGCGTCATCCTCGAGCCGGACGGCCACGTCATCGGCTCGCTCGACGAAGACTTCGCGATCGAGAGCATGGCCGGCGATATCTTTCTTCTCGGCACCAACTCTTGGAAGATCCGGCGCGTGGAAGCCGGCGTGGTCCGCGTGGAAGACGCGCACGGCGCGCCGCCGTCCATTCCATTCTGGAATGGCGAAGGTCGCGGCCGCACCATCGAGCTCTCGCGCGAGGTCTGCGCAGTGCGCACCGCGATCGACGAGCGCGACGACGCGAGCGCGATCGTGTGGCTCGAGCGGGAAAGTGCCCTCGATCGCGCGGGCGCCGAGCAGGCAGTCGCGTACGTGCGAGCGGGGAAGAAGATTCTCGGCGTCGTTCCGACGGATCGCACGCTGGTCGCGGAGCGCTTCTTCGACGAAGGCGGCGGCATGCAGTTGATCCTGCACACGCCGTTTGGGGCGCGCATCAACCGCGCGTGGGGTTTGGCGCTGCGCAAACGCTTCTGCCGTTCGTTCAACCTCGAGCTGCAGGCTGCCGCCACCGACAATGGGATCGTGCTCTCCTTAACGGATCAGCACGCGTTTCCGCTCGACGTGGTCTTCGAGTTCGTGAAGTCGGCGAGCGCCGAGCACACGCTCACGCAGGCGCTCCTTCCGGCCCCGATGTTCGCGGCGCGCTGGCGTTGGAACGCAACGCGAGCGCTTGCGATTCTCCGCTTCAGCGGTGGGCGCAAGGTGCCCCCGCAGCTGATCCGGATGCGTGCCGACGACTTGGTGGCGGCGGTCTTCCCCGATCAGGCCGCTTGTCCCGAGAACCTCACCGGTCCGATTAACATTCCCGACCACGTGCTGGTACGCGAGACGCTTTCGAACTGTCTGCACGAAGCGATGGATCTCGACGGATTTCTCGAGATCTTGCGCGAGATCGAGAACGGCACGCTACGAACGGTCGCCATCGACACGCCCGAGCCGTCGGTCTTTTGCCACGAGATCCTCAACGCCAATCCGTACGCTTTTCTCGACGACGCGCCGCTGGAAGAGCGGCGGACGCGGGCCGTGGCGCTCCGCCGAACGACCCGCGACGACGTCGATGGTGCCGGCATCTTGGATCCCGCCGCGATCGCGCAGGTGGCAGCTGAATCGTGGCCCGTCGTGCGCGATGCCGACGAGCTGCACGACGCGCTTACGACGCTGATCGTCGTGCCGCCGGTCGCGCAATGGACGCACTGGTTCGAAGAGCTCGTCTCGCAACGAAGGGCGATGCCCCTTGTCACCCTGCGACCGCCCTTCGACACGCGCGCTGCGCGCGCTGCTCAGGGTGACACAGTTGAGTTTTGGGCTTGTGCCGAGCGGCTTGAAATCGCTCGCGCGGCCTATGATGCATCGTCGCCGGCTCGCGAGGAGGCCGTGACCGAGATCTTGCGCGGCTGGCTCGAGTCGAGCGGACCGATGACCGTGGCGGAGATGGCGGAACGGCTGAGCACCGACGATGAAGCTATTACCGCGGCGCTCCTTCGCCTGGAGACGCAGGGCCAAGTTCTGCGCGGCCGCTTCACCGCTTCGGCGCAGAACGAGCAGTGGTGTAACCGGCGGGTGTTGGCGCGCATTCATCGTCTGACGATCGGGCGCTTGCGTCGCGAAATCGAACCGGTTACCGCGGCGCAGTACATGGCCTTCCTCCAACGCTGGCAGCACGTGACGCCTGCGACGCGGCTGCATGGAATCGATGGCACGCTTCAAATCGTCCGGCAGCTCGAGGGCTACGAAATTCCGGCGGTCGCCTGGGAGGGACAAATTCTTCCCGCGCGGATCGCAGGCTACAAACCCGAATATCTCGATCGGCTCTGTTATGCCGGCGATATCATGTGGGGGCGCCTTACACCGCATCCGGCATTAGAGCTGCGCGATGTGGCCGAGAGCCGGCGCGTGCGTCCCACGCGCCTCGCACCGATCGCGCTCTTTCTGCGCGCGAACGCCGACGAGCTCATCGTTCGCCGTCAAGCGAATGTCGAAGCGCTCTCGCACGCGGCGCACGAGGTCTTCGAACAGGTCGAGCGACTGCAAGCGCCTTTCTTTGCCGAGATCGTGCGGGCCGTCAAGCGCCTCCCGAGCGAAGTCGAAGAAGCGCTGTGGCAACTGGTCGCGGCGGGCTTGGTGACTGCCGACGGCTTCGACGCGTTGCGATCGCTTAGCGATGCCAAGCGCCGGCTGGGTGAGAAGGGTCTTCGTGCGCGACCGCGCTCGTCGAGCGGGCGCTGGACGCTCTTGCAGGCCACGACCGAAGCCATCGCGCCCGACGCCTTCGCGCGGCGCTTGCTGGCGCGCTGGGGCGTCGTATTCCGTGACGTCCTCGCACGCGAAAGCCTTGCGCCGAGATGGCGCGAGCTGCTGCTCGCATTGCGCCGGATGGAGGCGCGCGGAGAAATTCGGGGCGGACGCTTCGTTGCGGGATTTGTCGGCGAACAGTTTGCGCTGCCGGCGGCGATCGACGCCTTGCGCGCCGTGCGCAGAACCGGCGCCACCGTCGAAACGTTGCCGCTGGGCGCTTACGATCCGTTAAATCTTTCCGGGATCATCACCCCGGCACGGGAACCCGACGACGCCCTGGAATCAACACTCCACGCCGGTCTGCTCGCCTGAATAGATCTCGATTACGCCGCTAACCTTAAACGGAATGTCTTCGCTCTTTAGCAGCGCTCCGATTCCCCCGATGACGCCGCCGTACTTGCCTTTGGTAGCGGTCGTAGAGCAGGGCCCGAACTTCACCTTGTCGTGAAAAACCGTCGCTTGGCCGTAAGCCGTATACGGTTGGCCCGCGACGACCTGTTTGCCGGTCAGGCCGCCACCCGCCTTGAGATCCTTGCCAAACGTCGTTCCGCCGGAGGTGGAAAACGCAAGATAAAAGATCGGCGTTCCCGAGCCGAGCGTTGGAAAGTTGTCGAAGTTCTCGGTGCCGCTGCTCAGTGTAAGTTGAATCGAAGGATTGAGGCTGGGGTACTTTAGGTCGCCGCCGAACCCGCCGTACGCCGGAATGCAAAAGGGTCCGCCGGCGGTCTTGAGCTTTCCGGTTAGCGTGGCGTATTCCGATTTATTTACCTGACCCTTACAACTGCGCGGCGTGCGATCGGGAACTGCGACCGCTTGCGGTGAGACCGACGGCAGTCCGTTGCCATGCTGCGCGCAGGCAGCGAAGACGAGCGTTGCCACGATCGCGAGCGATCCGGCTAGGCGATGACCCAGAGGTGGCATGTTACTCCTAAGACTCCGAAGGCTCTTAGCAACCTTGACTTACTTGCATGCCCGGATAAATTTCGATGACGCCGTACCCGGCACCGGTGATCGTCGTATCGCTAAAAAGCTGACCGATCCCTGGAAGGATACCTCCGTACGGACCTTGAGTCGCCACGGCATAGCACGGTGGAAACCTCAGGACGAGATGCCCGACCGCGACGATGCCGAAGGCGCTGTAGGGTTGGCCGGCCTGAATGGTTGCAGAAGTCAGGCCACCGCCCGACTTTAGCTTCGTGTGGAAATGCGTTCCGGCGAGGAAGTGAAGGTTCAAGTAAAAGATCGGCGCTCCGGACGACCCCAGCAGCGGTTCGTCGTAAATGTTCTCCGTGCTGGAGCGAAGCACGAGCTTCACGGGTCGCTTGACGCCCGGGTACTCCACCGTTCCCCCGAAGCCCCCAAACGCCGGGACACAGAACGAGCCGGCTCGGTTTTTCAGCCTCGCTTCGATCTGCGCGTATTTTCCTTTCGTTCGCTGATGCGTGCATTGCGGCGGGGCGGTGGCCGCCCGGACCGTCATCGCAGCCGGGAGCGCGGCACTCTCGCGCTGCGCGCAACTCGCCATCGTGCAAGCCGCAGCAAGAGCTAAAACGACGTAGAGTTTCTTCATTGCATGAGCTCCTTCAAGCGCGCCTCGCCGGCCTCAGCCAGCGCCGTAAGATCCTTGTACGCCGCATACTCCGCGACGGTGGGTCGCTGATAGGCGCCTTCGAGCGAGTTGAGCAGGAAACCGAGTTGTTCTCGTACTTTGGTTGGGTGCATCACGTCGGCTTCACTCGAGTGAATGTCGAGCAGCACGAGATCGGCGATCTCGCTATTAATGGCCGCGGCTTGCGCCGCACTCATCTTCTTGCGCACGGTCAACGCGGCGACGATCGATCGATCCAACGTGTCGATGGAGTTGCGGATCTGCATCTCCAGCGCTAACCGTGCCTCGAGGTCGCCCGCTGACGAATGAATGCGCGGGTCGAGCACGACCTTGAACGGAGCCTGAAGCGTCTGAGTGCCGTACCGCAGCACGACCGTGTACGCGCCGGGGACGATCGTGGGTCCGTCGGCGGTATCTGGGAAGTCGTCGGTTTCGAGCGCACGGACGCCGGGCACTTCATACGCGGGCTCGTAGCGCAGATCCCATTGAAAGAGGTTGGGCCCGGGCTTGACGGCGGTGAGTTTTTCCAAATCGCGCGCGCGCTGCGCAACCACGTCGAGGTTGTCTTCTTGTTCGGGGGTCAGTTTCTTTTCATGCGCATTTTTCGGGTGCAGCGTAAAGCTGCGAATCGTCGCACCGCTTGAATCCAAGAAGGAGATCGTCAGCGGCGACTCCCCGTGGTAGCCGGCCGGAACGTTAAAGAAAACAGCCGCCCCGTACTTGGGATTGTCGCCGAAATCCGGAATCGGAGAGTCCGAGCCGCCGTACGCGTTGGAGAGCCAAGCGGTCTGAGGTGAGAAAAGCTGCAGGCCTGCGACCGAAAAACTCGTCTTGCTCGCAAGCTGTTCGAGATATGCGAGATTATCGAGAATCCAAAAGGCGCGACCGTGCGTAGCCGCGACCAACTCTCCTTCGCGAGAGTCGATCGCGAAGTCGCGGACTTGAACGCCGGGCAAGTTCATCGTGAGAGGTTGCCAGTCTTGACCACCGTCGAGACTCACGTACGCCGTGCTGCGCGTCCCCGCAAAGAGCAACCGCGGCGCGAGCGGATCTTGGCGAACGACGAACACATACTGATTGTCGGGAATACCGCTGGTCAGCGGCACCCAGTGCTCACCGAAGTCAGTCGTTTCGAAGACATAGGGGTGGTAGTCGTCCCACATGTAGCGCGAAGCCGTGAGAAAAGCCGTGCGGCGCTCGGTGTGCGACGGCTCGATCGAGCTTATCTGAGCCCACTGCGGAAGTTGCGGCGGCGTTACGAGCTTCCAGGTCGCACCGTGATCGCTCGTTACGTGCACCAGCCCATCCGCCGAGCCCGCCCAGAGAACCTTGGCATCGAGAGGCGAGACCGCAAGCGACGAGATGTCCGGAAAGGTTTCGGCACCGGTTTGGTCGTTGTCAATTGGGCCGCCGGTGGGGCCTTCGGTAGAAGGGTCGTTGCGCGTGAGATCGGGACTGAGGATGCTCCAAGTCTGGCCGCGGTCCATGCTCGAGAAGACGACCTGCGATGCGACGAGCAGCTCGCGCGGGTCGGCCGGCGAGAAGAAGATCGGATGCGTCCAGCCGAAGCGATATTTCGTTGCCGCCGCCGCTGCGCCCGACATATAGCGCGGCCACGGGCTGACGTTTTTCGTATCTCCGGTGATGCGGTTGAGGCTTACGAACGAGCTGAAGTATCCGCTGCCGAAGGTTACGAACGGATCGCCGGGCTCGGGCGCGACAAACGTGCTCTCGCCCAAAGCGACCGTGTGCCATTGCTCCGGGCCGATGCCCGGGCCGACGGCCGCGCTGGCACCTTCGTACGCGCCTTCATCTTGTGAGGCGCCGAAGACGTGAAATGGAAACTGGTCGTCGAGAGCCACATGATAGAACTGGCCCGTAGGCTGATTGTGATCGTCGCTCCAGTTGTCGCCACCGTCAACCGAAACCGTTCCGCCGCCATCGTCTCCAACGAGGAGAATCTTTGGATCGTGGGGGTTGACCCAAATGATGTGATTGTCGCCGTGGGGTATCTCCATGTCGGTAAACGTCTTGCCGCCGTCGGTCGTCTTGTAGATGCCGTCGACTTCGGGCGCGTAGACGACCTGAGGGTTGGTGGGATCGACCGTGAGCGCCATATAGTAGAAGGCGCGCTGGCGCAACTTCCACTCGGCGTTGACGCGCTTCCACGTCCGGCCCCCATCGTTCGACCGGAAAACCCCGCCATCGTGCGCCTGCACGATGGCATAAACGATGCGCGGGTCGCTCGCCGCGACCGCGACGCCGATCTTTCCGAGCAGGCCGGTGGCAAATCCGGGGTTGGACGAAATCCTCATCCAATGGCGGCCGCCATCAAGCGTCTTGAAAAGCCCGCTTCCGGGTCCGCCGCTGCTCAGCTTCCACGGGAAGCGCTGCGCCTGCCACATTGCCGCGTAGAGAACGTTAGGATTGCGGGAGTCCATCGCGAGGTCGATGCCGCCGGTGTCGTCGTTGACGAAGAGTACCTTGGTCCAGGTGTTTCCGCCGTCGGTCGTCTTGAAGATGCCGCGCTCCGGATTGGGCCGGAAGACGTGACCCATCGAAGCCGCATACGCAACACGGGCGTTCTTGGGATCCACGACAATTTTCGCGATCATGTGCGTATCGCGCAGACCGGCGTACGACCACGTCTTGCCCGCGTCGGTCGTCTTGTACACGCCGTCGCCGGTATCGAAGTCGCTTCGAATGTCGGCTTCGCCGGTTCCGGCGTAGATGACGTTCGAGTTGGAAGGCGCTACCGCAAGCGCACCGATCGGATCCGCGATGCCGGGGATCTTACCGTCGGTAATGTTGGTCCAGGTTAGACCATAGTCGGTGCTCTTCCAGACACCGCCCTCGACGCCGCCCATGTAGAACAGGTCGCGATTACTCGCGACGCCCGCAACGGCGACGGACCGGCCCCCGATGTACGGCCCGATGCTGCGCCATTGCAGTTTTCCGATGAGCTGTTGCGAGGGAGATGCGGGAGTTGCGGCGCTTGCACCGATCGGTATGGCCGCGGCTGCGACGATAACGAGAATCCAAAGACGCTTCATCGTGGCGATATCGCGTTCGGAGACGCAGAAACCCTGCTTAGGGTGTTAGAGCGTCGATTCGACCCGATTGCCAACGTGGAGGATATAGCAGAATCGCCCGGCGGGATGATGCCAGAACGTAGTGACGTCCGGACCGGTGCGTTGGTCAGGCGAGGTCGGCAGCTCGAACGTTGCGCACAGCCGGTAACGATTGTCGCCTAAGCGCTGGTATTCGTAGGGTTGGCCGCTGACCGGATCGTGTCGAGGTTGCGGAACCGCGGCGGGCAGGGGCCCCGCACTGTAGTCTTCATGCAGCTCCGCGGCCAGGTCGCCAAGATCCGAGACGCGTTGGCGATCCAGCGCCTCCGCGCGAGCGTGCTTTGGGGACCCAATAGTGACGAAGGCCGCCACTACGATTCCGACGACGATGAGGATTGCGGCCACCGTAATGGCTCGCGAGATGGTCACGACGTCGGTTTCGGGGGATCGATCGTCAGGAGATAGTATGCGAAGATGCCGCCGCCGATGACCATAAGCCCGAGCGTGTCCAGGAAGAAGTGAATCGTCAGCTGGCCGACGATCAACTGTTGGACGGTGTACGCCGCGTCGATGAGGATCGGAATCGCCGTCAACACCAGCGCGATGTACGTGAGCCAACGGCGAACGGCGGAATAGTAGAGCTCCGGGCGGCGCGCCAGCTCTCTCTGGATGAGCGCATGCACCACCACGAAGAGGGGGAAACTTACGAGAATGAGTGCGACCTGCCAGGCGATATCTTCGCGCAGATAGGTTCCCGTATTGGAAAGCGCGTCGGGATACCAGCGGTTCACCAGACGGTCCCAAATTTGCCAAAGGGCTACGGTCCAAAATCCGAGTGCGATGAAGTTCAGCAGGTATAGAAAGGCGTCGCGAGCGTTCTCGGTCGCCTGCGCTCGACGTGGCACAGGCACGCCCAGAACGCCGGCATAATGTTCGGAGAGCGCGCGGTAGATGCGCCGCTCGGACCAGCCGTTGTGCCGTAACATTCCAACGAGCGATTCGTCGGGGATCCCGCGTTCTTTGGCAGTGCGCAGAAAGGTCGCCAACTCGTCGTCGGGCATCGGGCTGGAGACTTGCATGGTCACGACTTCTGACGAAGCGCGGGTGTGGCCTGGTTTGTCGGCCGGTGGCTTAGGTGGTGAGCCCTGCGGCCGTGGCGAATCGCACGCTCTTCATGGACCAGTTAATTCTGTGGTTGAACAGTGTCCCGTCTTGGCTCGCCCTCGTTGCGGTCGTCCTGGTCTACGAAGCGTTCGCCATCGGCGTTACTCTACTCGCGCGCCGGCTCTACACGCATTGGCGCTTCCCGAGCAACGGGTCGTTCGTGCCACCCTGGATCTCGATCGTAGGCGGATTGAACGCGCTGATTTTTGCGTTTATCATTTTCACCGTCTGGACGAACCTGCATGCCGCCAGCGCCGACGTCGACAGCGAAGCGCTGACCGTCCGCATGCTCTGGCGCGATATCACTCCGGCTCAGCGACCCGAAGTACTAGCCTACGCGCGCGCCGTCATCGCAGGCTGGTCGCAGTTGTGCGGCGGTCAGGGGAATTCGGAGGCCGGCAGAATCCAGCACCGTCTGGAGCGCGACGCTCGGCCAGCGACTCCATCGCTACTCCGCCAGGTCGACGACGAGGTCGACGCGCTGACCGCGCTGCGCAACCGTCGCTTGCGTGCCGCCCAATCCGGGGTCCCCGAGGAGCTTTGGTTCGGTACCATCGTACTGTCGTGGATACTCATCGCGATTACGTCGTTCGTGCATCCCGAGCGCCGCGACATGCATCTAGCACTGGTCGCGTGCACGGCGCTGGCCCTGGGATTGCTGCTTTGGGTCGCAGCGATGATCGATTATCCGTACTGCGGCGGTAGCACGGTCACGCCGGCGCCTCTTCAACGCTCGGTCGACTGGATGCTCGGCAGCAACGCCTAGAGGCCGGATTCACCGCCAGAGGCTCGAATGGGACGCTTACATGGTGAATCGGGGCGCCGCCGCCCCAGGATCGACGGAGGTTTTTCCTCGTGACGTGCACCCGTATTATCCTCGGCTGGGCCGCGCTTTGTGTGGTAGCGGCGTGTTCGCCGCCGTCATCGTCGTATTCGGTTGCGCCGCAAACTCCACCCAATGCCGCCCTGCACATGTCTAAGGCGCCCGCGAAACCGAAGTTCAAAGAATATGTGGTCCCGACCGCGCAATCGGAACCGTACAAGATGGTCCTCGGGCCGGACGGGAAGTATTGGTTCACCGAGTTCGCGGGGAACAAGGTCGCGAACATCACGACCGCCGGGAAGTTCTCCGAATTCGACGTTCCAAGCGCGCAAGCGGAGCCTTCCGGGATCACCGTTGGTCCCGACGATAACCTGTGGTTTACCGAAGCGCATGCCGACAAAATCGCGAAGCTTACCACCGCAGGAAAGTTCACGGAGTACAAGGTTGCAACGGCGAGCGCCGATCCTTCCGTGATCCGTTCGGGCGGCGGCAGCGTGCTGTGGTTCACCGAACGCGGGGGAAATAAAATCGGTGAGATCACGACGTCGGGGAAGATCACGGAGTTCACCGTCCCGACTCCGGACTCCGAACCTTCAGGAATTTGTATCGGCCCGGATAGCGCGATTTGGTTCACGGAGGATGCCGGTGATAAGGTCGGACGCATGACGACCGGCGGGAAATTCACCGAGTACGACGTTCCGACCCCGAGCGCTAAACCCGGAGGAATCACGCCCGGTGCGGACGGCGCATTATGGTTTGTCGAGTTCAACGGGAACAAAATCGGACGCCTGACGACGGCGGGGTCGTTTACAGAATACAAGGTGCCGACTGCGAGTGCGGGCCCGTTCGTGATCGAGCCGGGCAGCGCCGGCCTGTTGTGGTTCACGGAGCAAAACGCTGGAAAACTTGCGTCGATTACGACCGGCGGTAGGATCGCCGAGTACGCCGCGCCTGGGCCAAGCGGCGGCGAGCCGTCGGGAATCGCGCCGGGCAGCACTCAAATCTGGGCGACCGAATTCAACGCGAACGAGATCGTCAGTTTGACGCCGTAATCGCGATCGGTTACGGAGCGCCGGTGTAGCCTGGCTTGTAGGGTGGGCCGATTCCGCCTTGTAAAATGAGCGGCGGCCGCGGCAGCTGCGTGAAATCAAAGTCGTTTCGCAAGTCGCCGAGTTGCGGCGCGTTTTCGGCGACCTCGGCTCGCGGATCGGGGCGTCCGTCGGTCTTCGGATCCAGCCGCTGCCCTGCGAGAAAATCATCTTCGATAAACTTCACGTAGGCGTCGTGGCTGAGCGTTTGATGATCGATGTAGCCCTTGCGAGCGTAGGCGCTGATCACGATGCCCGGCACGCGCGGGCCGTAGCCGAAGTAGTTGACGTTCGGCGGCGCGACGTGATCGTAAAAGCCTCCCCAGTCGTCCCAGCTCAAGAATATGGCGCTGGAGTTCCAGTACGGGCTGCGCATGACCGCGTTGATGATTCCGGTGACGTAGGCCTGTCCCGCGCTCACTCGCCCCGGCGGATGTTCGCTGTAGCGGTTGCCCGGCGTTACCCAGGAGACCGCGGGCAACGTGCCATCGTGGAGGTCGCGGAAGAAGAGCGACGTGTCTTTGATATTTGAAAGCTGCCCGTCTTGCCTTACGTCGTCAAACGACGGGAGCGGATTCCAGATGCCGGGCGTTCGAGCAGTCTGCGGCTGCAGGTTGCAGCTGCTCTGATCGTTCTCGCAGTCCGGCTCGAGCCCGTCCATCACGTAGTAGCCCCATGAGACGTGGTTCGCATGCAGCAGATACGTTAAGTCGGTCCAAGGATAGTCGGGACGACCGGCGGCTTGCGGCGCGTCCTTGGTAAAGAGATCGCGCGGAAAGTCGGCCTCGTTAAAGTACGTGCGCTCCGGCTTACAGCTCGCCGGATCGCCGATCGTGGCGCAGTCCGCCGCCCACTCCGAAACCATGTAGAGGTGCGTCGGCAGACTCCACGATCGCACCGGCGCGAACATGTGGTCTTGCAGAACGAAGTTGCGCGCATATGCCCAGTAGTTCGGAAGCTCCTGCGCGGTGTGATAGCCCATTACGGTCGTTTCGTGGCCTTTGACGACGCACGTGGGAATATCGGTGGGGCAGCCGCCGGTCCTCTGTGCTCCCTGCATGACCTCGACGAAGCCATCCATTTTTCCGCCGTCGATATCGAGATCGGCCGCCTTCGCGCCATGCGGGCCGCCGGTGTCTTCATCGTTCGTGTCGTGGTAGGGCCGCACACACGTTTTTGTTTCTCGATCGGGAACGCAGACTTGCGCTACCCCGTTGCCCATCGGAATGCCGTCGGCGCCGGGAAACGTTCCGAAGTAACTATCGAAGGAGCGGTTCTCCTGCATGATGATGATGACGTGCCGTATCGTGTGAATGTCGCCCACGGCCGGTACGGCGCGAGCAGATCCGGACACGAGGGCCACCACGACGAGAGACGATATCGCGGAACGAAGCATTAGTCCACTTCGGAATTCGTGGCGCAAATCAATCAATCATCCTGGGCTTGTAAACGAGGACAACGGGCCCGTCAAACTTGATGGCACTGACGACGTCCAAGGCCAGCGGACGATCGACCTGGGAAAAGAGCGGAACGCCCTTACCAAGCGCAACCGGGAATACCATGAACCTAAATTCGTCGATCAGTCCAGTTGCGATCAAGTTTTGGGCAAAGGTTGCGCCGCCGTGGGCAGCAAGATCCTTTCCTGGCTCCATCTTCAAGGCGGCGATCTCGGCAGCAAGATCGCCGGTTAGTACTCGTGCGTCGTTCCACGAGCGAGCATGATCCGTATCCGAGGCAGACGCTGTCAGGACGCCCTTCTTCGAAAACACGACCTTTGGGATTTCGTTCATGGGAGGCGCGATGGGTGAATCCGAGGTCGGCCAATATGCGGCCATAACCTCGTAGGTGCGGGAGCCCATAAGGTGAGCACCGACTTGCCGGAGATTCTCAATAATCCATGCTTCTGCGTCATCGGAACCATATTTGAATATCCAGTCGATCTCTCCGTTTGGCCCACAAACAAAGCCGTCGAGCGACAAGGACATCGCGAGGACCAATTTTCTCATGCTGTGAACTCCTCCAGGTTGCAAGGCCTCGGCAAACGAGATAGGCTGACTGAACAATGATGGCGCTCCTCGGTGCGGGCGGCTCGATCGGGAATGAGCTTGCCGCAATTCTCGCCGAAAAGAACGCACCGTTCCGTGTAGTGGGACGTAACCCTCGGCCGGTCGGCAGGGCGGAAGTATTCACGGCAGATCTCTCCGATCGCCAGCAGACGATTGAGGCTGTCTCGGGTTCGTCCGTGGTGTGTCTCCTCGTCGGGCTCAAGTACGATTTCGCGGTCTGGCGGGAACTCTGGCCGCGTATCATGGCAAACACGATCGAGGCCTGCAAACGAGCGCAAGCGAGGCTGATCTTCTTCGACAACGTCTACATGTATGGAAGCGTGGACGGCCCCATGACGGAGCAAACGCCTTACGCACCTTGCAGCAAGAAGGGCGCCATTCGCGCGGAGATCGCCGCTGCGCTCATGGAACAAGTCAGAGAGGGCAACCTCGTGGCGATGATCGTTCGTTCGGCGGACTTCTACGGACCTCGAACGCCCAACGGCCTGCCAAACGTCCTCGTTTTCGAGCCGCTCGCGAAAGGAGCTACGGCCTCGTGGCTTGTGAATGCCATGGTTCCCCACTCGCTGACGTTTACTCCCGATGCGGCGCGCGGCGTGGTAATGCTTGCCGAGCGCGAAACGGCGTGGAACCAAGTGTGGCATCTGCCGACCACGCCCGCTCCGCCGACGGGCAAGGAGTTTATCGAGATGGCTGCTGCGGATTTCGGCGTCTTGCCGAAGTATCGCGTACTGAGTAAACCGTTGCTCCGAGTAGCGGGACTATTCGACCCGCGAATTCGCGAGTCGTACGAGATGCTCTATCAGAGCGACCGCCCCTACATCTTCGACTCCAGCAAATTCCTCGCGGAGTTTGGCTTCGCGGGAACACCCTATTCCGACGGCATCCGGATCACCGCAGACTCATATCCTACGTCCAGATGATTCGCTGGGCGTGCCCGTCGGACGTACAAATCGTGGTTCCTGATCTCGAACCGGACCAGGTTGTAACCTCCGTAGAATAGCTGCCCTCGCGCAGCTCCATGCCGATACGCGCAAACGGAGCTCGTGGCGATGCTTCTTCGGCGCACGCAGCGATTGCCTCGTTCAGGTCTGCGCGTTCCTCTGCCGACAGGTGCTCCTCAACGAGCGTATGCACGATCACCGTCACACAGCCTTGGCGGCACCTCGCTTCGCGCCGAAGCCATGTCGAAAAGCCTTCAGCGTCGATTTTGACCGGGGGATCCGCAGCGGCCTGAATTGCGGCCCGCAGACGATCGAACCGGTCCGCCTGGTCCGGCCAAACGAACGACTGCAGGGATAATCTGTCGCTCTTACTGTTCAAATCGATGGGATTGAGGTCGCAGCCGCGTCGCTCGATCACATTGAGATCCGCGCGCAAATGTTTCGGGCGTCCTTTTTCTACGCCATTGCGAAGAACCACGGCTGAATCGGGGTCCCCCCAGGACCAGTCAGGCTCTTCGTATCGGTATCGGTCAAACCGCAAGTTCAGCCCCGCGCTGGCACCGATCTCAAAGGCCCGAATCGGGAGATTGAACTGTGCGGCTAACCATAGGGAGGCGGCGAGGATCGGCATCGAGCGTGCGGGCTCATTCGTCTGAACGTTGCCGGTGAAAAGGTGCTCGACGCGATCCCGATGTTGGGCTAAAATGGCACGGCCGGCACTCCACGCGGCGCGCCCGTCGCCGTCGCCTCCGACCGAAGGATAATGTTTTAAAAGTGTCGGCTCTCCATCTAACGCAAGATAGTGCAATGCCGCGGCGAGCTTGAGGCCGGGTCTCTTATAGTGCGGATAGGAGTCGAGTAGGTCGCGGATCTCTCCACCTTCGCGGTAGTCGGAAAGGGCGGCTTGGATAAGCTCCGCCATGAAAGGGGAGCCCATGATGCCGCACGCGTGCGCTTGCACCGCTAGCCGTTCGGCGATGCCCGCCATCCCTAAATATTCTCCGTTAGGGTGGGGGTGCTGAACGGAGGCGTTAACATGTTATCGCGCTAAAACCGCTGTTTAACGACGGATCCGCAAGCGAGGGGCTTCCGAGTTAGCCCTCCGGGTGGTAAGATAGATCAACCGTATTCTTCCTCTGCCCCGCAGCTCTGTTAAGAGACTGCGGCGCTTCTCTTTAGAAAAGTGAGACGTTTTGATGCGTTTTCCGTTTACCTTTGCGTGCGCGCGGGCCTCGCTCGTAGCACTCTCGATCGCCCTGCTGGCCGGATGCGCCGGTGCCGGCGGCGGCCGCTCGGGCAGCTTCGGCGCCGTACCTGCGATGTCGACACCGACGACGTCTACAAACTCGAACCTCTTGCAGTTCGGCTCCGATGCGCCGGTGCTGCAAACGCTCGATGTTCCGCTCAGCCAGTTTCCGAAGGCGGTCGGAACCCTTCTTACGGGCATCCGTGGCAACCTGATCACGGGCTTCGTCGATCGAGTGAACGGGTCGACCCTGGGCGTCGTCTACGATCGGAAAACGGGCGTTTGGACGCCGATCAAGTATCCGGGATCCTCGAATACCAGCGTGTACGGCCCGGCCGTCACGCAGACGGGCTATCGGCTCGTCGGCAGCTATGAGAAAAAAGGCCAAACGAACGCCGACGGCTTCGTCTACGACTCAACGACCAAGAAGTATCTCACCGTCAACGCTCCGGCAAACCTGTGCTCGCCCAAATCGTGCAACTTCACGATCGTTCACAGCAACTACGGCAATGGAGCCTACAAAGCCGTCGGAAATTACGATGCCATAAAATCCGGCCCCTTGCAGACCGCTCCGGATACGTATCCGGTCTCGGGGCATGCATTCATCTACGATTCTGTCACCGCAACGTTCTCGACGCTCGAATTTCCCAACTCGATCAGCTCGACGGCTTACGGCATTTGGATGGATGGCAATAACGTCGCGATCGCCGGCGGTTACACCGATAAGAAAGGCACGCACGCGTACGTGCGCAACCTCGCCGGAAGCAAGATGCTCGTTTACGACTGGCCGAAGTCGATCCTTACCCATTTCGAAGGGATCACCGGAGCGGGCGGAGCCGG
>DATMKR010000005.1:0-3154 GCA_035571115.1 Candidatus Acidiferrum sp. | reverse complement strand
TTCTTTCGTGACGGCTGCTGCAACACCGGTCGCGAAGACGCCGGCAGCCACACGGTCTGCGCCGTCATGACCGCCGCGTTTCTCGAGTTTTCCAAATCGTGCGGCAATGATCTTTCGACGCCGATGCCCCAATTCGGCTTTCCCGGCCTCAGGCCCGGCGACCGCTGGTGCTTGTGTGCGCCCCGCTGGCGCGAAGCGCTGGAGGCGGGCTATGCACCCCGCGTGGTCTTGCGGGCTACTCACGAAGGGGCTCTCGAGCACTGCTCGCTCGCCGATCTCAGGCGTTTCGCCCTGGACCTCGCCTGACTTCGACCATCGCACCCCGCGCACGCATGCCCGTAGAGGCGCAAGAGTGGATGAACTTGGGGCCCGTCGTCGAACCAAGCGCCGCTCGGTCCAGGGACATCTGCCGAGGGCTGGCGTTCACCAAGCCTTGCACAGCGACCCAACCGTATCTATTGAAACACGTGATGAGCGACGCAATCGAAAAGAGATTGATTGAGGCCTTGAAGAGCGTGGATGCGCACGGAGACGTTGCGCCCGCTCATGTCCACGATCCGATGACAATGTCGCTCCGGGGGAACGCAATCCAAGCTAACCTGATGCGTTGGGACGACGTGAGAGGTCGCTACGTGCTGACCGGCACGGGCCGCCGGCGAATTAGCGAGGGTAGCCGCGCTCCTGGCGCGGTGGTGTCGTTCAGAAAACGCGGTAGCGTGGGCAGCCGTGCGCTGCATCGGAAATCCGCCACCACCAACCTCAAGGAATAGCTGTTCGCGCGGTTGCATCTCGTGATTTCGCACCGAGCCAAGGTACTGAGCCATTTGTTTCGTCGAGTTCGAACTCTGGTCGATTAGGGCTCAACGGAATCACAGCGAAACCCATCGTCCCAACGCGTGACGCGACCTATCGACGGCGATGGGAAATGAGCTGTGCAACATACGGTGCGCGTGTCGCAACATCGTTCGAGAAAGTTGCGACGCGTCTTGGCGGACGCATCCTTATCGACATCGAAGCGCGGCGATATTTCGGGGTAGCGCGCCTGCCGCGGCGAGTGCAACACGTCACCCGGCATCACCGCATCGTCGCCATCTCGCCCTAAGCACACCGCGACGTGGTGCGGCGTGTGGCCGGGAGTCGGCGCGAGGCGGACATGGTCGTCAAGCGCATAGTCGTCGCGCACCAATTCGGCTTGCCCAGCTTCCATGACTGGAAGCACTCTATCGGCGCGCATTGAACCAGCATGGTGTTCAGCCAAAGCCTCTTTTGCTCGCGTACGTCAAACGCGCTACTGATGTTGCCCACAACCTCGACCTTTTTCCGGAGCAACAGTCAGTGCTGAAGAAGAAGACCTCAGCCCATGGCAGTCCTTGGACCAAGGAGGACGTGCGCGAGCTCAAGACACACTCGAAGGCGCGGACGCCTCTTCCCGAGATCGCTAAGAAGATGAAACGTACCGAGAGGGCGCTGCGGCGAAAGGCGGGGATCCTCGGCATTGGTCTCGGCCATAATCGCTGACCTTGCTTTGGCCGATCGCGACTGGCTCGCATCTGCAAGGCAACGGGCGATTCCTTGCGTGAAAAGCCGCTAATGATGTACATTACGACAATTCCACCATCGCAACCGCCAGTGCCCCGAAAAGCGAGATACCATTTTAGTGTGGCTCCGACACCTCGGGTCCTCGAGGGATCGACTACCAACAGCACCGTGCGTAGCAGCGCTTCATCGCGACCTAAGCAGTCGTCGCTTCCAACGCTCGCCGGGTTTGTCTTCGTTGCCGAAAACGTAGCGAGCCATGATGGTCCACTTGCGGCCGTTTGCGCTCAGCGTGAGGGCGTCTTCGACAACTTAACTTGATGCACACGTCGTAGCGTCGCCCCTTTCACGCTTGGCGCCTCCAAACCTGGAGACTGAAAAATGAAAGCGATTGGGGTTCATGAATTCGGCGACCCTGAGGTCCTGAAGCTTGAGGAGGTAGGTACACCGAAACCTTCAGCCGGCGAGGTGCTGGTGCGCATTCATGCGGCGGGGGTCAATCCCTATGACACCTACATGCGCGCTGGCACTTATGCCTTGAAACCTCCGCTTCCGTACACGCCGGGATCGGATGCCGCCGGAGTCGTTGAAGCAGTTGGCGACGGCGTCAAAAAGGTGAAGCGAGACGACCGCGTGTACACCGCGAAGACCCTCACGGGTGCATATGCGGAATACGCACTCGCGCTCGAAGAGCAAGTACATCAGCTCCCCGCGAAAATTGATTTCGAGCAAGGCGCAGGAATCTGGGTACCCTACGGCACGGCATATCATGCGCTGTATCACTCGGCGAAAGCGCACGCTTCCGAGACCGCACTGGTACACGGCGCAAGTGGCGGTGTAGGGATCGCGGCGCTCCAAATCGCCCGCGCCATGGGTCTTGTGGTTCTTGGTACTGCAGGGACTCCGAAAGGCCTCGAAGTGGCCAAGCGAGAGGGGGCGCATCAAGTTTTCGATCACCGCAAAGCCGGATATCAGGAAGAAATTCTGCAAGCGACAGACAACCGCGGCGTGGACATCATTTTGGAAATGCTCGCTAACGTGAACCTTTCCAATGACACGAAACTTTTGGCCAACAATGGCCGTGTCATCGTGATCGGCAGTCGTGGCGAGGTCACTATCAATCCCCGTGAGCTGATGGGGCGCCGCGCTTCGATTCGCGCGTTCACGCTCTGGGCCATTACAGCGGCCGAAGAGGCGGACATCCACGCCGGGCTGTTTGCGGGCCTCGAAAACGGCACCTTGCGGCCTATTGTTGGCAAGAAATTTCTGCTCGCCGATGCGGTGCGCGCGCACAAGGAGATTCTTGAGCCAGGAGCGGCCGGCAAGATCGTGCTCACCTGCTGATCGGTGAACGGCGTAGCTCTGACGCGATCATGCCCGGGGACGTGTTACATTCGCCGCGGCAGGCGCGCTATCCCGAACTATCCCCGCGCTTCCCAGGGCCAGAACTCGAGCCTCGGAAGGTAGACCCGGTCGACGTGTTGAAGCGACTCATCGGCGACTCAGTGATAGACCCTACACATCAGGCCAATGCGCCGAAGTTTCCAGATCGTCGCCGGCAGCCCCACGGACGGAGATAACTGGACCCAACCCGATGTCGGCCCTCATCGATCTCAGC
>DATMKR010000004.1:0-2154 GCA_035571115.1 Candidatus Acidiferrum sp. | reverse complement strand
TCGAGGGCCCCCGCCGACGACCGCAGTCGCGTAAGGAACGTGGCCAGCGTTTCAGCGAGGCGCAGGTAGGCTGTGCGGTCGACTGACTGGTCGACGATCGCCTGCAGTTCAGCGTTGTCGGCTTGTTCGCGCCGCCGCAAGTTCGGCATGCGCTCGCGCAGTTCGTCCAGCGAGAGAAGACCTTCCTGATAAGCGGTGAGCAAGCGATCGATGCTCTTGCGGATGCGAACGAGATCGCGGCGGAGAACCTCCTCCCGGCGTTTGGTCGGGTCGGCTTCTCGCGCCGCTGCGAGCCGTCGGTCGAGTTCGTTATGGATGAGTTCGGGATCTTCGAGCAGCCGCACGATTTCCGCCCAAACAACCCCGTCCAGAAGATCCTGACGCACTGGGCGGTTATTGCAAACGGAGCCGGATAGTTGCCGCCAAGCGTCTGAGCCAAGACATCGATAATAGTGGATCGCGCGTGCGCTCGATCGCGTCGATGTGCGATAGAGAGCGTAGCCGCACTTGGCGCAGCTTACGAGACCTTGCACGACGCTGGGCGTGACGGTCCGCCGCGGCGCATGAGTCTTGTTGGTCTCGAGCCGTTCCTGCGCGAGCGCAAAGGCTTCTTCGCTGACGATCGGCGGCACGGCGATCGTGATCCAATCCCCCCGCGGCTGCTCGTGGCTGGCGCTGTTGCGAGTGGCAATGCCGCCACGCATCCGTATTGGCCGCGTGATCCGTTGGCGCGGTGCAAGCGTCGTCTTACCAAAGCAGGCTTGGCCTTTGTACGCCGGATTTCGCAGCATGCCCCAAACCGTCGAGCGCTCCCACCGACCGCGTCGCTTGCAGGTGGGGATTGCCTGTTCGTTCAAGAGGCGAGCGATGGCGCCGATGCTGAGCCCCTGAACGGTGTATAGTTCGAACATCCACCGTACAATGCGAGCCTGCTCTTCGTCGATCTGGTAGTACGCAGCCGAGTGATCTGTCTTGCGGATAAAACGATATCCGAACGGAGCGCCGCTCAGTACGCTGACTTCGCCCTGACGAGCGCGATGTCGTTTGCCGCGGCGCGAGCGCTCCAGAATCTGGGCTCGTTCATATTCCGCGATCATTCCCTGGAACTGCACG
Organism: Candidatus Acidiferrum sp.; assembly: GCA_035571115.1. GTDB lineage: Bacteria > Vulcanimicrobiota > Vulcanimicrobiia > Vulcanimicrobiales > Vulcanimicrobiaceae > Cybelea. The sequence goes on along the minus strand of DATMKR010000004.1, from coordinate 1,041 downwards.
AGCAATTCGTCCTCAGGCGTCGAACCGCGCGGCGTGCGCACAAACAGGGTCTCGACGCCGGCGCGGGCGAGCTCCTCGACTAAGAGAATCTGGTGCGCGTATCGTCGGCTCAACCGGTCGGGCGCATAGATGAGGACGGCCTGGATCAGCCCCTCGGCAGCAAGATCGCGCACCCGCTCAAGGCCGGGACGAATCAGGTTCGCCCCACTATAGCCGTCGTCCTCGAAGACCCATTCCTTTGGCACTTCGAATTGCTGCGCGCGGGCGAACGCGAGCAGCGCCGCCGTCTGGCTGGCGATCGTGTTCTCCTCCCTTTGTTTGTCCGACGATACACGAGCGTAAATTGCTGCCGTCTTCATCGCCTGCTCCCGTCACCTTTGCGCGGCCCACCAGCCGGACCCGACCAGGAACCAGAATGTCGTAAGCCTGTTCGAGCTTGGCAGCGAGCAGCCGATCGAATGCGAACTCCAGATGGATGGCACGACGTATCGGTCGCTGCTCAACCATGCCTGCGCTTCGCCACCAGGAAAGCCGCCACGGCCTGCCTGACGACCTCGCTTGTCGTGACGCCACGCGCGGTTGCGTGAGCACGCAGACCGCGCGCGAGGCTTTCCGGCATTTTGAGCGTGATCGTAACCGAGTTCTCGGCCGCCAATGGTGGCGCACCCGCTCGCGCCAGTTCGAGGTAGCGATAGGCTTGTCGTCGCGACAAGCCAAACGTGCGCGACAAAGCCACGGCGGCCTCCGCCATGCCGATCTTGTCCGCGAGCAAGCGCCGCGCCGCTCTCAGTCGTTCGGCCTTTTGCACTCGCGTCGAACGAATCATCTGACACGTGCGTATTACCTTTTGCGTCTCAAATCAACCACGCACTGCCCACGCCAGCCCACAATCGCCCGTTCGAAGCGGAAGTTATCTTTTGCGTTCAGGGAGCCAGAAGGCCGCCTTGCGCCGCCCGGCCGGCGTGGAGGCGTTTCACCATGGCACCTTCCTGCGCCGCCATCAGGCCGGCTCCCATCGATCCGGCGATGCCGAGCGCATTC
>DATMKR010000003.1:0-27301 GCA_035571115.1 Candidatus Acidiferrum sp. | reverse complement strand
TCGAACATCATGACGCACATCTTGCAGACGCTCGAAGAGGGCGCGACGGGCAAAGCGGTCGCGGGGACGCGAGTGCCGCCGCAAACCCGCTTCGTCTTTTTCTCTGGGCACGACACGCAGCTCGCCGAATTTTCGGGACTGCTCGGACTCTCGTGGCTAATCGCCGGCGATCAGCTCAACGACACGCCGCCCGGGAGCGCGCTGATCTTCGAGCTGCACGCGCGCCCCGGAGTGCAGCCCTTCGTGCGCACGTTCTTTGCCGCACAGCCGCTCGATGCGATGCGCGCGGGTCACGGCGAAAGTCCGCTTCGCGTGCCGGTCTACGTTCCCGGCTGCCCTGCGCTCGACTGTCCGTTTGCAACCCTTCGCAAAATCGTCACCGCCGCCGTCGACCCTCGATTCGTTGCGCCGTGGTAGCGGAGAACCTAGCTCGAGGGAGCGGGGCTGGGACAGTCCCGTAGGAGCGTTAGACCCTCGGCCGTGCTGTGGTCGATCACATAGCGCACTAACTCCGGCTCGTTTCCGAGTTTGCTTTGGGGCGGGGGTTGGAAACGGGTCGGGAAGTTGGGATCGCGCAGGTTTTCGTCCGACCACGGATTGGCGCTCTCGCTCGCGTAGTACCACGGATAGTCGAGAACCAGCGATTGCGAAGTGCCGTCGGCGAAGTGCACTCGCATCCTGACGTCGACGTAGAATCCGCGCGTTCGAGGGTCGAATGCGCTCCCGTGGGGATCGGAAAACTCGACGAAGCCGCACGGCTCCGAGCCGGTTGCGGAGCCGTTCCCGGTTCCTTGTGTGCCCGAGGCGCCCCCCGAAGCAACAGCGGTGCCCGTTTGCGCGGCGGCGAGCTGGCCGGCGCCGCTGCCGGCTCCGACATCCCAGACCGGCTTAGCTCCGGAACGCTGAGCGGTCGCCGGGCGACGCGGCGCCGCCGGATCGCGTCGCGAACGCGGTCGGCCTTCGGTCGCACTCGCAATCTCACGAACGCGTTTTGGGGGCGGCGTTGAGACCGGGGGTAGTGTCGCTACCGGCGCCTGCGGCGGTTTGACGACAGGGCGGCTAACGATGCGCAGGACTTGCACGCGGGTTACGATCTCGCGTTGTGGAGCCGTCGCCGGATTGCGGGGAATCGTCCCCGCTGCGATTTCGTGGACGGCGATCGAAGCCGCGAACGCGATGGCCAAGCGGCGTGGATACGACCGGCCAAAGAAAACGCCGAGCCAGTCGTGATCGAAAGGCTCGGCGTTGCGGTGATTGGGATTTCTAATCAGGGCTCTTATTGTACGTCTGGACGTACCACTGCTTGAACTGATCGTAGGTCGGGTAGTAGCCGTACTTGTGGTAGAACCAGTCGCGGTAGGCGTCTTGCCGGCGCGTGACTTCTTGTTGTTCCGCGCGTTTTTCCCGGACTTTGTGGTTGTAGTTGACGACCAGAGGAACAGACGCGGCGGCGGCGGCGCTTGCAAAGATGATCGTGTTCGTGCTTCCGCTACCGTCCGCGAATGCGGGTGCGACCGCGCTTGCGGCAAGCGCTGCCGTCATCACGGCAGCCAGAGCTTGCGATTTCTTCATGTTCTCCTTTCCTGCAGGCCATTCGATCCCCCGACTCAAACCCGGCACGCGTGGAGATCGAAGCGCTGATTCGAGCGATTCCGGATTTTCCGATTTCCGGAATCCTTTTCCGTGACATTACCCCGTTGTTGAAAGATAAGCAAGGGTTTCGCCAGGCAATCGACCTATTCGTCGACCGCTTTGCTGGTCGCGGTATCGAGCACGTCGTGGGAATCGAGGCGCGCGGTTACATCATCGCGGCGCCGATTGCCTACGCGATCGGAGCCGGATTCATCCCGGTGCGCAAGCCGGGAAAGTTACCATACGATACGCTGCGTGAAGAGTACGCGCTCGAATACGGAACCAACACGCTGGAGATTCACGCCGATGCGATCGGCCGGGGTGATCGCGTTTTGGTCGTCGACGACGTGCTCGCTACGGGCGGCACGGCGGCCGCAACGGCACGACTGCTCGAACGCCTGGGGGCCTCGGTGGAAGCCTTCGCATTCTTGATCGAGCTGACCGGGTTGCGAGGGCGGGAGGCGCTTGCCGGCGCGGAGATCGTCAGCTTCATTTCGTATCTAGGATAGGATGAGAATCTCGCCTCGCGTCGCCGCGATCGTAACGCTCTTTTTCGCCGCGCTCACGATAACGAGCGCGGCGCGAACGCATCCGACGCCATCGCCGTCGCCATCGCCGGCGCCGGTTGCCGATCCGGCGATCACCAAGCTGGCTCGCCAGCAGTTCGTTTCGTGGCAGGCCGGGATCGTGAACCAGCATCTCTACGCCGCGCAAGTCACCGACAAGCTCACCGACGAAAAGGTGGGCGATACGTCTCGCGCCCTCGGGCAGCTCGGGGCGCTGACGGATGCCGTCTATATCGGGCCCTGGGCCGACTCGAGCTTTCCGGCGGGCGCGCGCGGCTACATCTACCAAATGCGGTGCCAATCCGGAAACATCTACCTGTGGCTGGCACTCGATGCGCAGGGGAAAATCGCCACGATTTTCTTCAAGAACCGGCTCGACACCGAGACCGTTACGGCCGCGCCGAGCCCGACGTAGGAACCCGTCCGAGGCCCCGTTAGGGCGTCCTTCGCCCCGGGCTGTATAATAGTTGGCAGCATGACCATTTCGGAGCTGATCGAACGCGTTCGGTCCTACGACCCCTCGGCGGACGCCGAGTGGCTGATGAGCGTCCATCAGCTCGCCGACGCGGCCCACCAAGGCCAGCATCGAGCCTCGGGCGAGTCCTACATCGAGCATCCGCTGGCCGTCGCCGAAATCTTGGCCGAGCTCGAGATGGACCATCAGACCATCGCCGCCGCGCTGCTCCACGACGTCGTCGAGGACACATCGATTACCGCCGAGCAGGTCAGCGAGCGGTTTGGCGAAGACGTTTCGCGTCTCGTCGACGGCGTGACCAAGCTCACTCGGATCCCATATCAGTCGAAGGAAGACGCGCAAGTCGAGAATCTTCGCAAGATGTTCTTGGCGATGGCCAAAGACATCCGCGTCATCATCATCAAGCTGGCCGACCGGCTGCACAATATGCGGACGCTGGCGAGCCTCCCGCCGGCCAAACAGAGGGCGATCGCACGCGAGACGCTCGACATCTACGCTCCGATCGCGCACCGTCTTGGAATCTGGAAGATCAAATGGGAAATCGAAGATGAGTGTCTGCGTTATCTCGATCCGGGTCCCTATCAAGATATCGTCGAGCGAGTAGCCAAGACGCGGCGCGAGCGCGAAGCCGACGTCGAGAAGGCCATTGCGCGCCTCCGCGACGAGTTCAAGGAGCTCACGATCAACGCCGAGATCCAGGGCCGGCCGAAACATTTCTACTCGATCTACTCGAAGATCAGCAAGGGCCGAGATTTCTCGACGATCTACGACCTCACGGCGATTCGAATCATCGTCGACAGCCTGAAAGACTGTTACGCGGCGTTAGGAGCGGTGCACGCGATGTGGACGCCGTTGCCGGGGCGGTTCAAAGATTACATCGCGATGCCCAAGCCCAACATGTACCAGTCGCTCCACACGACCGTCGTCGGCCCGAGCGGCGATCCGCTCGAGATTCAGATTCGAACCTGGGAGATGCACAGGACCGGCGAGTACGGCATCGCGGCGCATTGGCGTTACAAGGAAGGCGGCAAGGCGGATCAGTTCGAGAATAAGCTGTCGTGGCTGCGCGCGCTGCTCGAGTGGCAGAAAGACATGCGCGATTCGCGGGTCTTCATGGAGAATCTCAAGCTCGATCTTTTCGACAGCCAAGTCTTCGTCTTTTCTCCGCGCGGTGACGTCTATTCGATCGTGGCTGCCGGGACGCCCCTCGACTTCGCGTATCAGGTGCACACCGACGTCGGAAACCACTGCGTGGGCGCAAAAGTTAACGGCCGCATCGTACCGCTCGACTATCAGATGCAAAATGGCGACATCTGCGAGATCCTGGTCAACAAATCGAGCGGGCGCCCATCGCTCGACTGGCTCGCCATCGTCAAAACGTCGAGCGCCAAACATAAGATCAAGCAATGGTTCCGTAAAGAACGTCGGGAGGAGAACGTCCTGGCCGGCCAAGAGGCGCTCGAACAGGAGTTGGCCCGGGCCGGGCTGCGCACGGACGTCGCTCGCGGCGAGCTGATCGAACGTATCTCGACGCGCTTAAACTATGCGACGCCGACGGATCTCTTCGCGGCGATTGGATTCGGCGACGCGTCCGCGCAGGCCGTCGCCAACCGCGTACGCGACGAAGTGAAGCACGACAAGGTCGTCGATTTTACGAAGATCGGACGCAAGCCCGTGCTCCGGAAAAGCATCCGCCGTTCGAGCGGCGTGCGAATCGCCGGCGTCGACGACGTGCTCGTGCGCCTCTCGAAGTGCTGCTCTCCGGTACCGGGCGACCCGATCATGGGTTACGTTACGATCGGCCGCGGCGTCAGCGTGCATCGTGCGGATTGCCCCAACCTCGGATTCATGAACGCGACCCCGGAGCGGATCATGCAGGCCCAGTGGCTTACCGATGCCGGGCTGACGCATTTTGTCGATATCGAGGTCGAGGCCGAGGACCGTACTGCACTGCTGCAAGACATCATGGGAGTATTCTCCGAGCTCAAGACGCAAGTGAGCTCCGTCAACGCTCGAGTTCGCAAGGACACCGTCGCCGTAGCGAGCCTTACCGTGCAGATTCGCGATCTCGATCATCTCCACAAGCTTCTCACCAAACTCGAAAAGCTAAAAACCGTTCGTCGCGTCTATCGCGTTACCAAACGCGAGCGCGCCGCGCTATAGTTCCCGGAGGCGTGTCCGCCGCCCAACTCCTCGTGCCCGCCCTCGCTGCCTTTGCGGCAGGTATGTTGAACAGCGTCGCCGGGGGCGGAAGTTTTCTCTCCTTTCCGGCGCTTGTCTTTGCCGGCGTGCCGGCGATTTCGGCAAATGCCACCAACAACGCGGCGATGTGGGTCGGCACGATTGGAAGCGCGCGCGGCTATCGTGAAGAAGTCCGCGAGCATCGGTCGCTCTTGCTTCCCGTCCTTCTTGCGAGCGCCGCAGGCTCGCTGATCGGCGCATCGCTGCTGCTATTGACGCCACAAGGGCTCTTCGTGCGTTTGATCCCGTGGCTATTGCTCTTTGCGACGTTGCTTTTTGCCCTCAGTCCCTTGTTGGCGCGGCGCACAGATCGCGCACCGCGTCACGCTCCGTGGCAGATCGCCGCCCAGTTTGCCGTCGCAGTATATGGGGGCTACTTCGGCGCGGGCATGGGAATCTTGATGCTCGCGGTCCTCGCGTTTTCCGGCCTCCCCAATCTTAACGCACAGAACGCAATCAAAAACGTGCTTGCGGTGGCGATCAACGGCGTCGCCTTGGTGCCGTTCGTCATCGCTCGTATCGTGGACTGGCATTTTGTCGTACCGATGGCGGTGCTCGCACTGGCCGGAGGATACTTTGGTGCGCGTCTCTTTCGGCGAGTGCCGCAGCCGCTTTCGCGCGCGATCGTAATCCTGATCGGCGTGGGAATGACCACGGTTTTCTTTGCTCGATCTTTCTGACGAAAGATGACGAAGGTCGTTCATCCTTTGCAGGTGCGAAAACAGATAATTCGAAAGGAAATTTTCCCAACCACTCAACCGACCAATGAGGTTTAGAATGCCTTTTTCGAATGTTCGCGCGGCACTGCTTGCCGCCGGCGTACTTCTGGCGGCGTCGGCATGTAACGGAACCAGTGCCGTGCCCTCGAGCGCACCGGCTGCGAACCCCAACGCCCGCGGCTCTCGAGCAGCGATCGCCTCCCCGGCCGACACGACATCCATTTTGAAACTGCTGAAGAAAGACGTCACGATCGGCTCGACCGTCGATCCGGCCAACGGCGACATGGGCCCGCGTGCGGTCACGGTCGTTCAATCCACCTTCGGAAAGTTGAAGAAGGGTCAGGCGCTCGTCTGCAACTTCGAAAACTCGTCCGGCACGGCCGGCGACGGAACGACGATCGAACAGTTCGATGCCGTTGCAAGCTCGAAGCCGACGACCTTCTTCCAAAACAGTAAAATCGAGGGATGCGACGGCGACGCCATTGACGGCGGTAACGATGTCTACGCCACCGGGTTTACGAGCAAAGTGATGGTTCGGATCAATCAAAAAGGGGAGCTGAAGAAGACCTATGGCTCGCCGATAACGCAGCCTCTGGGTGACGGCGAGGGACCGATGCTTTACGGCTACTCACCGGAACTCGTCTTCGTCGGGAACGCCGATACCGGTGCGGTCGATAGCTTCAGTTTCGGCGGATACGGCAGCGGCAAAGGGATAGAAGTCATCAACGGCTTCGCCGTCAACAAGGGCTCGGCAGGGAGTGCGCTGGGGCCATCGGGCATCGCGTATTGGTGCGGCGTCCTGCCCGGTACGGGTGAGTGCCCGTACAAGAACAACCCCCCCGACACGCTCTACGTCGCAGATGGCGCGTGTAACGCGGTCGTCGCCATCAGTCACGCCAGCAGTCTCTTAGAGCCGGACGAGATCACGATAGGTTCGGGTTGCAAGAAGTTCACGTGCGAATACCCGACGGCCACGTGTGCGACGCTGGTCAAGGCGGGCTCGCCGCTCGACAAACCGGTAGCGGAGACGTTGTTACCCAACGGTAACCTCATCGTCGCGAATACCGGAAATAACACGCTGGTAGAGATGACGCCGACGGGTAAGGTGCTCGATACAAAGGTCGTGGATACGAGCAAGACACCTGGAATCTTTGGGCTCGCCGCGACTGGAACGAAGGACAGCAACACCGCGCTCTTCTACACGGACGTCAATACCAACACGCTGCACGAGCTCCAACAGTAGGGCTGCGCCCCTTTTACTCCGTGTCTACGGGTTCGTTCGACGGCGGCTCGTGCAGGAAGTGCAATACCGGGTACTTGCTCGGGATCGCCGTGAACTTGCGCGGCTTTTGGGTGAAGTCGAAGCTGTCCTCGATGCTCGTCGCGCGCCGGTCGCTGTATCCGGCCTTGGTCTGGCCGAGCGGCTTGAGGTTGTAGGTCTCCTCGATGAACTTCAAAATGCTGCCAAACTCGTACTGCGTGTGTGAGACGTAGCCGGTCTGGCTCGTGCTCGTCTCTTTCGCATACGGTGAGATGATCAAGCAGGGGACGCGGATCCCCAGGCCGCGGTAATCGAGTTGCTTGGGCGCGGCATTATCGTACCAGCCGCCCCAATCGTCCCACAGCACGATGATCGCCGTCGACTGCCAATACGAACTCTCGCCGACCGAATTAACGACCGAGGCCACCCATGAAGGGCCGAGGTCGCTGTGCGCCGAGGGATGATCGGAGTCGGCCTTCGTCGGGCTGACCCAGCTCACCGAAGCGAGGTTTCCATTCGAGGCATCCTGCAAGACCTGTGATTGCGGAGCGATGATGTCTTTGCTCCAGTCGGGACCGTAGCGCACGTATTTGCTTGCTTCGTAGGGCTCCCACAGGCCGCCGTCGAGCACTTTGGTGGCGTAATACTTCCACGACACGCCGGCGTTGTCGAGGTCCTGCGCCATCGTCTTCCACTGATCGAAACATGGAAATGGCCCGGCGAAGCGGTGTATGTGGCGTTGAGAGTCCACGTATGAACTCTTCGTGCCGGGCGGCGAGTCGCAGTCGTCGGGAGGCTCGTTCGGAAAATCAACCTCGGCCGTAGTCGGGGTGAGGTCGTCGGTGCCGGCAACGAGCGTCAGATGTCCGGTGAAGCTGCCTCCAAACTCCGTCGGGAACATTTCATCGGCGAGCACGTACTGTTCGGCCATGTCCCAGTACGGCACGATGAGTGACTGTTTGACGTACGCGTAGGCTTCGTAGTTACCGTGGTTCTGTCCGTATTTATAGAAGCCGTCCATCTTCCCGTTGTCCCAATCGGTGATGGACGAAACCCAGTCATGTTTCAGATCGGGACCGTCGAACGAAATCTGATGAAGCGGAACCTCTTTGTCGCCGTTCGGGCAGCTGGAGCCGGAAGTGAAGCGCCGTTCCCGGATTCCCGAGGGCGCACATCCATACATCGGGGCATTTGCGCCGGGATACCCGGCGAAAAAGTTTTCGAGGCTCCGGTTCTCTTGGATGATGACCACCACGTGCTTGATGTATTTGCTGACGGGGTTTCCGCTTGCAGGTCGAGCTTCGGGTAGGCTGCTTTGCGGGCTGACCGGCGGCGCGGCAGGAGACGAGCAGCCAGTCGTGGCGATCAGAGCGAGAAGCGTGAGACGGATCGAGGGCTTTGCGGCCACTTTTCAGACTTTCCCAAAGGTCGAGCGTCACTCCTATAGTTGCCGGTAGGAGTGCGTCGATGACCGGCACGAAGCTAGCCTCATGACCGATTACGAGGTAACCTACATTTTGCGCCCTTCGCTCGAAGAGAACGAAGTCGAAGAGCGCGCCAACGCCATCGCCGAGATCGTTAAGGGACAGGGCGGCGAGGTCACGGCCGTCGAGCGCCTGGGCAAGAAGCGGCTGGCCTACGAGATCAAGGACGCCCGCGAAGGCACCTACGTCGTGATGCAGTTCAAGGGCGGTCCCAGCGTCTCCAAGGAGCTCGACCGTCTGCTCAAACTGCACGAGGACGTGTTGCGAGCGCTTATCGTTCGGCTCGATGCGAAGATGCTGACCCATATGGCGGCACTGGCCGCCGCAGCTCCGCCGCAGCCGCAGAACGCATCCTTTTCATAACATCTGTGCCACACTGGTGACACTTTACGATGGTATTAGCTAGGCATTGACTGTCATCCTGAGCTCAACTGTCATCCTGAGCTCAGTCGAAGGATGACGTGGGCAACGGTTTTGCATTCGGTGAAAGAGAGTAAGGCATGGCAGCTTCGTTCAACAAAGTAATTTTAGTCGGGAACCTGACGCGCGATCCGGAGATTCGTTATATCAACTCCGGCTCACCCGTTACAAAGTTTCGTATCGCGGTCAATCCGAACAAGCGCGACGCGAAGCCCGAAGATACGATGTACGTTGACATCGTCGCTTGGGAACGGCTCGCCGAGACCTGCAACACGTATCTCAAGAAGGGCAGCCCCGTGCTCGTCGAGGGCCGGCTCTCGATCCGCTCCTACGACGATAGCAAGTTAAAGGACGACGCCGGTCAGCCGATTCGCCGTCAAGCCACCGAGGTCGTCATCTCGGGGATGCAGATGCTCTCTTCGCGGCGCGACGACGCCGACTCGGGTGACCACGGGGGCTTCAACGGAGGTCGCAGCGCGGCCGCCGTCAGCTCGCCCGCGCGCGCTGCCGACGGTTCCGCCGACGAACTCGACGACGAAATTCCCTTCTAACGCCGGCCGCGCTCAGGAGGGTCCGTCGGCTTCGATATTGAGTGAGATGTCCACGCTGTTTCCGACGACCAGCGGGCCGTAGGTCATACCCCACTGCGTACGATCGATCGTCACGCTTGCGCCGTAAGCGATAATTGATCGCCCGCGCGGCGATTTTCCCGAAGCGATGACCTGCGCGTTCAACACGACCGGATGCGTCTCGCCGTGCATCGTCAGGGTGCCCGCGATCGTGAAATGCGCGGGGTCCACGCCGTCGATTTTTGTGCTAACGAAGCGTATATCGGGCGTCGACGCGACGTTGAAATAGTGCGCCGAGCGAAGGTCACCGTCGCGCATGTCGTTGTGCGTGTCGAGTTTCGAGGCGTCGAGCTCGGCGGAAACCGCGATGGGTATCTGCGAGCCGGCGTCTAACTGGACCGACGCCTTTTCGATTGGAATCGTTCCGATCACCGGAACGATACCAAAGTGGCGTGCCGTAAACTGCGCGGTGGAGTGTACCGGGTCGACGGTCCAGGTTTCCGGCTGCGCGCCGAGTACCGGCCGGGCGCCGAGTACCATTAAGAGCGAGAGCATGAGCAGAGGGGTCTTCATTCGGGCGTTCTTCCGCCTTCGGTGTCTGCGCTCTTCTTAGCATCCGTACGCTTGGCGATGAGCGGCTCGAAGCGGCGATCCGGTACGATCCAAAGAACGGCAACGGCGACGAAGAGCGCGTCGGCCGCAATCGTCGAAAGAAACGAAATCGCAATAGCGCCCATATAAAGCGCGAGCGAGACCTTGCCTTTCACATCCGCCGCGACGGCGTTTGCAAAGGCGCCGCCCGGCCCGTTCACCGCGAGAAGCGCGGCCTGCAGAATAGTGAATGCGACGGCATCCATCAGCAGGACGATGCCGTAGAGTGCCGTTGGGACCGGAGCGAACGGATTGCGCCCGAGCCACGCCGTTGTAAACGGCACGAGCGAGAGCCAAAAGAGCAGATGGAGGTTCGCCCACATCGCTCGGCCGTCGATCCCGTCGCTTGCACGCAGCATATGATGGTGGTTGTTCCAGTAAATTCCGATAAAGGCAAAGCTGAGGACGTAGGCAGAGAACGTCGGAATCAGGGCGTGCAGCGACCGCAGATCCGTGCCGTCGGGCGGCCGCAGTTCGAGCACCATGATCGTGATGATCACGGCGATGACGCCGTCGCTGAAGGCTTCGAGGCGCCCCGCTTCCGTCGAGAACCGAACCGATCTCGGCCCGAAGTGATTCATTTGCAATGCCGTTCTCTCGGAGCAGCGTCAAGTCTTGCGCACTTGGATTGGGTCCGGCCGACCCGCTCCTGCCCCCAAACGTTTACCAATTGTCCAAAGGCGCGGGGTGCGGATTGTGTAAGGGTCCAGGACATGTAACTCGCCGAACGTCAAGGAGAACGAACCACATGACTTCGACGGCCATGCCGACCAACGCCGATCTGCGCGACTTCCTCATGCTCCCCTACTCCGAGCTCGAAGAGCTCAACTTGCGCGCGAAGCAGCAGCGCCAAGAGCGCGTTCCCCTTCACGCCCTGCAAGAGCAGCGGCTGAAATATCTTGCCGACGAGCCAAGGATCAAAGCATTAACGGTGCTCTTCAGCGATCTGGAGGGGCGCCTGCACATGCTCGACTACGACAAGAAGTTCTTGCTCAAGTCGCACGACAATCTGACATTCGACGGCTCCTCGATCCGAGGCTTTACGCCGCAGCGCGAAAGCGACTTGCGCCTATCGCTCGACTGGAGCGCGTTTTATTGGGGACCGGCGGACATCTTCGGGTCGGGGAAGGTGCTCGTCTTCGGCGACGTCTTCGACCGCGAGGGAAGGTCTTTTACCGGTGACATTCGCGGCGCGCTCAAGAAGTTCGCCAACGAATGTTATACGAAGGAAGGCTACGCGCTCAACGCGGCCAGCGAGATCGAGGGCTTCCTCTTTAAAGGCCTCGATGCCGAACGGCGCTACCACGAGACCGGCGCGTTCGAGTACGTCAACACCGGCGGCTACTATCACTCCTTGCCCGGCGACCCGTTGCGCGACTTCATCGATACGGTTGCCGAAGTGCAGCGCGCGATGGGCTTTCAAAACGAGAAGGACCATCCGGAAGTCGCACCCTCGCAGTTCGAGATCAACTATAACTACGGCGAAGTCGTCGCCGCGGCGGACCAGATCCAACTCTACAAGCTGATCTGCCGCCAAGTCGCGACGAAGCTCGGAATGACCGCCAGTTTCTTGCCCAAGCCGGTCGTCGGCGTCAACGGAAGCGGCATGCACACCAACGTTTCGGTGAGCAAAAACGGCAAGAACCTCTTCTGGGAGCCCAAGGGAGAGGAGCAGCTGAGCGCCTTCGGCTGGAAGTTCGTGGATCGCATCCTCACGCACGGGAACGACATCTGCCTGATGCTCAACTCCAGCGTGAACTCGTATCGCCGCCTCGACCCGCACTTCGAAGCGCCCAATCAGCTCAAAGCATCGGCGATCGATCGCGGCTCGATGATGCGCATTCCGATCGGCAACGAGCGCAGCATGCGCACGGAGGTCCGCTCGGTCGCTCCCGACGCAAATCCCTATATGGTGATGCTGGCCGTCTTTAAGACCGGCCTCGAAGGAACGACCAGCACGCTCAAAAACTTGCGCCAAGCCGATCGTTACCTGCCCGACAATATCTACGACGCGATGGCCGCGTTTCGCGCTTCGGAATGGACCGGCAAGCTTCTGGGCGACGACGTCAAAACGCGCTACGCCGATCTCAAACAAGCTAGCGCAGACCGGTGTCCCCGACTACTCGGAAGTTTCGTCAAAGCCCAAGAAGTGCAATACCACCACGAAGTGTACAACCAATACCTTTGGAACCTATTCTAGAGGCGCGTCTCTATGCGCGTGGAGCTAAGCTACGCTGCGGTGTGGAGCTCCACGCGCGCCGACGCTACGGATCGCGGCTCTTGCGGATTTTCTCCAGCGGTATTGCGATCACGCTCCCAGTGTCGCTTCCGATGATCAGCGTCGTTCCGAGAACGATCGGCGAGCCGACGTTGAACGGTGTGTGCATCAGCTTATCGCCGACGACGTGTCCGGTTTTGGCATCGAGCGCCCACAGATAACCGCCTAAGTCGCCGAAGTAGAGCACATTATCGACGTCGACGATGCCGCCCTTGACGGCGCCTCGCGTCGGCGTTTCCCAGAGCAGCATTCCGGTTGCCGTGTCGAGCGCATGCATCCACGGCACCAGCGCGCTGCCGACGAAAAGCCGGCTCCCCTCGAGGAGCGGAATGGCGGCTTCGTTGCGGATAGGGAGCGCGCCGCTCTCCAGCGCGACGTCCCATAAGGGCGCGCCGCTGGCGGCGTCGAGCGCGTAGACTCGCTGCGCGGTTAGGTCGCCGATGGCCGTCGAAGTATCCGGAAGCACCGGCGAAACGTAGTCGCAGAAGACGCGACGCCCGTCGGTGACCGGAGGACAATCGCCGATTCCCGAGGCGCCCCTCGAAAACGGGCTGCGCCAAATAATGGAGCCGCCGTCGGCGTGCACTCGCCACGCGGCGTTGCTCCCGACTCCCGTCGTGACGAAGTCCCCGTTACCGATGGGAAGAATCGCGGACATCGAGGCCATCGATCCGAGCCAGTGCTGATAGCGCATCTGGCCGCTGGCCGGATCGAGGCCGTTAATCCAACCTGCTCCGTCGTGATCGATCAGCGTGCGGTTAATGATGGCCGGTGTCGGCATGGCCGAACCGCTCACGGCGGTTTGCCAGCGGATGCTGCCGGTGAAACGATTGAAACCGATGAGGGCGCTTGGGCCCTGGCCGACCATCACGGGCTCGGAAGGCGACGAACTGCGGCTCGTGGGGTCGCCTTCACCCACGATCACCAAATCGTCGTAAATCAGGGGGGCGCTCATGAGCGGATTTGGCACGCGCGCGCTCCATAAGACCTTTCCGGTGGCAGCCTCGATCGCGTAGAGCGAGCCGTTATTGTTCCCGACGTAGAGCGTTCCGTCGACCGTCGTTGGGCTAGCCGAAATCTGCCCTCCGGTTTCGATCCGCCACGAGGCGTTGAGCGTACCGTCGACGACGGCATTGTTTTGAGGACCCAGGCGAAATTGGGCCCACGCTACCGCGAGCGTCAAAAAGAACCGGCCGGCTAGGGCGATCATCAACAACGTAAGTTCCCACTCTAGAGGAGCAATTCCATTCCATCGTAGGCGATCTCCGTGCCCGCCTCGCGAATTTCCTGAGAAGCCGCTGAGGACGGGTCGAGCATCGGATTTGAATTGTTGAGGTGTGTGAAGATGACCCGAGTGCCGATATCGCGCAGACGCTCGAGCGTGCCGCCCTCACCCCCTACGGATTGGTGCCCGAGCGATTCGGCGCGCTTGGGGAGCAGATGTTGCGCGACCAGCTCGTCGGCGGTGTAAAACGTCCCGTCGATAAACGCGACTTGCGCCGAGGCGATCGCGGCGTGCAGTGCGGTGTCGATGCTGGAGAAGACGGGGGCGAAGAGCAAGCGGTTCTTCCGGCCGAGATCCGAGACTTCGTAGGCAACCACCGCGCCGGGCATACGGCGACGGCCGTCGTAGCCGGGAGTCATCCCCGGAACGCACACGGCGCGAACCATCAGTTGATTTCCGACGATGTCGTCTTCGCTCGCAGCTTCGCAGGGAGCGTCGAGCGGGCTCTCGAGCCAGCGATGCGGTGGCTGCGAAAAAGGGGCGTAGGCCGGCTGCGCGGTGGCAATGGCGCGAACGATCGCACTCGAGCGGACGATAAAGTGATGTTCCCCGCTCTGACGCAGGGTCGCGAGGCCTCCGAGATGATCGACGTTCGCATCGGTGAAGAGGATGCCGGCGATGGGCGTGCCTCGCGGCTTGAGCGCATGCAACGGCGCAAAGGCTTGTATCTGCGATCCGATATCGGGCGAACAGTTGAGAAGGAGCCAGCGTTTGCCGTCCGCGCTCACCGCGAGCCCGGATTGCGTGCGTTGTGCGCGACGTCCCGCGCGGGCCGCCGTGCAATTGTCGCACGCGCAGTTCCACTGCGGCACGCCGCCGCCGGCCGCCGAACCGAGCACGCGGACGATCACGCCCGGCGATAGACCGGTTCGGCCCCGGACGTCCCTTCGCGGAGTGAAGCGATGGCCGCGTGATCCGGGCTGAGCGAACAGGCCGGGTCCGTCACGCCGGGGTCGCCCGTGATCAAGTAGGCTTGGCACCGGCAACCGCCCCAATCCAACTCGCGCCGCTCGCACGAACGGCACGGCTCGGGCATCCAATCGGTGCCGCGATAGCGCACGAACGCTGCGGAGTCTTTCCAGATATCCACGAGCGTGCGATCCCGCACGTTCTCAAACGCCAACGTGGTAATTCCAGCCGCCGCCGGACACGGCAGCGCATAGCCGTTCGGCGTGACGGTGATGAACTGACGACCCCAGCCGTTCATGCACGGTTTGGGAAAATCGCCGAAGTAATCCGGAAGCACATACACGATTTCCATCGAACCGCGTAGACGCTCGCGAGCCGCGGCGACGACCTCTTCGCCGTGGCGAACCTGCTCGAGCGTCGGCATCAGCGCGGTGCGGTTGCGATAGGCCCAGCCGTAGAACTGCACGTTTGCCAGCTCCAGCCGGCGAACTCCGAGGCGCTGCGCGTACTCGATGACGTCCTCGATCGAATCGTGATTCAAGCGGTGCAGCACGCAGTTGAGCGTGAGTGCGACCTCGCGCGTAAGCACCCGCCGCAGCGCGTCGGCCTTCTTGTCGTGGACGATCGCGCCCGCGATGCGGTCGGCGAGTGGTGCTTGCGGCGCCTGAATGCTAATTTGCACGTGATTGAGACCGCCGTCGAGCAACCGGTCGAGCAAGTCGTCGTCGAGAAACGTACCCTGCGTGATCAGGTTCGTGTAGAGTCCGAGGGCGGCCGCCGCTTCGACAAGTGGAACGAGATCGGCGCGCAGCGTCGGCTCACCGCCGGAAAAGTGCGCTTGAACAACGCCAAGTTCGGCGGCCGCCTGCAAGACGGTGCCCCACTGGCCCGTCGTCAGCTCGTCGCGGTACGCTTTTAGGTCGAGCGGGTTGTAGCAGTACGGGCACTGCAAATTGCACCGATAGGTAAGTTCGCAGAGCAGCGACAGGGGCCTCAGCTGGTTAGTCAGCTTTGTCACCCCGAGCTCCGTCGAAGGGCGCGATAAGCCCACGCTGCTCGAGCCGCTCGAACAGTTCGAAGAGATCCTCGCCGGCGCGCTCGGCGGTCACGTCGAACTGTGCGGCCACCGCCGCGATGATCTCTGCCAGCGGGCGCGTACCGTCGACCAGTTCCAGCGCCGCCGCTGCGGAGGCGTTGAGAACGAGCGCGCCTTCGGGAATCAGCAGCATGATGCTGCCGTTTCCGTCGTGCCGCAGTTTGACGCCCTTACCGAAGCGCGGGCACGCAGTGGGCTTCATTTGAAGGTGCCGCAGGCGAGCGCCGTCGCATCCAGGATGCACCAAAGTACGTCGCACTTAAAGCGCAAGGCTTCGACGCAACGGCGTTCGACGTCGGGCGTCGTCGCCTCTTGCAGCACCCAAGATAACGCCGATTCGGCATCGCGCTTCGCCAGCGGGATTCGCTTTTCAAAGTAGGCGAGGCCCGAGCGATCGATCCACGGATACTTTTCGATAATCGCCGCGACTCTAGCCGCCATGACCGGGGGCCCGAAGAGCTCGGTGAGGGACGAGGCTACCGCTTCGATCCAGGGACGAGTGCGGGCGAACGTAACGTAGGCATCGACGGCGAAGCGCGTTCCGGGTGCGACCGCGCGTTCGGAGAGCACCGCGGCCTCGTCGAGCCCGACGGCTCGTGCGAGCGCCAGCCACGAGACGGTGCCGCCCTCGCCTTCCGCGGTGCCGTCGTGATCGTAAATGCGCGAGATCCACGCCCGGCGATGCGACGCGGAGGGCAGGTTTGCGAGAATCGCCGCGTCCTTTACGGGAATTTGTTTTTGGTAGTAATAGCGATTCGCCACCCAAGCCTGCACGGCGGCGCGGTCGAGGGCCCCGGCGACGAGCCGCCGATGAAACGGGTGCTTGTCGTGGTAACGCTCATCGCCGACGGCATGAAGCCGGGCGACGAGGTCGGAAGCGGCCGTCGTTGCGGAGGTTAGAGCTTGGGTTCGCGGACCGGCGCGCTAAGGTAAGCCGTTACCTCGGCGCCGAGCTGATGCTCTTGAAAATCGGGGCGCTCCCATGGTGCGCGCTTCTCTTTCATGTAGACACTCCTCGGCACAAAGCCCGTTTACGTAGTATACAATATGCGGCGCCGGGCGGCAGCCTTCATGCCCCGCCGCTGGAATAATCCGCGGTACCGGCAAACGGCCGGATGCTCGTGTAGGCGAGCTTTTGACGCATGAGCCGGCTGGGGATCCGAACGCGGTCTGCCAGACGTAAAAGGGCCAAGAGCTCGACGTGCCACCACGTCATGTCGATCTCGAACCAACGCAGACCGTGGCGCGCTGAAAACGGAAAGGCGTGGTGGTTGTTGTGCCATCCCTCGCCAAAAGAGAGTAGCGCGACCCACCAGCAGTTCGTCGAACAGTCGGTGGTCCGATAGGTACGATAGCCGAGCATATGGGCGGCACTGTTCACCAGCCACGTCGAGTGATACGCGATGACGAGGCGGACGAAGACCCCCCAAACGACCCAGGCCCAGCCACCCATGAGGAAGAGCGCCCCCGCGAGCGCGAGCTGGAGCGGAAGACCCAAGTGCTGCAATACTCGGTAGAACGGGTCGGCGTAGAGATCCGGAGCGTAACGCGCGATCTCTTCGTCCGACGGCATATCGACGTTCTGGCGGTAGAGCCAATCGACGTGCGCCCAGCGAAAGCCGAGCCGGATGTTATGCGGATCGCCTTCGTCGTCGGCGTGGGCGTGATGTTTGCGATGAATGGCGACCCAGCGAATCGGATCGCCTTGGAGCGCGAGCGTTCCAAAGACGGCAAAAAGATATTCGAGCGGCTTGCGCAAGCGAACGCTGCGATGCGTCAACACGCGGTGATAGCAGAGCGTCACACCCAAAACGCCGGTGAGGTAAGAAAGGATCGCCGCGACGGCGATATCCGAAAAATGAAAAAACGCCGGCACGAAAGCGGCCAGCGCACCAACATGAATAACTCCGAGTCCAATCCCCGTACCGTACCTTGCCGCTCGATTCATCGTCTCTCTCGTTCGTAGCTCACGCTGGGGCTCCTATGAAAGAGAGCCTGCACGAAGCAGGCCCTCTCGTTTCCTAGCTGGTGCTAGCGGTGCCTAACGATACGAGTGCCGGCTGGCGAAACAATCGCGGCAATAGACCGGCTTGTCGCCTCGCGGCTGAAACGGAACCTCGGCAACGCCGCCGCATTGGCTGCACGTCGCCTTGAACATTTCCCGTTGGCTGGTGCTGCGGGCGCCGCCGCCGTTTGGCGAGCGACCGGCTTTGCGCGCGGCACGGCAGTCCGTGCAGCGACTTGGCTTATTCGTAAAGCCCTTCATTGCGAAAAATTCTTGTTCCCCGGCGGTGAACGGAAACTGTTGTCCGCAGTCAACGCAGGTGAGCATTTCGTCTGTATACATGTAGCGAGCGAATCTCCTAGATTAAGTAAGGTTGTTCTCCGGATCCGACTCGCTTCAGCCATTGGGACCTTTGCGGACTTCGAAGCCTGGGTAACCCGTCCACTATACACCATTCGGAGGCCAGCGTCACTGAATTCCGCCCCTTGGTCGCCAGGAGCGTCCGCCGGGCAATCCGAACGTACGTTCCGAAAATCCGGCCTCGAGCCAGTCTCGGGCCCGGTGGTGGAGCGAACCTCGCCCCACCTGGCTAGGGTTTTGCGGCCCTCGCGGGACCTGCGAAACCGGCAACCACCTAGTCGAAAGGACGCTATGCCACCAAGCAAAACCAAGCGCGCCGTCAAAGATCGGCGCCCCAAGCGTAAGCCCTGCGGGTTCTGCACCGATCGAGCGATCGCGGTAAGCTACCGCGATGCGAGCCGCCTGAAAAAGTACGTCTCCGAGCGTGGAAAAATCGTGCCGCGGCGCATCTCGGGAAACTGCGCTAAGCACCAGCGAATGCTGACCGTGGCGGTCAAACGGGCACGCCTGATCGCCTTCCTTCCGTTCGGCTCCGAATAGTAGTCGCCGTGAAGCTCGTTCTTTTCAGCGATGTTAAAGCGCTTGGGCGCAAGGGCGACGTCGTCGAGGTCGCCGACGGTTACGCCCGCAACTTCTTGCTTCCGCGTAAACTCGCCGGCGAAGCCGACAAGGGAGCGTTGGCACAGATCGAAGCCCAACATAAAGCGCGAGAGCGCCGTGAGGCAAACGAGCTGGCCGAGGCCAAGGCGCTCGCCGCCCGTATCGAAGCCGCAAAGTTTGCCGTGCGCGCGAAAGCCGGCGGAAACGGAAAGCTCTTTGGGGCCGTCACCAATGCCGACGTCGCCTCGGCGATCGCCGGCGCGCTCTCGATCGAGATCGACAGGCATAAAATCGAGCTGGTCGATCAAATTAAAGCGCTCGGATCCTACTCCGTCGAGATCAAGCTTCACAAGAGCGTCGTCGCCAAAACCAAGGTGGACGTCGTGGCCGCCTAAGGAGCCCCTTCTCTGTGGTGCAGCAGGTCTACGTGGCCCGCTTTCGACGAAAGTTCGGCGCCGAAGATGAGTTGAGCCGGTACGTTAGCGCGCTCTACGACATGCTCGCCTCGGTCATCGGCCAGGACAAAGTGGTATTGCGAGCGGGCAAAGTCAGCGCCCTCAAGATGATGCGTTCGCAGAATCTGCCCGACCGGCTTTGCGGCTTGCAGCGCCTCGTCTTCGAGGACCCCACGCGCGAACGCGTTACGACTCGCGCTCAACAGCGCAAGGCGATCGCCGAGATCGAAGAGGCGATGGCCGACGTCATCGCGCAGCGCCACGCCGAAAACTCCATCGAGCGGCGCGTGAACGAAAAGATGGCCGAGCGCCACCAGGAATACGTCAAAGACCTCAAGCTCGAAGCACTGCGCGAGACGGGCGGCCCCGAAACACCGGCATCCCAAGCGAAGCTCGAAGAGCTCGAGGCGCTCTCGGCACGCGGGCTCTCGGTTTCGGCTCTCGCACAGCTGCGTCCTCAAACGCTGCGCGACGTCGTCGGCCAGGAGTCGGCGATTCGAGCGTTGCTGGCTAAGATCAGCTCGCCGTATCCGCAGCACGCGATTCTCTACGGGCCGCCGGGCGTCGGCAAGACGACGGTTGCGCGTCTCGCGCTGGAGGTCGCAAAGTCGCGACCGTACACGCCCTTTGCAAAGGATGCGCCATTCGTGGAGGCGAGCGGGACGACGCTGCGATGGGATCCTCGCGAAACGGTCGATCCGCTCTTAGGCAGCGTTCACGACCCCATCTATCAAGGCAGCCGCCGCGAGTTTTCCGAGGCCGGCATTCCAGAGCCCAAACTCGGGCTGGTAACGCGGGCTCACGGCGGCGTGCTCTTCATCGACGAAATCGGCGAAATGGATGGACCGCTTCAATCGCGGCTGCTCAAAGTGCTCGAGGATAAGCGAGTTCCCTTCGAATCGTCGTACTATGACGAAAGCTCGCCGAACGTTCCGCAATGGATCAAACGCCTCTTCAAAGAGGGCGCTCCGGCCGACTTCATTTTGATCGGCGCCACGACTCGCGAACCCGACGACATCGATCCCGCGATACGCTCGCGCTGCGCCGAGATCTTCTTCGCGCCGCTGTCGCAGCATCAAATCCTCACGATCGTTTTGGGCGCGATTCGGCGGCTGGGCGCCAGGGCCGCGCGCGGCGTCGCTGCGCTGATTGCGTCCTACACGATCGAGGGACGCAAGGCGGTGCAAATCGTTGCCGACGCCTACGGTCAGGCACTCTATCGGCTCTACCCGAGCAAGCCGCAAGCTACCGCGATCAAGCATCCTTCGATCCTCGAAGAAGACGTGCGCGCCGTCGTTCGCACGAGCCGGCTGGTACGCGCCACGCAGGTGAAGGGGCGCGCGACGCGCGAGATCGGCAAGAGCTTCGGACTGGGCGTCCTGCATCATTTGGGAAGCATCATCGAGATCGAAGCGGTCGCCTTTCCCGCATCGCAACCCGGCAAAGGAACGACTCGCTTCAACGATACGGCCGGATCGATGGCCAAAGACTCCGTCTTCAACGCGACCAGCGTCATGCGCGCCGTGACCGGCATCGACATTGCCGATTTCGATCTGCACATCAACGTCGTCGGCGGCGGAAACATCGACGGACCTTCCGCCGGGCTCGCCATTTTTCTCGCGCTCTATTCGGCGGTCACGAAGACGCCGATTCCTCAAGACCTCGCGATCACGGGCGAGCTCTCGATCCAAGGAAAGGTGCGCGCGGTAGGCGGCGTCGTCGAGAAGCTTTACGCGGCCCGTCAGGCGGGTATGCGACGCGTCCTGGTGCCCAAGGAGAACGCACGCGAGATCGACGTTGCGCTAAGCGGGATGGACGTGGTTCCGGTTACCAGCGTCGCGCAAGTGCTGCGCGACCTCCCCGACCGCCGGCGCTAAAGCACTCGCTTCTGTGTGCCACCACGTATGGCACACAACTCGCGTAAATTTTTCCTTATGCACAAGCGACCCACAAGGCGTTCACCGGCGCGGCGAGGCACAGCGGCTCGACGCTCATGACAGTCCAACCGATTCGCTCAACGATCGACCGTATTCCGCCGAGCAATCTCGAGGCCGAGATGGCCGTGATCGGCTCCGTGCTGGTCGATCGCGAAATGCTTGCGGCCGTTGGCGAAATCGTTCGTCCGGCGGATTTTTACGCGCACGTGCACGAAACGATCTTCGCCGTGCTGGTCGACCTGTACGAGCGTGGCGAGCCGGTCGATAAGATCACCGTCGGCGAGGAGCTCAAGCGGCGCAACGTTCTGGAGCGCGTGGGCGGCCTCTCGTATATCAGCGCGCTCATGGATACGGTGCAGAGCGCCGGATCGGCTCGCTACTATGCGACGATCGTCCGCGAGAAATCGCTGCTCCGTTCGCTGATTCACGCCGGAACGGAGATCACCCAGCTCGGCTTCGAGGGCGAAGAGGACGTTCCCGGAGCGCTCGACCGGTCGGCGCAGCTCGTTTATACGATCGGCGAGCGGCGCGGCATCACCGAGTTCATGCCGGTCAGCCGGCTGATGAAGGACGCGTTCGATCATATCGATCGGCTCTTTCACATGCGCGGCGATCGCACCGGGCTGACGTCCGGCTTTCGCGACGTGGACGCGATGACGACGGGTTTCCAGGCGGGCAACTTCGTGATCGTCGCGGCGCGACCGGGCATGGGCAAGACTTCGTTCGCGCTCAACATGGCGGTCGCCGCAGCGCGCGAGTGCGGCGAGCCGATCGCGTTCTTCTCCTTGGAGATGTCGAACAACGAGTTGATTCAGCGCTTGATTTGCGCCGAGGCGCGGATCTCGATGAACGATATGCGGCGCGGCAACATCAAGCAGCATCAATGGGAAGATATCTCGCGCGCGATGGGCACGCTCAACGAACTTCCGATCTATCTGGACGACATGGGTGCGCTGACGATCGGCGATGTGCGCAGCCGCTGCCGGCGGTTGAAGTCCACCGTCGGATTGGCTGCGATCTTCATCGACTACCTTCAGCTCGTTCGTCCCGGCGTGCTTGCGCGCAATGCCAACCGTAACGAGGAGTTATCGGAAATTTGCCGCACGCTCAAGATCACGGCGAAGGATCTCCAGGTGCCGATCGTCGCGCTGGCTCAGCTCAACCGCGGCGTAGAAATTCGCAGCGAGAAGCGACCGATGCTGGCAGACTTGAGAGACTCGGGTTCGCTCGAGCAGGAGGCCGACGTCGTCGCCTTCCTCTATCGCGACGGCTACTACAATCCCGAAACTCCGGAGCCCGATCTGACCGAGTTCATCATCGCCAAACATCGCAACGGTCCGACGGGCACCGTAAAGCTGCGCTTCCAGCGGGAGTTTACGCTATTTCTTCCTTACGCCGACGAAACGCATTACCCGTCGCCCTAGGATCCTGTCCAACCGACTCCTAGGCTCCCAATCCCAGACCGCGACGCCACGCGCCTGAAGGGGCTTTAGAAGACCCGAGCCAATCTGTTAACCATGGTTAGCGTTAGCCATGGGTAACAGGACTGCGACGGACCTGCTGACCGTTGGATCGGACCGGTCCCCGTCGCGGGCGCGCGAAGATTACGTCAAGGCGATCTATCAACTCGGCGGAGGCGCCCCCGTGCGAGCCGCGGCGGTAGCGCGATATCTCAACGTGAGCCGGGTCTCGGTGAGCAAGGCAAAGCGCCTCCTCGAAGGCGACGGCCTTTTGGAACCCGAGCCCGCGCCGGCCAAACCGCTCCGGCTCAGCGGCAAAGGGCGCGCGCTCGCGGTTGCGATGGTGCGTCGTCACCGCCTGCTCGAAACCTTTCTCCATCGCTCGTTGGACGTGCCGTTGGAACGCGTGCACGCGGAGGCCGAGCGCATCGAGCACGTGATCTCGGACGATCTCGCTTCGCGAATCGCCGCCTTTCTTGGGCGCCCGAGCAGCGATCCTCACGGGCATCCGATTCCGTACGACGACGCTGTGGCTGCCGGCGGTCCACTGCCTACGTTGGCGAGCGTTGCCGCGGGAGCTCGCGTCGTGGTCGTGAGCCTCGACGATCGCGACGATGAAGCCGTCGGTGCGCTTGCCGCGGCCGGCGTGCTTCCGGGTGCAGCGCTCCGCGTCGAACGGAACGACGCCGTGAAGATGCGCGTGCGCTGCGGAAAGCGCGTCGTCTCGCTCAATCACCGTCACGCAGCGATGGTGCGCATTGCAACGTAGCTACGGCGTTGGCGGCCCCAGCCCGCGCGTTGTCGCCGCTGCGAACGAGGTGTTGGCCGGGAACCGGCGTGGTTGGCGAGCGCTGTTGCCGTTTGCCGGCCCAGCGTTTGTTGCGTCCGTTGCCTACATGGATCCCGGCAACTTTGCAACCAACATTCAAGGCGGCGCTGCGTTCGGCTACCGGCTGCTCTGGGTGGTCGTGCTCGCCAACCTGATGGCCATGCTCTTCCAGGGGCTCTCCGCGAAGCTCGGCATCGCGACCGGAAAGAATCTCGCCGAGCTCTCACGGGACAACGCACCCAAACCGGTCGTGGTCTCGATGTGGATCGTTAGCGAGGTCGGAGCGATGGCGACCGATCTCGCGGAGTTCCTCGGAGCGATCATCGGTCTCTATTTGCTCTTCCACATCCCGATGTTGATCGGCGCCGTCATTACCGGCGTCGTGACGTATGCGATTCTCGCGCTGCACCGGTACGGCTTTCGCACGATGGAAGCGTTGATCGGATCGCTTGTCGGTATCATCGCGATCTGTTACGTCGGTGAGACGGTGCTGTCCAAACCGAACTGGCATCTCGTGCTCTATCATTCGGTCGTGCCCTGGCTCGGCGGCCCCTCGAGCCTTTTTCTGGCCGTGGGCATCGTCGGTGCGACCGTCATGCCGCACGCGATCTACCTGCACTCCGCCCTCACTCAGGATCGAATCGTCGGCAAGAATCGCCGCGACGTCGGGCGGATCGTACGTTTTTCGTACGTCGACGTGATCGTCGCGCTGACCATCGCAGGCTTGGTTAACCTGGCAATGATGTACATGGCGGCAGCGGTTTTTAATGCGACCGGACATGCGAACGTCGCCGATATTGCGACGGCGTATCGCACCTTAACGCCGCTGCTCGGCAACCTCGCGGCGGTCGTGTTCTTGATCTCGCTCATGGCGTCGGGGATTTCGAGCTCGGTTGTCGGCACGATGGCCGGCCAAGTGATCATGCAAAGCTTCATCGGTTTCACCGTGCCGCTTTGGGTTCGTCGGGTGATCACGATGCTGCCGGCGGTCGTCGTCGTGGCGCTCGGGCTCAACGTCACGCAAACGCTCATCATCAGTCAAGTGATCTTGAGCTTCGTATTGCCGGTCCCGGTGATTGCGCTGGTGCTGTTGGGAGCGCATCGAAAAACCATGGGCGACCTAGTGAACCGTCCGTTTGTGACCGCGCTAGCCGCGTGCGCCGGCGTCGCGATTCTCGTACTCAACGTCGTCCTCATTTGGACGACGGTGCATCCGAGCTAACTGATTCCCTGGTCTTCGACGGCACCGATGCTCTGAGCGAGATACATCCGCGAGAGCTTGACGTACTCTTGCGAGGAGATCTCGATCCACTTGGCAGCCTCGCCTTCCAGGGCTTTCTTTACGGCAGCCGGCGCGCCCGCCGCAACGACGCGCGCCGGGATCGCCGCATTTTGCCCGACGACGCTGCCCGCCGCAATCAAGGCACCCTCGCCGATCGTGCATCCGTTGAGCAGCGTCGCGTTGCTTCCGATCAGGGCGTAGCGTTCGATCGTGCAATCTTCCATCACCGCGCAGTGACCAACCGTCACGTCGTCCCCGACGAACGTGCCGCCCCGTTCGCTGACGTGCACGACCGCGTTATCCTGAATCGACGTGCGCGCTCCGATCCGAATCGGTCCGTTGTCGCCGCGCAGAACGGCTCCAAACCAGATGCTCGACTCTGCGCCGATTTCGACGTCGCCGATTAACACGGCATTGGGCGCGACGAAAGCCGATGAGGCGATCTTCGGCCGCTTGCCTCGATACTCGATAATCATGGACGAAGCTTCGGAAATAGCCACGTCGAACCTCGCGCCTATGCACCGACACCGGACTCCGCTGCGCGGCGTAAAGGCCACACCGCATCCAAGACCCGACGATCCCAACTACACGGCCGTCAACTACGAGTACGCGGGCCGCACTGGCCACATCCACGAGGTCGTCGAAATCGCAGGGCGTTCGCTCGCTAAAGTGGGCTTCGACGACCGCAAGATCGTATATTATCTTCTCGACGACCTCGACCTCGACGAGGGCGCCAAGCGGGGAACTTTTCACGACGTACCTTAGACAGATTGGGGAGGGGCGACGAAGGCTCCGTGGAAGGACCGCCGTCCGGCCTCGCGCGCCTCGCCGACGCGCTGCATCGCCGACGTAGCTCAGTTGGTAGAGCAATTGTTTCGTAAACAATAGGTCGCCGGTTCAAGTCCGGCCGTCGGCTCCAGCGTGAAAAGACTCAAGTAAGCTACTCTGCCGCGGTTGACCGTTACAAGGAGCGCTCCGTGCAGTTTCGTTCGATCCTGAGTGGTGCGTTCATCGCAGCGGCGTTCGCATTGACGGGATGCGGCGGCGGTACGCCGTCGTCAGCTCCCGGCAGCGTCGCTGCGAGCGCGCTCGTACGACCGCAGATCCCGCTTCCCGGTGCCGGCTCGGCGGGTCGCTTGATCTATGTCACCGATTCCGGAACCGACACCTTATACTTTTACACGTACCGGCGGGGCAAGCTCAAAGGCAGCACGTCCGAAGGCCTTTCGGAACCGCAGGGCCTTTGCAGCGAGCAGAACGGGAACGTCTTCGTTGCGAATACCGGCGAATCCGACGTTTTCGAGTATGCCCACGGTACAATCACCCCGAAGCAGACACTCGCGACGCCGGGTGAGTACCCGGTCGGCTGCGCGGTCGACGAGAAGGGCGACGTTGCGGTCTCCGACATCATCTCCACCAGCGATGGCAACGGCAACGTCGAGATCTTCAAGGGCGGAACCGGCTCGCCGATCTCGGTGACATGCCCCAACCTGGCTAAATACTACTTCCTCGCCTACGACAAGAAGGGCGACCTCTTCGTAAACGGCTTTGCTACGCTCTCCGATGGCGGGGCCGGATTGTGCGAAATTCCCAGCGGCAGCACCAGCGGCGAAGCAATCGCATTGAGTTCCACTCTAGAGTTTCCCGGCGAGGTGCAGTGGGACGGTAAGTACCTAGTGATCGCGGATCAAGATAAAGCTACCATCGGTCGCTTTCAAATTCGCGGCTTGAGGGCTACCTTAAAGGGTACCGTTGCGTTCAATGGCAGTACAGGAGTATGGTTCTTTCTCGTGAGCCGAGATCTAGCGCTCGCGTTCGTGTCGCAAGGCATCGGCTTCTTCAAATACCCGGCAGGTGGCAATGCCTTCAAAACATTGCAACTCGGTAGCCTTTCCGAGGCCATCGGCTTTGCCGTCAGCCCGACGTCGGTACTATAAACTCTTCCCGAACGTCGTACGAGTTCGCAAGCAGCGTTATCGCGCCGGGGACTAGGCTGCACCGTGCCGAACCTTGTGAGCCGTTCATTCGTTCGGGCTTCAGGAGGCAGGGGATGCGGCTTTCAGGTCTTGGTCGCTGCGCGCTTACTCGGTGCGTGGCCGTTGCAATGCTCGCCGGATGCGGCGGATCGCAGCCACCGATTAGTGTGTCGAGCTCGACGACGCAAACCCCGGCGATTGCAATTTTGGCGCCGTGCAGCGAATCGAACTTGACGAACGGAGCGGTCCCTCTTTTTACACGGACGCTGAGCAATCGTTCAAGCTTCCATCGTGCAAGCGACGTACGAAGCGGCACTTCCGACAGCCAGACCTTTTACTACACAGGCGCCGAGCAATCGTTCAAAGTTCCGTCCGGCGTCAGGTCGATTAACGTGGTTGCCGACGGCGCCGCCGGAGCGTCAAAAAAGTACGGACGGGGCGGCCGTACTCAAGCCGCGATTCCGGTTACACCTCGCGAGACGTTGTACGTGTTCGTTGGAGGGCAAGGGTCCACCCAAAGCGGCGGCTTCAACGGTGGCGGAGGAGTGCCCAGCAGCGGAGGATACGGCGGAGGTGGTGCCTCGGATGTACGAGAGGGCGGCGATGGCTTGAGTGATCGTATCCTGGTCGCAGGCGCTGGTGGCGGCGCAGGCGCGGGTGGCGCGTCCGGCCTTCCGGTTTGGCGTGGTGGTGCCGGCGGCGGTCCGACCGGTAAACACGGTGGCCAAGGCGCCGCAGGCGCCGGTCGCGGAGGCGGCGGAGGCAGCCAAACAGAGGGTGGATCGGGAGGCGCTGGAGGCCCCGGTGGCCA
>DATMKR010000002.1:0-2199 GCA_035571115.1 Candidatus Acidiferrum sp. | reverse complement strand
CAGGCCGAGCAAAGCCGGACGTAGCGCCCACCAGCTGCGCTTGCCTCCGGCCAACCCCAAAGTAACCCCGACGACGCCCAACCCCAAGAGACCAGCGCGCGAGAAGCTTAGGATGTCCGCGCAGACCGCGAGCACGAGCGCGACGTCGAGCAACGCCGACCGCCGGACGAGTGCCCAGGCTCCCAGCGTAGCTACCGCAATCTCGCAGTAACCTGACAGCTGATTCGGTCCCTCCAGCAGACCCGCAATGCGCGGAACGATCGCCGAACCAATGTACAAACCCGACGGTGCGCCGGTAATCTCTTGGACGAGCGCCGAGAGCGCGACGGCGATCGCGGCGATTGCCGCTGCGCTAACGAGCGGGGCATCTTCGGCGTCTAGTTGGTAACAGAGAAATGCGGCCACAAAGGTGGCCGCGTACTGCGCGACTTTGAAGCTCTCGCGGATTGCCGGACCGCGGTGCGCGGCATCGAGCAGCGTTAAGGCCGTCGCAAGAAGGTAGAGGCCGAGCGCGCTCAACAGCAGCGGCGCCGGGTGCTTGCGCAGGAGCTTCGCCGCACTCGGAAACGTCGTGAGCCCAACCAGCACCCCGAGCAGCACCACTTTTGGGAGCGTGATCGTCGTGCCGAGCGCTTCGTGAGCGAACGCAATCGGCGTAGTGAGCAGCAGCGCCAAAAGCCCGTAGAGCGGGCGGCGCGACGTTAACAGCGCTGCCGCGACGAACGCGGCCACAAAGAGGGCGGCCGACGCAGGATCGAGGGGAATCGGAACGACGAACTGGTCGACGACCGGACGGTACGTCAAGATCGTTCAATGTCGCTGATTAGGTAGAGCGGGCGTGCTTTCACTTCGTCGTAAACGCGTCCCAGATATTCGCCTAGAATGCCCAAACTCATCAGCTGCACGCCGCCGAGAAAGAGTACCGCGACGATGGTCGAGGCCCAACCGGGTGTGTAGGCCGGCGGATTCAGGCTGAAGAGCTTAAAGGCTATGACGATCAGCGCGTAGATGAAAGCGATGGCGCTAACCGTGAAGCCAAAATAGGAGGCAAAGCGCAGTGGAATGTCGGAAAACGAGGTGATGCCGTCCATTGCAAAACGGACCATCTTGGCAATCGGATATTTCGTGGTTCCCGCATGGCGCACGTCCCGGTCGTACTCGACTGAAACCTGATTAAAGCCCACCCAGCTCACCATGCCCCGCAAAAACCGATGACGCTCCGGCGAGCGGCGCAGCGCTTCGACTACGCGCCGGCTCATCAAGCGAAAATCGCCGGCGTCGAGCGGAATCACGATCTTCGTAAGGCGCTTGATGATCCGATAGAAGACGCGGGCGGTAAAAACCTTGAAGCGGCTCTCTCCCTGGCGCGTTCGGCGAACCGCGTAGACCACGTCGTAGCCTTGGCGCCACTTTCGCAAAAAGGCTTCGATGAGCTCGGGCGGATCCTGCAAGTCGCCGTCCATGAGGACCATGGCCTCGCCCGCGGCGATCTCGAGACCGGCGGTAGCGGCGAGCTGGTGACCGAAGTTGCGCGAGAGGTTGACCAGCACGACATGCGGCCGGCGCCGCATTTCCTCGCGGATAGCCGCAAGCGTTCCATCGGTGCTGCCGTCATTGACGAGCACGATTTCGAAATCCGCCTCGTCGCCAAGGCGAGCCGCGACCGCGCCGAGCCGCTCGAGCAAGGGCCGAACGTTTCCGGCTTCGTTGTAGAGAGGAACGACGATGCTTACGACCGGGCGCGCGGAATTGCTCATGCGTTGAGGGGCTTTCAACACCTTGGTCGGCCTCGCTTGCCGCAGCGGAATGCGCCAACGCCTCCAGAAGGTAGGAGGACATGGTGAACGTGCGTTCGGCCGCGTCAATCGCCGTGTGCTCGGTCATGCTCGCGGCCTGCAGGCAGGGCAGCGGCGCGGGGGTCCCAGCTCAATCGCCGGCACCCCAAACCACTCCTAAATCGGTAGCACGTTCGGCTCCTCCGCGTCCGAGCGCCGTCGCAAAGCAGGTCGCGACCCCAGCTTCACTCGCGGCGAAGGTCCACGCTACCACGCAACCGCATCCTACCGCTGCTCCGCCGAAAGCGGCTTCGGCATCTTCCTCGCCATCAGCATTGCGCAAGCCGACTCAGGTCGCCGCCGCACATCAGGTCCGTGACGCCGTGCCGCGCCTGCCGCCCGACGCGCCACCGCGTATCCTATC
>DATMKR010000001.1:0-8286 GCA_035571115.1 Candidatus Acidiferrum sp. | reverse complement strand
CCCCGATTCGCCGCCCGTGCGGACAGCGGAAAACGCCGAGTGATGCGGCGCCCGAGTTTGGACCGAGCCGCCGCTTGGACATCGAGCTGGAAGTCGGCTTTGTAGAGGGGCCGGGAAATCGGCTGGGCGCGCCGATTCCGGTGCGCGACGCGGCCGAGCATATCTTCGGGCTGGTCTTGGTCAACGATTGGAGCGCGCGCGATATTCAAGCCTGGGAGTATCAGCCGCTCGGACCATTCTTAGGAAAATCGTTTGCGACGACGATCTCGCCTTGGATCGTGACGCTCGACGCGCTGGAGCCGTTTCGCGTGCAAGGCCCGGTCCAGGAGCCGCAGCCGCTCTCGTACTTACGCGTCGACGAACCCTGGGCGTACGCGATTTCCCTCGCAGTAGATCTGCGAACACGGCAGATGGAAGAGGTAGGGATCGCACCGCAAACGATCTCGCAGACGACCTTTGCCGGCATGTACTGGAACGTCGCGCAACAACTCGCGCACGCGACGGCCAACGGTGCCGTCACGCGGCCGGGCGATCTCTTTGCGTCGGGAACCATTAGCGGTTCCGAACCGGGAACCCAGGGAAGCTTGATCGAGCTAACTTGGAACGGAGAGCGCCCGATCGTACTTTCCGGCGGCGAGAACCGCCGCTTTCTAGAGGACGGCGACGAAGTTACGCTGCGCGGCTGGTGCGAGCGGCCCGGAGCACGCCGGATCGGATTCGGCGCGGCGCGCGGGCGGATCGAACCCGCCTAGACCGTGCTCGGAGCTTCGATCCAGGAGCGGAAGTAACTCGGATCCTCACAGGCGACGGCCGCTTCCGCGAGCTGCAGCGGTTTAAACGTGTCGACCATTACCGCGATCTCGTCGGTTGACGTCTTGCCGAGGCTCGACTCCACAGCGCCGGGCTGCGGTCCATGCGGCGCGCCCGACGAGTGAAGTGTGATCGAGCCCTCTTCGACGCCGCGCCGGCTCATGAAGTTTCCGCTCACGTAATAGAGCACTTCGTCACAGTCCACGCTCGAGTGGTTGTACGGAACGGGGATTGCCAGCGGATGATAATCGAACATGCGCGGCACGAAGGCGCAGAACGCGGCTCCGGGCGCTTCGAAGGTCGCATGCGCGGGCGGCGGTTGATGCAGCTTTCCGGTAATTGGTGCGAACTCTTCCAGGTTGAATGCGTAGGGATAGCAATAGCCGTCCCAGCCGACGACGTCGCACGGATGATTTTGCACGACGTAGATCGCATGGCGTCCGCCACTGGTTACTCGAACCTCGTATTCGCCTTGAGCCTCCACCGGCGGCTTGAGCGTTGGCGATCGAAAGTCTCGCTCGTAGTACGGCGCGTGCTCTTCGAGCTGTCCGAACTCATTGCGATACTTGCGCGGCAGCGTGATCGTTCCGGTCATCTCGTGCACGAGCATGCGCGTCGGCGACGCCGGGACTAGTCGATAGGTCGTTCCGGTCGGAATGACGAGATAATCGTGCGCGCGATATGCGAGCTCGCCGAACTGGCTTTCGATGACGCCCGCGCCGGAGTGAATAAAGAGCAGCTCGTCGCCGCCGGTGTTCCGGTAGAAGTACTCCATCGGGCGCTGCGCGTTCGCGATCGAAATGACCACGTCGTCGTTGCCCAGCAGCGGCGTGCGCGATTCGATGGCGTCTTCGCCGTCGCGCGCGACCTGCGGCGTTTTGAAGTGACGATTGCGCAGCGGGTCGTTGGCGGAAAAGCTGATCGGCGCGCGCTCCCAGGGCCGAACGTCCAGCGTCGCAGTCGGGGGCCGGAGATGATAGATCAAGGAGTAAACGCTTTCGAAACCCTTGGTTGAGAAGAGCTCCTCGGCGTAAAGGCCGCCGTCGGGTCGTCGAAACTGAATGTGGCGCTTATGGGGCACGCGCCCTTCTCGCAGGTACGACGGCACTACGGAACGCTCTGCTCTACCACCGCCGCACGTTCGGTTGCCGCGAATCCGTTCTCGCGGTGCGTTCCGTCGCAGAACGGCTTGTTTTGCGAGCCGCCGCAACGACAGAGCGCGACATTTGCGCCCTCCACGGTGTAAGGGTTTCCGTCGACGTCGGTAAGCGTGACTTTTCCACGGATCAGATAGGGACCGCTCTCGCGGACTTTGATGATAACCTCGTCCATTAACGCAGAGCCTTCGACGTCTTCGGGATACGGTCCGGCTTTGTCAGGATCAGGGGCTGGTTGCCGCGGTCGCTTCGAGAACGCCTCGAGCGATCACGTGGCCGTCGATGCTGCGTTCGAGTTCTGAGCCGGTCAGCGGCGTCGTGGCCGAAACATGCGAAATGTCCAACGCATACACCGTTATTGTGTAGTGGTGTGCGGGGCCGGGAGGTGGACAGGGGCCATGATACTCCGTGCGGGCCGCCGAGGTCTGGCCGAGTTGGTCGGCGGCCAGCTTGACGTCCGGGTCGAGACGGCTCGTCCCGCTTGGCAGATTATAGAGAACCCAGTGGTAGAAGCCGCCCGGAATCGGAGCGTCTGCGTCGTGCATCACGATGGCGAACGACGCAGTGCCGTGGGGCGCCCCACTCCAGGCAAGCGAGGGCGAGCGGTTTTGGCCGCCGCAGTGGCGTGCCATGAAGACCTTGGGGATGGCATGGCCGGCGGTGATATCGTTGCTTCCAACCTGCAGCCACGCCGTAGATGCTACTAATGTGATAGCTGCCACGATCGACGTCTGGGTCATGCAGGCATCGTTGGCGACGGCAAGGCCGCTTCCTCGCGCTCGTGCGGGCATATGCTATCATGGCGTGGCCATGATGGGAGTTGGGCTTCACGCGGCGTAACCTCGTGAACCCCGCCAGAGCCGGAAGGTAGCAACGGTAAGCGATCCCTTACGGGTGCCGTGATCCACCTGACTCTCGTCGTGGTCTTCTGAATTTTATGCAAGAGTTTCAATCTATTTATCCGGCCGTAGCCGCCCTCGCCGGCGCACTCGTGGCGCTGGCGATCTATCACGTCGCCGTCGTTCGCCCGACGCTCGCGCGCACCGGCGCTCTGCTCGAAACTCATGACGATCTGATTGCCGGAGGCGCCGGCGGGGCAGCCGGCCGGCTCGCCGCGCTCGAGAGCAGCGATGCATCCCTGCGTGCCGCCCTGGAAAGCGATGGCGCAAGAATCGGCGGCCTCGAGGCGCTGGCCGCGACCGATCTGTCGCGCTGCGGCTTCGTGCGATACGATGCCTTTACCGATAGCGAGGCGGGTCTCTCCTACGCTCTGGCGCTACTCAATCGCCAGGGCGACGGCGTAGTTGTGACGAGCATCTATTCGCGCGACGGCACGCGCACGTTCGGCAAACCGGTTGCTGCTTTCAAGCCGACGGTCCAGGCGTCGCCGGAGGAGTTGGAAGCCATCGAGCGGGCTCGCTCGCCGGCTTCGTAGAACGGGCCGTACGTGAATCTGCTCGTTTGCGACTTAGCACAGGCGTTGTACTGGCTCGTCAACATCTATACGATGCTCCTCTTCGTGTACGCGATCGTCTCTTGGTTTCCCGATCTGCGCCGGGGACGTTGGGTTTATTACTTGGCGGCGATCATCGAGCCGGTGCTGATTCCGATACGCCGGGTCGTTCCGCCGCTCGGAGGGCTCGATCTCGCGTTTCTGATCCTATTCTTTGCCTTGCAGCTTCTGGTTCGACCGGCGCTAGGGCATCTCGAATTCAACAGCTGCATACCGGTCTTCTAACCTTTACAGCTTGGCTCTCAAAACCGATCGCCCACACCGTATCGACGTCGCGAGCAACGTTCGCAACTTTTGCATCATCGCGCATATCGACCATGGCAAGACGACGCTTTCCGATCGGCTGCTCGAAATCACGAGCACGGTCGCCACGCGAGACCTCGAAGAGCAGGCGCTCGACGCGATGGACCTCGAGCGCGAGCGCGGCATTACAATTCGCATGCATCCGGTTACGCTCAACTATCGAGCGCTCAACGGGGAGCAGTACCAGCTCAATCTGATCGACACGCCGGGGCATGTCGATTTCTCGTATGAAGTCTCACGATCCCTAGCGGCCTGCGAAGGGGCCGTTCTGATCATCGACGCCGCCCAAGGCATCGAGGCGCAGACGCTGGCGAACTATCACCTCGCGCTCGAACACGATCTCACGATCATTCCGGTGATCAACAAGATCGATCTGCCCGCTGCCGATCCCGAGCGCGTAATGGGCGAGGTCGAGGAGCTGCTGGTGATGGAGCGCAGCGAATGCATCCTCGCCAGCGCCAAGAACGGTGTCGGCATCGAGGAGATCCTCGAAGCGATCGTCCATCGAATTCCGCCGCCCAAAGGCCATCACGATCGCTTGCGCGCGCTGGTCTTCAACGCGCAGTTCGATCCCTATCGCGGCGTGGTCAGCTACGTGCGGGTGGTCGACGGGACGCTCCGCGCCGGCACTCGTTTTATGTCGATGGCGCATCAACGCATCTACGAATGCACCGAGGTCGGCGTCTTCGCGCCGCAGATGCGCCCGGCGGAATCGCTCGATATCGGAAGCGTGGGCTACGTCATCGGGAACATCAAGTCGCTGGGAGAGATCGACGTCGGCGATACGATTACGTCGGCGAGCGACCCGGCGCACATCGCTTTGGCCGGCTACCGTAAAGCGGTGCCGATGGTCTACTGCGGCCTCTATCCAAATGAGGGGCAGTACGACCTGCTTCGCGATGCGCTCGAAAAGCTCAAACTCAACGATGCCGCACTCCTTTACGAGGCCGAAAGCTCGGCAGCCCTGGGCTTCGGCTTTCGCTGCGGCTTCTTAGGGCTGCTGCACATGGAGATCGTCCAGGAACGCCTCGAACGCGGCTACGGTCTCGACCTGATTGCGACGGCTCCGTCCGTCCTTTTCCGGGTCGTGCGCAGCGACGGCAGCACGCTGATGGTTGACAATCCCTCGAAGCTTCCGCCTCCGACCGCGATTCGCTCGATCGAAGAGCCGTATGTCAAGGCGACCATCATTTCCCCGCCGGAGTACGTCGGCGCGATCATGGAGATCACGCAAGGCCGGCGTGGGACCCTCGACAATATGGAATACCTGCACGACGGGCGCGTGATCATGACCTATGAGATGCCGTTAATCGAAGTGATCGTCGATTTCTTCGACGCGCTCAAATCGAGGACGAAAGGGTACGCGTCGCTCGATTACGAGGTGATCGGCTATCGGGAAGGAGACCTCGCGAAGCTCGAGATCTTCCTCAACGGCGAGGTGGTGGACGCGCTCTCGTTCATCGTAGCGCGCGACAAGGCCGTAATGCGCGGACGAGCGATGGCCGAGAAACTCAAGGAGCTTATTCCTCGTCAAATGTTCGAGGTGCCGATCCAGGCGGCGATCTCGGGAAAGATCGTCGCGCGCGAAACCGTTACCGCGATGCGCAAGAACGTCCTTTCAAAATGCTACGGCGGCGACATCACGCGTAAGCGTAAGCTTTTGGAGAAACAAAAGGTCGGCAAAGAACGGATGAAGCGTGTCGGCAAGGTCGAGCTTCCACAAGAGGCGTTCATGGCCGTCTTGCGGCTTGGCTCGTGAAGACGTTCGTCGCCACGCAGAACGCGGGAAAGCTTCGCGAACTGCGAGCGATTTTCTCGGGGAGCGCACTTACGCTTGCGAAGCCGCGGAAATACGACGCCGTCGTCGAGGACGCCGAGACGTACGCCGGCAATGCGCTCCTCAAGGCGCAAGCGCTCGCCGCGACGCTGGAGGAGCGTGGCATTGAAGGCATGGTACTCGCCGACGATAGCGGGTTGGAGGTCGATGCGCTCGAGGGAAGGCCCGGGGTCTACTCCGCGCGATACGGTGGAGCGGATATCGGATGGCCGGAGCGCCGCGCCGCATTGCTCGACGAGCTGCGGGGCGTGCCACCCTACCGGCGTTCGGTGCGATTCGTCTGCGCGCTGGCTCTGATTGAACCCGGCCGAGAGCCCGTCGTCGTGACCGGTCACGTGAACGGCTACCTGTTGGAGGTCGAGAGCGGTGCGGGTGGTTTTGGTTACGATCCATTGTTCTTCTATCCGCCATCCGGCCGCAGCTTTGCCGCGATGAGCGAAAAGGAGAAGAACGCCGTCAGCCATCGGCGGCGCGCCGCCGACGCATTGCTCTCGGCGCTGCGCGGCCGTGTCTGATCTTACGATCGGGCTCGGGGGTGCCGATGAAGTTCGATCGATCCAGCGCCGGCGGAACTGCGACGACACCGCACTCCGGATCGCGTTAGCCGCTGCGGAACGGAGGACGGTTTGGGTCGCGCGCGACGCCGGCGAGGCTGTGGGAATCGCGGTTGCGCACGACTCAGAGGCCGAGCGCTACGTGGGCGAACTCTTCGTTGAGTCTTCGTATCGCGGTACCGGTGTGGGCGGCGAACTTTTGGCTGCGGCATTTCTCGACGCCGGAGATCGTTCGCGCGCGATGATGGTCGATCCGAGCGATGCCGGGAGCCTAGCGCTGGCCTTGCGGCAACGCATGATGTTGCGCGAGCCGATCGTGCGGTTTGCCGGCGCGATTCCGCGAGAAGAGGAGCTTGCGAAGATGGCCGCCGGCGACTACCGGTTTGAGGTGGACGCGGTCGACTCGGTTTCGCATGGATTCGGGCTGCGCGGGCTTGACGCCCAGACGCGCGGTACGACGCGCGACTCGGATCACGAGCGGTTCGCCGACGGCGCTACGGGCCACGCGTTCTTCCTGCGCGGCGAGTTTGTCGCGTACGCCTACGTCTGGCCCGACGGCCGCGTCGGGCCGTTAAGCTGCGCCTCGCAAGCCTATCTCGTGCAGATCTTTGCCTACGCGCTGCTCTCGCTTACACGGACATACGGGGCGTCTTGGTGTTCGGCGCTGGTGCCGGGTGCGAACCTGCGAATCGCGCGCGCGGCGTTGCGCGCCGGTTTGCGAATCGAAGAGGTTTCGTTGCTTACCGGAGACGCATTTCAAGGCGATCTCTCAACCTACGTCGGCTATCATGCGCTGCTGTTTTAGCGTTTCTTAAAGAAGGAATTCACTGAGTGCAATACTGCTGGCACTCTTGCGTGCTTTTATAAAGGCATGAAACATTGTCCACGCTGCAAGCAGTTGCTGCCCGTAGATTCGTTCCCGTTTAGACGATTCGGACTCGATCGCAACTCCTATTGTCGCCCGTGTCAGAGCGAATACTCAAAGGAGCACTATCGGCGACACGCACCCATTCATAATCGACGACGATACGGGAATATGAAGAAGTATCGCATCCGCAACGCCCTAGTGATGCGCGAATATCTGATGAGTCACAACTGCGTAGATTGTGGCGAGTCGGATGTAAGGGTGCTCGAATTTGACCACGTTGGTGACGACAAGGTGAAGAACGTTGGGGATCTTTGCGCACAAGGAGCCAGCCTGGTAAGATTTAAGGCAGAGATCACGAAGTGCCAAGTGCGTTGCGCGAACTGCCACCGTCGCAAAACCGCTGCGCAGTTTGGCTGGTGGCGAAACCTCGGGACGTAGCTCAGCTTGGTAGAGCGTTGCGTTTGGGACGCAAAAGTCGCAGGTTCAAGTCCTGTCGTCCCGAGTCTGGACGAGGCATGGTATCCTATCCGGGGTGCCGTGCCTCGCATTTGCGCCCGTAGTCTAACAGGATAAGGCACGAGTCTTCTAAACTCGAAGATGGGGGTTCGAGTCCCTCCGGGCGCAGGATGGTTCGCGGCGCGGGCGCGTGAATGCTCGGCAGCCGAAGGGAAAGAAGTATCTGCCTGTGGTGACTGTAGCTCAGTTGGTTAGAGCGTCGGTCTGTGGATCCGAAGGTCGCGAGTTCGATTCTCGTCAGTCACCCCAAATCATCACGGGCGCCTTTAGCTCAGCTGGTAGAGCACCGGACTTTTAATCCGTTGGTCCCGGGTTCGATCCCCGGAGGGCGCACGTTTTTCTTTCCCGAAGAATTGGGCGGACGCACCGCTAGCTCAATTGGTAGAGCAGGTGACTCTTAATCACTTGGTTGGGGGTTCAAGTCCCTCGCGGTGTAAAGGTTAAAGGGCCTTACGGGATATGATGTTTCGTAAGGCTCTTCGTTTGTCGCGCACCCCGGCATGTACGGCAGTTGTACGGCAGAAGCGCGGTCATGCGGCCTTCCCCTTTCGGACCTTCTGAAGCGCGCGCCCGAAGACCTGACTCATTGCTTCGGCGGCACTGGCCTGGAGGTTAGGCAGCCAGCTTGCATACGTATCCATGGTGATGACGATGCTGGCAATGGCCAAGGCGTTGCTGGACGATTTTCGGATTCGTGTTGGCGATGAGAAGCAGGATGGCGCAGGTGT